>NZ_JACMYP010000103.1 GCF_020889705.1 Bradyrhizobium altum | reverse complement strand
CTCGCGGTCGGCCCGACCACGCCGCTGGTGTTGCGCGGCGCAGCGCCGACCGTCGGCTGGGCGCCGACCGCGCTGCCGCAGGCCGCCGACGACACCGCCATGCGGCTGCTCGATCTCTACCAGCACCGCGATCCGACGCTGGCGAGCGCGCTGACGCAAGGCTTGCAGCTCGAGAAGCAGGCGCAAGGCAACGAGATGAAACCGCAGCCCGGCGCAGGCGGCGTCGCGGCGATGCGGCTGGTGGCGCGCGGCGCCGCCAAATTGATGGCGGCGGATGATGGTCCGCGGATCGGCGCGCTGGCCTTTGACGGCTGGGATACCCACGCCAATGAAGGCGGACCGGTCGGCCGGCTTGCGCAACTGCTCGGCGGTCTCGACGGCGCACTGGCGGAATTCCAGAGCGGCCTCGGCGCGCGCTGGCGCGACACCGTGATCGTGGTCGCCACCGAGTTCGGGCGCACCGCGCGCATCAACGGCACCGAGGGCACCGACCACGGCACCGGCACGATCGCGCTGCTCGCCGGCGGCGCGGTGAACGGCGGCCGGATGATCACCGACTGGCCGGGGCTGAAGCCGGCCAATCTCTACCAGGCCCGCGACCTCGCCCCGACCACCGACCTGCGCGCCGTGATCAAGGGCGTGCTGCACGACCAGTTCGGCCTCGGCGAGCGCGTGCTGGCCGATGCGGTGTTCCCGGACAGCGCCCCGGTGAAGCCGATGAAGGGGTTGGTGTTGTAACCGTTAGCCGCATATTCAGTGTCGTCCCGGCCAAGCGAAGCGCGAGCCGGGACCCATAACCACCGTTGGTGCTGTTGGAGCACGCTGCGGCCCCAGTGCGGCATCACCACAGGCATTTGTGGTTATGGGTCCCTGCTTTCGCAGGGACGACAATTGCGACTGCAGCTCGAGCGGGCCTACCCCTTCGTAATCCGATCGATCTCCGCCATCTCCTCCGCACTCAGCTTCCAGCTGATCGCCTTGACGTTCTGCTCGATCTGCTCGGGACGTGTCGCGCCGGCGATGACGCTTGCGACTTGCGGGCGGGCGGCGAGCCAGGAGAAGGCGAGCTCGAGCATGGTGTGGCCGCGCTCCTGTGCAAAGGCCTGCAGCTGCTCGACGATGTCCTCGTTGCGCGGTGTGACGTAGCGGTCCTTCAAGGCCGGCGCCTTGGCGAAGCGGGTGTCGGCGGGCGCAGCAGTGCCGCGCTGGTACTTGCCGGTCAACAGCCCGCTGGCGAGCGGGAAGAACGGCAGCAGGCCGAGATTGTATTGCTGCGCGGCGGGCAAGAGGTCCTTCTCGATGCCGCGCACCACGAGGCTGTATTCGTCCTGACAGGACACGAAGCGGTTCACGTTCAGCTCGCGCGCGACGTATTCGGCCTCCGCGATCCGCCATACCGGGAAGTTGGAGTTGCCGATGTAGCGCACCTTACCCTGGCGCACGAGATCGTCGAGCGCGCGCAGCGTCTCGTCGATCGGGGTCAGCGGATCATAATCGTGCTGCTGGTAGAGATCGATGTAGTCGGTCTTCAGGCGGGTAAGGCTCGCTTCGACCGCGGACATGATGTAGCGCCGCGAGGCGCCCTGCTTGGTGCCGTCGGTCGCCATTGGCTTGGAGAATTTGGTGGCGAGCACGATGTCCTTGCGGCGATCGCCCAGCACGGTGCCGAGCACGGTCTCCGAGCCACCCATGCCCGCATAGATGTCGGCAGTGTCGAACAAGGTGATGCCGAGATCGATCGCCTTGTGGATCACCTTGCGCGAGGTTTCCAGATCGGTGCGCTGGCCGAAATTGTTGCAGCCGATGCCGACCGCGGACACGCGCAGGCCGGAGCCGCCGAGATTACGAATTTCCATGAGACAATCCTGTGGGATAGGCGAGGGATGCCGTGCATTGTGACAAGCACGCCGAGGGGCGGCAAGGTGCCGCCCTACCGCCGATCACGCATGGCAATGTCGCAAAAATGGCAGTGTCGCGGATGGCAGTGTCACAAAAAAAGCGGTCCCGGTCAGACGCGGCGACTGACGGGGACCGCTCGGGGCGAAGATCTGAGACGGGGGGCCTGATCTTACGCACGCGGAAGCCTAGCCGGGCTTTGTAACGCGCCGGTGACATCTCCATTGCATCCACAGGCCGCGCAGGCGCGCTCAGATGATCTTGCGATAGATGACGAAGCCGGGCTTGTCCGCGACCTTGTCATATAGCTGCATCGCGGTGTGATTGGTCTCATGCGTCTGCCAGTAGACCCGCGGCGATCCGACGAGTTTCGCCTGCGCGTAGACGCCGTTGATCAAGGCGCGGCCGACGCCCTTGCCGCGCGCGGCCTCACTGGTGAAGAGATCCTGCAGATAGCAGGTGGGCGCGATCGCCGTGGTCGAGCGGTGAAACAGATAATGCGTCAGCCCGAGCAGCGTGCCGCCGGCGTCGGCGACCAGCGCATGCACCGGCTCGTAGGCATCGAAGAAGCGCTGCCACGTCATCGCGGTGATCTCGGGCGCGAGCGCGGTCGGTCCGGACCGTTCATAGAAGGCGTTGTAGCCGTCCCACAGAGGAAGCCACTGGGCGTAGTCGTCGCGCGTGACGAAGCGGATGGTGACGTCGTCGGACATGAACGAACCCTGGATGATCCCGCGTTGCACGATGTCTGCGCATCGCTCGCGAAGGTTCTACCGTCGCTATCTCGCGGGATCAATTGCCGACGTGGTCGCGCCTCATTCGGCGGCGCGCAGCAGCCGCGCCAGATGGCGTTCGCGCCCGGCGCGCTGTGCGCGATATTCGTCGGCCCTGGCCGGATCGTCGGTGTGCCGCACGAGGTCGGTCACCGGCGTATAGCTCAGCATGCGGCCGCCGTCGGGGAGCGCCGTGCAGCTGAAGCGCAGCACCTGGCCGTCGGCGAGATTGAGGTTGATCGGTGTGGAATCGCCCGATCGCATCATGGCGATGCGCTCGGCGATGAACGCGCTCAGCTCGTCTTCCGGCAATTCGTAGGCGCCGGTGTCGCGGCCATGATACATCAGCGCGACGAAGGGCGGCTTGCTGTCGGCCTGTGCATCGGAGAGCGCGAAATATTCGCGGAAGGCGCGATTGATGAATTCGGCGCGGGTGTCGGCGTCGAGCAGCACGATGCCGATGTCGACCTGGTCGAGCGCGGCAGCGAGCCGCGCCGAGGTGGCGTGATGCTGCTGGTCCGCGGCAAAGGCGTCGATCCATTTCTGCCGCAGCATTCCGGTGATCAGGGCGGTGCCGGCCGCGGTCGCGGCCAGCATCAGCATTCGCGCGACGTCGGCGGCGTCGTAGCCGGGCAGCGCGCGATGATCGAGGAAGAACAGCGCCGAGCCGGCCACCGCGATCGCCGCGGAGATCAGCCCGGAGCTGATGCCGCTGATCGAGCTGGCGAGCGCCACGATGCAGACGAACAGCGGCGCGGGATTGGGGACGGGGACAAGGAGGCGGTCGATCAGGAACGCGGCAAGCGCCGTGATCGCCGTCAGGGCCGGACCTGAAATGGCACGCCAATCAAACCGCATGCGCGTTCTCGCTATCTGTCAAACAAACGATAAAGCGGTAGTTTGACGACAGCTCCGCAACGGCGCCGGGATTTCCGCCCCGACCGTTAAGCTGGCCTTGCGCGGGCCGAACCAGCTTTCGCTTCTTTCAAATCAAATGATATGCAGATCGGCGCGGAACCCGGTTCCGGGCCTGCGGGTTACCGCGTGCTTTGCTTGAAAGAGGACATCGATGCCCGTCATTTCGCCTTCGCTGCTGCCGGTCCTGATGCTGTTTGCCTCGAACGTCTTCATGACCTTCGCCTGGTACGGCCATCTCAAGTTCAAGGATCATTCGCTCCCCCTTGTCATCATGGTGAGCTGGGGCATCGCCTTCTTCGAATACTGGCTGGCGGTGCCGGCCAATCGCTGGGGCAGCGAGGTCTATAGCGCCGCGCAGCTCAAGACCATGCAGGAGGTGATCACGCTGGTCGTGTTCGCCGGCTTCTCGGTGCTGTATCTGAAGGAGCCGCTGGGCTGGAATCACGCGCTCGGTTTTGCCTTCATCGCCGCCGGTGCGTTCTTCATCTTCCACAAATGGAGCTAGCGCGTTCGCGCTAGCGGTGCGGAGCCGGCTTGGCGGCAGGCGTCGTCACATGCGCGGGGTGCGCACGGTCTTCGCCCTGCGTGCCGGTCACGATCAGGAGCGATGCCGCAAGCAGGATCGCCGCCGACAGCGTCACAGTCACAAGTCCCACGGGGGTCTTCATCATGTCGCGCCGCTGTCTCTCCCGCGCCTTGCCGCGGATCAGGTGCCAAATGGAAACTGGTGGATTACGCCGGGATCGATGTCGCCATGCTGATGTTGCTCGCCAGCAGCGTCACGGCGACGACCAGGCACAGCGTCAGCGCGCCAAGCGCGAGCGACGCGGCGATCGCGTTGGTCAGGCGGGATGATGCCACTGGGGCAGGGCGGCCATGGAAGCCTGCCGTGCCGGACCACCGTTTCATGGTGCAAATCCCTCAGGCCGCGAGCGAATCACTCGCGACATCCGAACGAATCTGCCCAGCGTCACCGGCAACATTGCGGCGGCGAGGTCCCTCGAAAACGGCGAAAATGCGGCCCAGACGAAGGTTTTGCCCGTCATTTGGGCAGGTTCCCCGCTATTCCCGGAATTCAGACCGGTTGTTCAAACGCCTGCCACAAGGCGCGCCTGGGGCTCGGCCCCGGCACCAGGCTGCCAATCCATCGAGACAAATCCGGGGATCTGCTCGACCCGTTTCAGCCAGGCGCGGATCGACGGGAAAGTGGCCAGGTCGAAGTCGCAGCGGTCGGCGACGTGGGTGTAGCCGTAGAGCGCGATGTCGGCGACGGTGAACTGTTCGGCCGCGAAAAAGGCGTGCCCCTTGAGGTGATTTTCCATCACCTGCAGCGCCGCATAGCCGCGCTCCATCCAGTCCTCCAGCGCGTGCGTCTGCAGGTCGCGCCCGCCCTTGACCAGCGACAGCCAGAAATAGGCAGCGCCGATATTCGGCTCCAGCGCGTGCTGCTCGAAGAACATCCATTGCAGCGCCTCGGCGCGCTCGATCCGCGACTCCGGCGCCAGCGGCGTGCCGATCGCGACGTACCAGAGGATGGCGTTGGACTCGGCGAGATGGCGGCCTTCGGCAACCTCGAGCAACGGCACCTGGCCGCTCGGATTCTTGGCCAGGAAGTCCGGGGTGCGGCTCTCACCGCGCAGGATGTCGATCTCGATCGCCTGGTACGGCGTGTTCAGCACCGCAAGCGCCAGCCGGACCTTGTAGCTGTTGCCGGAGCGCTGCATCGAATAGAGCTTGTACATTGCGTCGGGGTTCACTCGATGCGTCAGGTTCACTTGGTCTGAGACGGTACGCTTGGAAATTGCGCGGCCTGTCACACCGCAATGCCGCTAAACAATGATGCCGACAGAGGTGCGTCGCAAGCCCTGGAACGTGGAAAAAGTCGAAACGTCTACCGCACTGCACGCGTGCAGAACGATTCCATCAACACGGCAGAGCAACTCGGATCACGGCTGCGCGACGCCGTGCCCGGTGCCGGTCGATGGCATCGATGCCGTGGTCGATACCTTGGCCGGCGCGCGGCAATTTACAAACGTTAACGCGCCATCCCGATCGCGCGTGCCCGCCGGCGGCTGCAACGGACCGCCCGCCGTCGGCACCATCTGGCAAGCGCGGCACGGCAATTGTCCTCGGAGCAATCTGCGCCGGCGCACGCGGCCGCAGGCCTTGCCGGCAAGGCTGGAGCGCCCACAGCTGCGCTTGCCGGATATGAGTCATTTGGGGCCGGAACTTGCGGAAAATTGCGCATGTTGCGAGCCATGCGGGAAAGTTTTCGTGCTTGACCGCCAAGCTTCTTGCGATGCAGCGGCGACAGGCCTAGGGTGCCGCGATCCCATTCAAATCAAGTCGTGGCCCAACGGCTCACGACGTTTGCCAGGAGATGATAATGGCCTTCCTGTCCGCTGCGCTCGACCGTGTGAAGCCGTCCGCGACGATCGCGGTCACGGACAAAGCACGCGCGCTGAAAGCCGCGGGCCGCAACGTCATCGGCCTCGGCGCCGGCGAGCCTGACTTCGACACGCCCGCCAACATCAAGCTGGCTGCGATCCATGCGATCGAGGCCGGCAAGACCAAGTACACCGATGTCGGCGGCATTCCGGAGCTCAAGGAAGCCATCATCAACAAGTTCTCGCGCGAGAACGGCCTGAGCTACAAGGCGAACCAGATCATCGTCGGCACCGGCGGCAAGCAGGTGCTCTACAATGCGCTGATGGCGACCATCAATCCGGGCGACGAGGTGATCATCCCGGCGCCGTATTGGGTCAGCTATCCCGAGATGGTCGCGCTCGCCGGCGGCGAATCGGTGCCGGTGGTTTGCCCGGCCTCGACCGGCTTCAAGCTGCGCCCGGAAGATCTCGAGAAGGCGATCACGCCGAAGACCAAGTGGGTGATCCTGTGCTCTCCGTCGAACCCGACCGGCTCGGCCTATACTCGGAGCGAGCTCAAGGCGATCACCGACGTGCTGGTCAAGCATCCGCATGTCTGGGTGATGACCGACGACATGTACGAGCACCTAGTCTATGACGACTTCGTCTTCACCACGGCGGCGCAGGTCGAACCGAGCCTCTACGATCGCACCCTGACCGTGAACGGCGTGTCGAAGGCCTACTGCATGACCGGCTGGCGCATCGGCTATGCCGGCGGCCCGGCGCAACTGATCAAGGCGATGGCGACGATCCAGTCGCAGTCGACCTCGAACCCGTCGTCGATCGCGCAGTGGGCGTCGGTCGAGGCGCTCAACGGTCCGCAGGACTTCATCGCCGCGAACAACAAGGTGTTCAAGGAGCGCCGCGACCTCGTGGTGTCGATGCTCAACCAGGCGAACGGCATCGAGTGCCCGCGGCCGGAAGGCGCGTTCTACGTCTATCCGTCCTGCGCCGGCACGATCGGCAAGAAGGCGCCCTCGGGCAAGGTGATCGACAACGACGAGGCGTTCGTCACCGAGTTGCTCGAGAGCGAAGGCGTCGCGGTCGTGCAGGGGTCGGCGTTCGGCCTCGGACCCGCGTTCCGCATCTCCTACGCCACCAAGACCTCGGATCTCGAGGATGCCTGCAAGCGCATCCAGCGCTTCTGCGGTAATTTGCGATAGTCGGTTCTGAACTAAGAAACCAAGAAACGCTCCCGCACCTGGTGCGGGAGCGTTTCTGTTTGTGTGCTGAGATCGCGCGGCGGTAAAATCGCGGAGTCAAATCACAACCTGCTCATCTCACGCGTGTGTGCGCGAACTTCGATGCCACACGCGGGAAGTTTTTACGGCGTCTTTGCGAACTGCCTTGTTTTGGACACGACCCTTGCATTCTGTCCGCCGCACAAATTCAGTTCACCTTGCGGAGACAGACCAATGCGACTTTCGACTCTCACCCTTGCAGCGCTTGCGTTGCTGGCGCCGTTCGCCACCGCCAACGCGGCACCCCAGCAGGTTCAGGCCGGGGTTCTGCAATGCCAGGGCGGCGAGAACGTCGGCTTCGTCGTCGGCTCTGTTGCCCGCCTCGAGTGCGTATTCCAGAGCGGCGGCCGCGTCCCGAGCCTTATGTTGCGACCGTGAAGCGGATCGGCGTCGACCTCGGCGTCACCGCGACGACCCAGCTCGCCTGGGCCGTCAGCGCGCCGACCACGCAGCTTCCGCGCGGTGCGCTTGCCGGTAGCTACGGCGGCGTCGGCGTCAACGCGTCGGTCGGCCTTGGTGCGGGCGGTAACTTCCTGTTCGGCGGCCCGAACAACGCCTATGCGCTGCAGCCGATCAGCGTGCAGGGCCAGACCGGCCTCAACGTTGCGGCCGGCATCGCCGGGATCGATCTCGAGCCGGTCCGCACCGCTGGTCCGCGCCGGCATCATCGTCACCACCGTCATCATCACCACCACTAAGTCGGTCGGTGTTCGGTCAGAGAGGCCCGCGAAAGCGGGCCTCTTTTTTTGTTGTCTGCTGTTTGCTGTCCGTTGCTCGACCAAATCGGCAGGCTCGGAGGAAGATAGCAGCGCCGCAACATCTCCTAACAATCGGTGGCCGAGCACCGCAAATTCTGGCTGCACAATCGATGTTGTGGCATAGGATGCGAAAGGCGCTACAGACACGGCGCCGTTCTGCTCTCTGCTCGCGTCATGCCTCTCAGCCGGAGACTCCCATCATGCGTCGCTTCACTCTCCTCGCCGGTGCCGCCATCGCCACGCTGACCGCAATCGTTGGCGCCGACGCCCAACAGCCGAGCCAGCGCGTTCAGGTCGGCGTCCTGGAATGCCGCGGTGGCGCGAGCGTCGGCTTCATCGTCGGCTCGGTGACCCATCTCGGTTGCGTGCTGCGCGCCAACGGCCTGCCTGAGGATCGTTACATCGCGACCATCCAAAAGGTCGGCATCGATCTCGGCATCACTCAGGAATCGGCGCTGGCCTGGGGCGTCTATGCACCGGTGGAGCGGCTCGGGCCGGGTGCGCTCTCCGGCAATTATGCCGGTGCGCAGGGCAGTGCGGCACTCGGCGTCGGCGTCGGCGGCAACGTGCTGGTCGGCGGCTCCGACAACACGATCGCCCTGCAGCCGCTCAGCGTGCAGGGCCAGGTCGGCGTCAACATCGCCGCCGGCCTCGAGAGCCTGGAGCTCCGTCCGGGGCGCTAACTCGCGCGCGCAACGTTCTGCAATCTGCCGAAGAAGCCGCGGGCCTCTTCGGCAACGATCTCGGGCGCCTCGGCGTGAACATAATGCCCGGTGTCGACGAAGCTGATCGAAGGTTCGCTCCAATAGTCCCCCAGCCGGTCCGACCATTCCGGCGCGATCAGCGGATCACGGCGGCCCCAGAGAAAGCGCGAAGGGATTTCGATGCGCGGCTGCGCCGGCAGTCTGCCTTCCAGCCAGAGCCGGCGATTGGGCGCGGACGAGAGATACCAGTCGAAGCCGCCCTGGATGTTGCCCGGCTTCATGAAGTTATCGACATAGGCTTCGAGCAGGTCGCCGAACACGGCGGGATCGTCGCCCGACCAATGGTCGAGGAAATGGCGGAAGTAGAGCCGGCATGACTCGCGCGAGCTTCCGACCAGTTGCGCGGCCCATGGCAGCTGCTGGAAGTATTGATACCAGACCTCGATCAGGTGGCCGGGCTCGCCGTAGCGGTGGCCGAGGCCCGGATAGGGCGTGCAGAGATACAGCGTGCCGGTCAGCCGCTGCGGCTGACGATGCGACATCGCCTGCATGACATAGGCGCCGAGATCGCCGCCGATCACGCCGAAGCGGTCATGACCGAACGCGTCCATGACCGCGAACATGTCCAGCGCGTGGCGCTCCGCCGTGGCGGACGCGTCAGGTCCGGGCACCGGCTTGCCGGTGTCGCCGCAGCCGCGCAGGTCCGGCGCGATCAGCTCACAACTGTCGCCGAGCCGCAGCATCAGCGGGCGCCACACCAGCCAGAACTCCGGCCAGCCATGGAGCAGGAGCAGCGCCGGCCCCTTGCCGAAACGCGCGACGTTGACGGACAGGCCGCCGATCTCGATCTTCTGTTGCGTGATGCCGGCCGCGGCCGCGTCCGCGAAGGCTTTTTCCAGTGCCGTCATGGCGACCTCCTGTGGTTTGCCGCAGGCTGTCCGCGTTCGCGCGTCTGGTCCAATACCCGTTCGATACGGTAGCAGAGCTATTGCATTTGGCTGCCGGCGCCGGCCGCCGTGCTATATCGCCGGCATGGAATTGCGACACCTCAGATATTTCGTGGCGCTCGGCGAGGAATTGAATTTCACCCGCGCGGCCGAGCGGCTGCACATCGCACAGCCGCCGCTGAGCCAGCAGATCCGCCAGCTCGAGGACGAGCTCGGCGTGACGCTGCTGCAGCGGAATAGCCGTCCTGTCAGGCTCACCGAGGCCGGCGAGCTGTTTCTTGCGCGCGCACGCGCGCTGCTCGCAAGTTTCGAGAGTGCAGTTGCGGACACGCGGCGCGTCGGGCGCGGCCAGGCCGGCAAGCTCGCAATCGGATTCGTCGGCTCCGCGATGTTTGCCGGCCTGCCCGATCGGCGCCTATCGCGACGCCTGTCCCGATGTCGAGCTCGTGCTCGACGAGATGCTCGCGGCGGAGATTGCCGAGGCATTGCGGCGGCGCCGGATCGACGTCGGCTTCGCACGCCCGGCGCTGTTACCGGAAGCAGGGCTCGCGCAGCGTCTGATCCTCGATGAGCCCTATGTCGCGGCGCTGCCGCGGGCGCATCCCCTCGCGGCGCGCGGCGACATTGCGCTCGCCGAACTGTCCGACGATGCCTTCGTGCTCTATCCGGTGCAGCCGGAGCCTTCGGTCACCGGCCTGATCGTCGCCGCCTGCCAGGCCGCCGGCTTCACGCCGCGGCTCGCGCAGGAAGTTCTGCATCTGCAAACGGCGATCGGCCTGATCGCCGCCGGTGTCGGCGTGTCGCTCGTACCTGAAGCCGCGGCGTGCGCGCAAACCGGTCGTGGCGTGTCGTATGTTTCGCTTGCCGCGCCGGTGGTGATGGCTCCGCTCACGATTGCGTGGCACGAGGAAGATGTGTCGCCTGCCGTGCAGCGCCTGCTCGACATCGCGCTGCGCTGGCGCGAGATTGCGCCGGGACTTGCGCCAAGGAACTGATGCATCGGACGCAATCGTCCGGCGAATGACGGCGCGCGGCTCCGCCATCGCAAACTTCCGCGACGCCGCACCGCAGCGACGTTTTCCCGCTTGCCAAACGCCAAACGCAGGCAGACCATAAACGGTCGCCGACCCAATCATGGGCCGAGCTCCAACACGAGGAGGCGGCAATGGGACAAGACGTCAGAAGTCCCCGAGGTCCACGGTGCATCGCGCTGGTGGGCCCTTTCCAAAGCGGTAAAACCACACTTCTGGAAGCGATCCTGGCGCGCACTGGCGCCATCAAGACTGCCGGCAGCGTCGATGCCGGAACCTCCGTCGGCGATGCCAGCCCCGAGGCACGTCAACACAAGATGGGCGTAGGCCTGACCGCCGCGACCACCACCTTTATGGGGGACAGCTACACCTTTATCGATTGCCCCGGCTCGATCGAGTTCGCGCACGACATGCGTGCCGCGTTGCCGGCAGTCGATGCCGCGGTCGTGGTCTGCGAGGCTGACGAGAAGAAGTTGCCGCAGCTGCAGATCATCCTGCGCGAGCTCGAGGAGCTCGGGATTCCCCGTTTTCTGTTCCTGAACAAGATCGACCGTGCCAACAAGCGCGTCCGCGAGACGCTTGCGACGCTGCAGCCGGCCTCGCGCGTGCCGCTGGTGCTGCGCCAGATCCCGATCTGGAACGGCGATCTGATCGAGGGCTTTGTCGATCTCGCGCTGGAGCGCGCCTTCGTCTATCGCGAGCACAAGCCGTCGGAGGTGATGGCGCTGGAAGGCGGCAATCTCGATCGCGGGAAGGAAGCGCGCTTCTCGATGCTGGAGAAGCTCGCCGATCACGACGATGCGCTGATGGAGCAATTGCTGGAGGATATCCAGCCGCCGCGCGATGCCGTGTTCGACGATCTCGCGCGCGAACTGCGCGAAGGGCTGATCTGTCCGGTGCTGCTTGGTGCGGCGAGCCGCGAGAACGGCGTGCTCCGCCTGATGAAGGCGCTGCGCCACGAGGCGCCAGGCGTCAATGAGACCGCCGCCCGGCTCGGCATCAAGGACCAGAAGGATGCGCTGGCCTATGTGTTCAAGACCGTGCATCTGCAGCACGGCGGCAAGCTGTCGCTGGCGCGTGTGCTCGCAGGCCGGCTTGACGACGGCGCGACGCTGCAAGCCTCTAGCGGCGAAAGCGGGCGGGTTTCCGGCATCCTCGCGGTCTCGGGCATGCATGACAGCAAGCGGCCGCAGGCCGAAGCCGGCGACGCGGTCGCGCTCGGCAAGCTCGATGCGATCAAGACCGGCGATACGGTGTCGAGCGGCAAGACCGCCCCGGCCTCGCTGGTCAAGATCGAGCCCGCCGCGGCGGTGCTGTCGATCTCGATCGCCGCGACCGACCGCAAGGACGACGTCAAGCTCGGCCAGGCGCTGCTGCGGTTGAACGAGGAGGATCCCTCGCTGACGATGATCCAGAACCCGCGCACCCACGACACCGTGCTGTGGGGGCAGGGTGAGATGCATCTGCGCGTCGCGCAGGAGCGGCTGAAGGACCGCTACGGCGTCAACGTCAAATCGCATCCGCCGGCGATCGGCTATCAGGAGACCATCCGCAAGGCGGTCACCCAGCGCGGCCGGCACAAGAAGCAGTCCGGCGGCCACGGCCAGTTCGGCGACGTCGTGCTCGACATCAAGCCGAAGCCGCGCGGAAGCGGCTTCGAATTCCACGAGAAGGTGGTCGGCGGCGCGGTGCCGCGCAACTATATCGGCGCGGTGGAGGAAGGGGTGGTCGACGCGCTCACGCGCGGCCCGCTCGGCTTCCCCGTGATCGACGTCGACGTCACGCTGACCGACGGCTCCTATCACAGCGTCGACTCCTCCGACCTTGCGTTCCGTACCGCGGCGCGGGTCGGCGTCAGCGAGGCATTGCCGCAGTGCCAGCCGGTGCTGCTGGAGCCGATCCACATGGTCGAGATCGTTTGCCCGACCGAGGCGACCGCCAAGGTCAACGCGATCCTGTCGGCGCGTCGTGGCCAGATCCTCGGCTTCGACACCCGCGAGGGCTGGAGCGGCTGGGACTGCGTCCGTGCCACGATGCCGGAATCCGAGATCGGCGACCTCATCGTCGAGCTGCGCTCCGCCACCGCAGGCGCTGGCACCTTCACCCGCCAGTTCGACCGCATGGCCGAAGTGACCGGCCGCGCCGCCGACCAAATCATCGCCGCGCATCGCGACGCGGCGTGACGTCTTCCGTCATTCCGGGGCGATGCATTAGCATCGAGCCCGGAATCTCGAGATTCCGGGTCTGGTCCTTCGGACCATCCCGGAATGACGGGGGAAATTGCTCCGTCGCTTCCTGCTCTTCTCAAGCCGATCGCTTTCATGAACATTGTCGTTCTGAACAGGGAGAGCGATTTCCGCCATCATGCTTGAATCCCGCCGTAACCTGGCGCTGGCCTGCGCGCTCAGCGCGCTGGCCGGCTATGTCGATGGCATCGGCTATCTGCATCTCGGCGGGTTGTTCGTCTCCTTCATGAGCGGCAACTCGACGCGGCTCGGCGTGACCTTGGCCGAGGGCCACTGGCAGCACGCCCTGGATGCACTGGAACTGATCGCGCTGTTCGTCGCCGGCGCCGCGGCCGGCAGCCTGGTCGTACTCAGCCGGATCGCGCATCGCCAGCCCCTGATCCTGCTGGTCGAGGCACTGCTGCTGATGGCAGCGGCATTGGCTTATGCGTATGGCCTGCCGAACGCGGCGGTCGCCGCCATCGTGCTGGCGATGGGGCTCGAGAACGCCGTGTTCCAGCTCGAAGGCGGGGCCGGGCTTGGCCTGACCTATGTCACGGGAGCGCTGGTGAAGGCCGGGCAGTTGATCGCCGCCGCGCTGACCGGCGGTGCGCCCTGGGCCTGGCTGCCCAACGTATTGCTGTGGGCGGCGCTGGTCGCGGGCGCTCTGCTCGGGGCACTTGCCTACCGCTGGATCAATCTCGGAGCGATCTGGTTTGCCGCGGCCACCGCGTTCGCCCTCAGCGCGCTGGTTGCCGCAACCGCGAAGCGGACGGATTGACAGCGCGGCTGCCTTGGCCGATGTCACGGCCATGACATCCCAAGGCAACACCCAAGGCAGCACCCAAGCCAAAACCCGCGCCGCGTGCCTGATCGGCTGGCCGGCGGCGCATTCCCGATCGCCGCTGATCCATCACTACTGGCTGCGCACGCTCGGCATCGAGGGCGGCTATGTGATCGAGGCGGTGCCGCCGGAGGATTTCAAGGATTTCCTGTTCCGCCTGTCGCTGCGCGGCTTCGTCGGCGCCAACGTCACCATTCCGCACAAGGAGCGCGCGCTGGCGCTGTCGGCCCCGGACGCTCGCGCCCGCGCCGTCGGTGCCGCTAACACCTTGTGGTTCGCCGACGGCGAGCTGCGCTCGACCAACACCGATGTCGAAGGCTTCATCAACAATCTCGACGCCTGCGCGCCCGGCTGGGACAAGACGGAGGACGCGCTGGTGCTCGGCGCCGGCGGCGCGGCGCGTGCGGTGGTGTTCGGCCTGATCGAGCGCGGGATTGCGCGCGTGCATCTGGTCAACCGCACCATCGACCGTGCCCGCGCGCTCGCAGAGCAATTTGGCGCGCGTGTTCACCCTGCGACGTGGGGCACGGTCGGCGAGCTGCTGCCGCGCGCAGGCCTGCTCGTGAACACGACGTCGCTCGGCATGCATGGCCAGCCCGCGCTCGAGATCGATGTGGGGCTGTTGCCGCAGAGCGCGGTTGTTTCCGATCTCGTCTATGTGCCGCTGGTGACGCCGTTGCTTGCCGCGGCAGCGGCGCGCGGGCTGAAGACCGCCGACGGGCTCGGCATGCTGCTGCATCAGGCCGTGCGGGGTTTCGAATTGTGGTTCGGGCAGCGCCCGCACGTCACGCCCGAATTGCGTGCGCTTGTCGAGGCCGATCTCACAAAGACTTGAGGCCTGGAATAGCGTCTCCGGAGCGGTGTCTCGTGTTAGTCCCCTCGCGTTCCCTCCCGGAGATCACCATGCCTGCCAGCCGTTCCCATTTCATTCGTCCGTTCATTGCGCTCGCGATGGTGACGGCATCCACGCTTTACGCGCTTGCGCAGCAGCCGCCGACGCCAACACGGGTGCGTGGAACCGTCGAGAGCGTCGATGGCGTTACGCTGGCGGTGAAGTCGCGCAGCGGCGAGGACGTCAAGCTGCACATGGCGGGCAATATGGTGGTGCTCGGCCTCACCAAGATCGCGCTGTCCGACATCAAGGTCGGTTCCTTCATCGGTACGACCACGGTGCCGGGGGCCGACGGCGTGCCGAAGGCGGTCGAGGTGCATGTCTTCCCCGAAAACATGCGCGGCACCGGTGAAGGCTCGCGGCCGTATGATCTGAAGCCGAACAGCAGCATGACCAACGCCACCGTCGCGGAATCCGTCGTGGGCAATGACGGTCATACATTGCTGGTCAAGTACAAGGACGGCGAGAAGAAGGTGCAGGTCACGCCCGACACGCCGGTCGTGACCTATGTTCCAGGCGACAAGGCGGACTTGAAGGCCGGCGCCAAGGTCATTGCCTTCATGAAGAAGCTGCCCGACGGCTCGCTCGAAACCGACCGCGTCAGCGTCGGCCGCGACGGCCTTACGCCGCCGATGTGACGCGTGGTTCGTAGCTCGGATGAAGCGAAGCGAAATCACGGACGGTGCCGACCTTGAGAAAGTCCCGGATTGCGCTCCGCTCCATCCGGGCTACGGGATGACAGTTTCGTTATCGCAGTAACAGCATCCTCATCCGGTCCGTAGTTGTCGTGCGTGCCGCCTTCCCGCGAAGGGGAGGTAGCCGCACGGAATACCTGCAACTCCCCGGTGTTCCCTATTCCGCCAGCCAAACCCATGAGGAACACCATGCCGAAATCGACGCTGTTCGCCGCATTGCTTCTCGTTGCCTTTGCCTCAGCCGCATCGGCGCAACAACCGCCGACGGTGCGCATCCGCGGCACCATCGAGGCCGTCGACGGCGCGATGCTGTCGATCAAGTCGCGCGACGGCGACGATATGAAGGTACGCACGACCGACAACGTCGCGGTGTTCGGCATCGCCAAGACCGATCTGTCGGAGATCAAGTCCGGTTCCTATATCGGCGTTACCGCGATGCCCGAGCCGGACGGAACCCAGAAGGCGATCGCGGTGCATATCTTCCCGGAAAACCAGCGCGGCGCCGCGGAAGGCTTCCGTCCCTGGGACCTGCGCGCCAACTCGACCATGACCAACGCCACCGTCGCCGAGACGGTGAAGGGCACTGACGGCCAGAACATCACGGTGAAATACAAGGACGGTGAGAAGAAGGTCGTGGTGCCGCCGGGAACCCCGGTCGTCACCTTCGTCTCCGGCGACAAGTCGGAGCTGAAGCCGGGCGCCAAGATCATCATCTTCGGCGCGGTGAAGAAGGACGACGGCACGCTGGAAGCCAACCGCGTCAATGTCGGCCGCGACGGCATCGCACCGCCGATGTGACGCGAAGGCCAGTCTCTCTCAACACGTCGTCCCGGCCTAGTGCGCAATTGCGCACGGGAGCCGGGACCCATAACCACCGATCATTGTTGTTGAGCACAGCTGTGGCCGCAGCTGCGCCAAATCTCGCACGGCTGTGGTTATGGGTCCCGGGTCGCGCTTCGCTTGCCCGGGACGACGAGGGAGTATGTAGCTGCGCTAAACCGCCAGCACCTTGTCGTCGATCTCGGCGATGGTGTTAACGCCGCACAGCCCCATCGTGGTGGTGAGCTCCTTGCCCAGGATGTCGAGCGCCTTGGCGACGCCTTCCTGGCCGCCGGCGCCGAGGCCGTAGGCATAGGCGCGGCCGATCATGCAGGACTTCGCGCCGAGCGCGAGCGCCCGCATGATGTCCATGCCGGTGCGGATGCCGCCGTCGAACATGATCTCGAGCCTCGAGCCGACCTCGTCGACGATCTCCGGCAGCACCTCGATCGAGGACGGCGCGCGTCGAGCTGGCGGCCGCCATGGTTGGACACCACGATCGCCTGCGCGCCGGTCTTGGCGGCGAGCTCGGCGTCCTCGACATCGAGAATCCCTTTAAGGATCAGCTTGCCCGGCCAGATGCTGCGGATCCAGTCGATGTCCTTCCAGTTCAGCGTGGTATCGAACTGCGAGGCGGTCCATTCCGACAGCTTGGTCAGATCCTCGGTGCCTTTGACGTGACCGACGATGTTGCCGAAGCTGCGGCGCTTGCCGCGCAGCACGCCGGCGACCCATGACGGCTTGCTCGCGAAGTCCAAGAGCTTCGACAGCGACCATTCCGGCGGCACCGTCATGCCGTTCTTGATGTCCTGGTGGCGCTGGCCGATCACCTGCAGGTCGACGGTCAACACCAGCGCCGAGCATTTCGCCGTGATCGCGCGCTCGATCAGCGACTTGATGAAGCCGCGGTCCTTCATGACGTAGAGCTGGAACCAGAACGGCTTGTCGACACTGGCTGCGATGTCCTCGATCGAGCAGATCGACATCGTGCTCTGGGTGAACGGGATGCCGGCCGCTTGCGCCGCGCGGCAGGCGTAGATCTCGCCGTCGCCATGCTGCATGCCGAGCAGGCCGACCGGCGCCAGGATCAGCGGCATCGCCGCCGGCTCGCCGAGGATCGTGGTCGCCAGGCTGCGCTTGGACACATCGACCAGGATGCGCTGGCGGAACTTGATCTGCTGCAGGTCCTCGGAGTTGGCGCGCAGCGTGTCCTCGGTGTAGGAGCCGCGGTCCGCATAATCGAAAAACGCCTTCGGCACCCTGCGCTTGTGCAGCTGGCGCAGATCTTCGATGCAGGTAATGTGCTTCATGGACGTTCCCGGCCCTTCTTCTATGTCGCAAGTTCGATGCAGACGTCTTGCGGGTGTTCGGTCTCGCCGTCATCTAGCATGGTTGGGTGGCCCGCCAAATCTGAAGACGGATAGGAGAGCACGATGACGCAATCAGGCTCCAAGCCGAAAGCAGACGAGAACGCCGAAAAGCGCCGGCTCGATGAGGCCCTGGAAGAGGGGCTGGAGGAGACGTTTCCCGGTTCCGACCCTGTCAATGTGATCCAGCCGGCCCCCAGCAAGGGTGACCAGCACGTCAAGCGAGGCGGCAAGAGGTAGGGGACAACAGTCGTTCCCGGGGATTGCCTGAATGGCCATAATGTTATATTTTTCAGCGCCTTAATGCCGAAAAATACGGTTCGGCCGCGGTAATGATTCATCATATTTTTTGAAGTCATTTTAGCGCCTGGCAGTCTATAAGGCCGATGCACGCTACACTGGTAGGCGTTCAGGACTCTCTCGCCGGGTGGTTCGAGAGGTCCGTGTTGGGGGTTACATGAGCCGCAAATATTTCGGGACCGATGGAATTCGGGGCCGCGCCAATGGGCTGATCACGCCGGAGCTCGCGCTCAAGGTGGGGCAGGCCGCAGGGTTGGTGTTTCAGCGTGGCGACCATCGCCATCGCGTCGTGATCGGCAAGGACACGCGGCTGTCCGGCTACATGATCGAATACGCCATGGTCGCGGGCTTCACCTCGGTCGGCATGGACGTGCTGCTGGTCGGCCCGATGCCGACGCCGGCGATCGCGATGCTGACCAAGTCGATGCGCGCCGATCTCGGCGTCATGATCTCGGCGTCGCACAATCTTTTCGAGGACAACGGCATCAAGCTGTTCGGCCCGCAGGGCTTCAAGCTGTCCGACGATGTCGAGAAGCAGATCGAGCAGCTGCTCGACGAATCGCTCGACCGCCGCCTGGCGCAGAGCGCGAGCCTCGGCCGCGCCCGC
Source organism: Bradyrhizobium altum (assembly GCF_020889705.1). Taxonomy (GTDB): domain Bacteria; phylum Pseudomonadota; class Alphaproteobacteria; order Rhizobiales; family Xanthobacteraceae; genus Bradyrhizobium; species Bradyrhizobium altum. The sequence continues at coordinate 10,127 of NZ_JACMYP010000103.1, read as the reverse complement.
CGCATCGACGGCGTCCATGACCGCTACATCGAATTCGCCAAGCGCACCCTGCCGCGCGACCTCTCACTCGACGGCCTGCGCGTCGTGGTCGATTGCGCCAACGGCGCCGCCTACAAGGTGGTGCCGGAAGCGCTGTGGGAACTCGGCGCCGATGTGGTGCCGATTGGGGTCGAACCCGATGGCTTCAACATCAACAAGGAATGCGGCTCCACCTCGCCGGAAGCGCTGTCGCGGAAGGTGCGCGAGATGCGCGCCGACATCGGCATCGCGCTCGATGGCGACGCCGATCGCGTCATCCTGGTCGACGAGCGCGGCCACATCGTCGACGGTGACCAGCTGCTCGCGGTGATCGCGCAGAGCTGGAAGGAAGAGGGGCGCCTCGCCAAGCCCGGCATCGTCACGACCGTGATGTCCAATCTCGGGCTGGAGCGCTTCCTGCAGGGCCACGGTATTTCGATGGTCCGAACGCCGGTCGGCGACCGCTACGTGCTCGAGCAGATGCTGAGCGGTGGCTACAATCTCGGCGGCGAGCCGTCGGGCCACATCATCATGTCGGACTATTCGACCACCGGCGACGGCTTCGTCGCTGCGTTGCAGGTGCTGGCCGTGGTGCAGAAGCTGCGCCGCCCGGTGTCGGAGATCTGCCGGCGTTTCGATCCGTTGCCGCAGATCCTGAAGAACGTGCGCTATCGCAGCGGCAAGCCGCTCGACGACGCCGAGGTCAAGTCCGCGATCACCGACGGCGAGAAGCGCCTCAACGGCCATGGCCGCCTGTTGATCCGTCCCTCCGGCACCGAGCCGGTGATCCGCGTCATGGGCGAGGGTGACGATCGCATCCTGGTGGAAGAGGTCGTCGACAACATCGTCAGCGCACTCGGCCACGCCGCCGCGGCGTAAGGCTGCTGTTTCCAATCTCGCATCTGCCGGCTCCGTCATCCTGAGGAGCGCGCCCTTGCGCGCGTCTCGAAGGATGCACGGCCCGGCCGGTGGCCGATTCATCCTTCGAGACGCGGCCAACCGGCCGCTCCTCAGGATGACGGGTCGTCGATGAGAACTCCACAGCGCATCGCTGCCATTAGCTACAGCGCATCGCTGCCATTAGCTAATGCAACTGGTTTGCCCTACCGCCCGGAGGCATTTTTCGCTTCGGCATGATCTCCGGCGTGTTCTTCGGCGTCGCCTTCGGCATCGGCGGTCTCGGCGCCGCGGTGCTGGGCAAGCTCGCCGACCACACCTCGATCGCCTTCGTCTATCAGCTGTGCGCATTCCTGCCGGCGATTGGCCTGCTCGCGGTGTTCCTGCCGAAGATGCCGAAGGCCGTTCGCTGAACGTCAGCAGCGAGGGCGCCGCCCCGCATTAAGCATTCGCTAACACTCAGCGCCTGCGTGCGCTGCAAACGCGCACCCGCGTCAACGCTTCATTAGCACCTGTGGCGAGGTCGCCATCTTTCGCCGCCGCTCGCGCGCATTTATGGACCCATAAGCAACAGCCGCAGCAAAAGGTGAGAGAAAATCAACCTTAAAAATTAGGGTTAAGTGCCGCTTAAACATTTGCTGGCATCGTCCGGCCCGTGAGTTTCAGACGTGGGGCCTTTCGTGTCGCCTCACTTGGGCCAAAAGGACGAAGCCAATGCGTAGCGTAAAGACCCTGATCGCCGCCGGAGCGGCATCTCTGTTGTCCTCGGCGGCGTTCGCTGCCGACATGCCGATCATGCCGCCGCCCCCGATGGCGTATGCTCCTCCACCGGTCCAGGATTTCGGCGGCTGGTATTTGCGCGGCGATATCGGCATGACCAACACCAAGGCCAGGCTGCACGTCAACGCCTACGACACGCTGCCGGCTGGCACCGCTTTCAACCAGTATGGCACCGGCTTCGACAGCGGCATGCTGTTTGGCCTTGGGGTCGGCTATCAATTCAACAGCTGGTTCCGCGCCGACATCACCGGTGAGTATCGCTCGAAGGTGAGCTTCAACGGCACCGACTTCTTCACGTTCCCCGGGCCCAGCTCGCTCGGCGACACCTATCATGGCGGCGTCCAGAGCTGGGTCGGCCTTGCGAACATCTACGCCGATCTCGGCACCTGGGGTTGCTTGACCCCGTTCATCGGTGCCGGTGTCGGTGCCGCGGTGATCAAGACCTCGGCCTTCTCCGATGTCACCACGTTCCCGAGCGGGTCCGGCCTGACCAGTTCCTTCATCGCCGACGGTGCGACCAAGACCAACTTCGCATGGGCGCTGCATGCCGGTGTCGCCTACAAGGTCACCAACAACTTCACGGTTGAACTGGCCTATCGCTACCTCGACATGGGCACCGCCGGCCACGGCCAGGGTCACTTCTTCGACGGCACGCCGGCCGGTCCCTCGAGCTTCCAGTACCGCGACATGACCTCGCAGGACGTGAAGCTCGGCGTGCGCTTCGCCTTGCCCTGCTGCGACGTGCCGCCGCCGCCGCCGCCGCCCCCGCTGATCCGCAAGGGTTAATTTGAGGGTTAATTTCGAGCCTTCACGGTTAACGATTGAAACGGCGCGGGATCATCCCGCGCCGTTTTTCTTTGCCGGGTCATGCCGCGAGCTTCTGCAACTTGAGTGGTCGAAAGCGGCCGGCGACAACGATTGGTTAAGGTTAACAGGCGATGATCAGCGCGCATTCGGTAAGTGGGATGGAGCGTTGCAATGCGTAGGTTCTTGCTGGTGGCGATGATGTTCGGCGCGGTGACCGGTGCACAGGCGGCCGACATGCCCGATTTCCTTCGCGGCAGTCTCCCCGCTTCCAGCGCGCCAACCAGAAACTGGGACGGCTGGTATGCCGGCGGTCAGGTCGGCCAGACATGGATCAACACCGACTTTGGCGGCAGCGTTGCTTCCCTGACCAATTCCATCTTCCGCAACACCACGCTGCAGGCGCCGACGTCCCAGTTCAATCTGCTGGGCCGGGTCAATGCGCAAAGCTCGGGCTTCGGAGCATTCGTCGGACGCAATTATCAGTTTGACGACGTCGTGTTGGGTGTCGAAGCAAACTATACCTATTGGTCCGGCCTTACGACAACGACCTCCGGAAGTCTGGGTCCGATTCAAGTCGCTCAGCCAAATTTGGTCCTGCCGGCCGGCGCGTCTGCCGCCGACGGCGTGACGTTGAATGGAAGCGCTGCGCTGAAGCTCAAGGATGAGATGACATTCCGCGGCCGCGCAGGTTGGGCAACCGGTGACTTTCTGCCTTACGTCTTCGGCGGCCTTGCAGTCGGCCGAATGGACGTTTCGCGCACGGTCACAAGCTCCGTGAACCGAACGATCAACTTTGCTGACGGAAGTTCGACCACCTTTGCACTCCCGCAGTTTGCCCAAACCGCGACGGATGCGAAAACGGACGCCTACGTTGCCGGCTGGACCGCTGGTCTCGGCCTTGAATACATGCTGTGGAACTGTGTTTTCGTGCGCGGCGAGTGGGAATACGTCAAGTTCAGCCCTGTCAAGAACACGTCGGTCACGCAGAACAGCGTTCGTGCTGCCATCGGCTACAAGTTTTGACGCGCGCCACCTCGCTTGACACCGAAATCTGCGGCTGATCCGATGTTGCTCCGCAAGCGGAGCGACCTCAGATGAAAATCTACGGCGACGCCAATTCGGGCAATTGCTGAAGGTGAAATGGGTGTGCGACAAGTTGGCGCTGCCGTACACATGGGTCGAGATCGACACCATGAAGGGCGGCAGCCGCACGGCGGAATTCCTCAAGCTGAACGGTTGGGGCCAGGTGCCGACGGTCGAGCTCGATGACGGCCGCACGCTCGCGCAATCCAACGCCATCATCCGCTACCTCGCGCGCGGCAGCGATCTGATCCCCGGCGATCCCTATCGCGCGGCGCAGATGGATGCCTGGATGTTCTGGGAGCAGAACAGCCACGAGCCCTATGTCGCCGTTTGCCGCTATCAGACCGTGTATCTCGGCAAGGCCGTGTCGGAGATCGATCCGAACCTCATCAAGCGCGGCTATGTGGCGCTCGATCATCTGGAGCGGCATCTTGCCGGCACGCAGTTCCTGGTCGGCGATGCGTTCTCGCTCGCCGACGTCTCGCTGCTTGCCTATACGCGCGTCGCGGAGGATGGCGGCCTCGCGCTCGAACGCTATCCCATGATCCGCCGCTGGATCGTCGACGCGGAGCATGTGCTCGCTCTGCCGCCGGTCCGCTGATCTCGGGTAAACCTCGCCATGCGTGAAGCTTCATCGATCACGATCCGCCGCGCTCGCCGCGAGGATGTCGCCGCCATTGTCGGCATGCTGGCGGACGATCCGCTCGGCAGTGCGCGCGAGCGGATCGCGGATCCGCTGCCGCAAAGCTATTACGACGGCTTCGCGCGGGTCGAGCGTGATCCGAACCTGCAGCTTGTCGTCGCCGTCGACGGGGAGGGCGCCGTCGTCGGCTGCCTGCAGCTCGCGGTGCTGCCGGGTATCAGCTCGCAGGGCTCTTCGCGCGGCCTGCTCGAGGACGTCCGCGTCGCAACACACTGCCGCAGCCGCGGCATCGGCGAGCGGCTCGTGCAGTGGGCGGTCGCGGAGGCGCGCGCGCAAGGCTGCATCCTGGTCGAGCTGCTGACGCATCACACGCGCGTCGATGCGCAGCGCTTCTATGAGCGGCTCGGTTTCGCGCGCAGCCATGTCGGCATGACGCTCCGCTTTTGACGTGCGCGCACGAAGTTGTGCCGCACGCAAGGCAATGCCTGCGGTAGCCGCTGCTGCGCTATCCGGTTAACAGCCAATAAACTAAGCCGGTCTCCGTGAATTTACGGGGCGGAACGAGTCCGGTATGTCGGGCGTCTCCCACGGGGCGGCGGCGACTGGGGATTTGGATGTCGGACTATTCGATCGTGCGGGTCGGCAACGAGTACATCGTGCAGGCCGGCGATAAGAGCATTTTGAAAATATCGAGCCGGCGCGGGGCAGTTAAGATCATGACTCTCGCGGCGGATTTGCTCGATCAGGAGACGATGCAGCAGGTCGAGGACGCTCCATCAATCAGCCGTGATCCCCCGACTGTCCCGGAAAAGTCCGAACTTCCTTGACGTTTGGGTGCCCTTCCACTATTTCCGACGGCGGGAAACCTCTCCCCACCGAGAGGCAGCTATCTGGAAGGGTAGATTATGACTGCAGCGAAGCCCGCTTCGCGGCCCAATGTGCCGCATTTCTCCTCCGGCCCCTGCGCCAAGCGCCCCGGCTGGAACCCCAACAATCTCAAGGACGCCGCCCTCGGCCGCTCGCATCGCGCGAAGGTCGGGAAGGCCAAGCTCAAGCTCGCGATCGAACTGACGCGCGAAGTGCTCGAGGTGCCTGCGGACTACAAGATCGGCATCGTGCCGGCGTCGGACACCGGCGCGGTCGAGATGGCGCTGTGGTCGCTACTCGGCGCGCGGCCCGTCACCACGCTCGCCTGGGAATCCTTCGGCGAGGGCTGGGTCAGCGACATCGTCAAGGAATTGAAGCTGAAAGACGTCACCAAGCTGAACGCGGCTTACGGTGAAATCCCCGATCTCGCCAAGGTCGATCCCGCATCCGACGTCGTCTTCACCTGGAACGGCACCACCTCCGGCGTGCGCGTGCCGAACGCCGACTGGATCAGCGCAACCCGTGAAGGCCTCACGATTTGCGACGCGACCTCGGCCGCCTTCGCGCAGCCGCTCGATTTCGCCAAGCTCGACGTCGTGACCTTCTCCTGGCAGAAGGCGCTCGGCGGCGAGGCGGCACACGGCATGCTGATCCTGTCGCCGCGTGCGGTGCAACGGCTCGAGACCTATAAGCCGGCCTGGCCGCTGCCGAAGATCTTCCGCCTCACCAAAGGCGGCAAACTCAACCAGGGCATCTTCGAGGGCGAGACCATCAACACGCCGTCGATGCTCTGCGTCGAGGATTATCTCGATGCGCTGAACTGGGCGAAGTCGATCGGCGGCCTGAAGGCGCTGATCGCACGCGCCGATGCCAACACCAAGGCGCTCGCGGACTGGAAGGCGAAGACGCCCTGGATCGACTTCCTGGCCAAGGACCCCGCGATCCGCTCCAACACCTCGGTGTGCCTGAAGTTCACCGATCCCGCGATCACCTCGCTTCCCGCCGAAGCGCAGGCCGACTTCTGCAAGAAGCTGGTCGCGCTGGTCGAGAAGGAGAACGCCGGCTTCGACTTCGCGTATTACCGCGATGCGCCGGCGGGCCTGCGGATCTGGTGCGGCGCCACCGTCGAGGCGAAGGACGTCGAGCTGCTGACGCAGTGGATCGACTGGGCCTTCGCCGAAACCAAGGCAGCGCTGCCCAAGGCGGCATAAGCTTTCTCTTGTCACCTCTCCCCGTTCTTACGGGGAGAGGTCGGATTGCGCAGCGATCCGGGTGAGGGGCCTTCTCGGCTTGTTCCTCGCCCGTGGCTGCCCCTCACCCCAACCCTCTCCCCGCAAGAACGGGGAGAGGGAGAAGTGATCAGAGACTTCACCACATTGGTCCAAGAGACCGCCCGCTGCAGGGCACAGGAACAGTCACATGACAAAACCCAAGGTTCTGATTTCCGACGCGCTGTCTCCCGCCGCCGTGCAGATCTTCAAGGATCGCGGCGTCGAGGTCGATTTCCAGCCCAATCTCGGCAAGGACAAGGACAAGCTCGCCGAGATCATCGGCAACTATGACGGCCTTGCGATCCGCTCGGCCACCAAGGCGACCGCCAAGATCATCGAGAAGGCGACCAGGCTGAAGGTGATCGGCCGCGCCGGCATCGGCGTCGACAATGTCGAGATTCCGGCCGCGACCGCCAAGGGCATCATCGTGATGAACACGCCGTTCGGCAATTCGATCACGACCGCCGAGCATGCCATCACCTTGATGCTGGCGCTGGCGCGCGAGATCCCGCAGGCCGACGCCTCGACCCAGGCCGGCAAGTGGGAGAAGAACCGCTTCATGGGCGTCGAGATCACCGCCAAGACGCTCGGGGTGATCGGCTGCGGCAATATCGGCTCGATCGTCGCCGACCGCGCGCTCGGCCTGCGCATGAAGGTGATCGCGTTCGATCCGTTCCTGTCGCCGGAGCGCGCCAAGGACATCGGCGTCGAGAAGGTCGAGCTCGACGATCTGCTCAAGCGCGCCGATTTCATCACGCTGCACACGCCGCTGACCGAGAAGACCCGCAACGTCATCGACGCGGCCGCGATCGCCAAGATGAAGAAGGGCGTGCGCATCATCAATTGCGCGCGCGGCGGTCTGGTCGACGAGCAGGCGCTGGTCGATGCGCTGAATTCCAAGCATGTCGCGGGCGCCGCCTTCGACGTGTTCGTCGAGGAGCCGGCGACCTCGAACGTGCTGTTCGGCCACCCCAACGTGATCTGCACCCCGCATCTCGGCGCCTCCACCACCGAAGCGCAGGAGAACGTCGCGCTGCAGGTCGCCGAGCAGATGTCGGATTATCTTTTGTCGGGCGCGATCTCGAACGCGGTCAACTTCCCCTCGATAACAGCGGAAGAGGCGCCGAAGCTGAGGCCGTTCATCGAGCTCGCCGAGAAGCTCGGCTCGTTCGCCGGCCAGCTCACCGAGAGCGGCATCCTCAAGACCACGATCACCTATGAGGGCCACGTCGCCGAGATGAAGATCAAGGCGATCACCTCGGCGGTGCTGTCCGGCCTGCTGCGGCCGATGCTGGGCGAGGTCAACGTGGTGTCGGCGCCGGTCGTCGCCAAGGAGCGCGGCATGGTGGTGGACGAGGTCGTCCGCGCCGCGCAGAGCGACTATGAGAGCCTGATCACGGTCACCGTCACCACCGAGCGCCAGGAGCGTTCGGTGTCCGGCACCGTCTACGCCGACGGCAAGCCGCGCCTCGTCGACATCAAGGGCATCCGCGTCGACGCCGAGTTCGGCAAGTCGATGATCTACGTGACCAACGAGGACAAGCCGGGCTTCATCGGCGCGTTCGCGAGCCTGCTCGGCGACGCCAAGATCAACATCGCGACCTTCCATCTCGGCCGCGTCAAGCAGGGCGGCGATGCCATTGCGCTGGTCGAGGTCGACGGCGCAGTGCCGGCGGATCTGCTCGCCAAGGTGCAGTCGCTGCCGCAGGTGAAGCAGGCCAAGGCGCTGACGTTCTAACAAGACGTTTCAAACGTTGTTTGAGCGGGCTCTCGCCGTCGCCCGGGACGCGGCCGGGGCATGACGAGGGAAGATACCGTTCAAGCACATCCAAATTCCGATCTGCGGAACATGACGCCGTCTCCGGCCCCGGAGGCGGCGTTTGCCGTTCCGGGGCGTCTGGTATTCCTGTTGCGGCGTCCAAAATATGTGTACGAAGGCGTCAAGACGCGCCACTATCCGGCGATCTCAGAGGGAGAAAACAATGCGTGAAGCCGTAATCGTTTCCTACGCGCGCACTGGCCTGGCGAAGTCCGGCCGTGGCGGATTCAACATCACCCCGCCGATGTCGCTGGCCGGGCATGCCATCAAGCACGCGGTCGAGCGCGCCGGCGTCGACAAGGACTATGTCGAGGATTGCTATCTCGGCAATTGCGCGCATGGCGCGCCGAACATCGGCCGCCAGGCGGCGCTGCTCGCCGGCCTGCCGAAGTCGACCGCCGGTGTCTCGGTGAACCGCTTCTGCTCGTCGGGCCTGCAGACCATCGCCATGGCTGCGAACTCGATCCGTTCCGACGGCTCCGATTGCATCGTCGCCGGCGGCGTCGAGAGCATCTCGATTCCCGGCGGCGGCTCGCCGAAGGAATCGATCGATCCGGACCTGCTCAAGACCGCGCCCGACATCTTCATGGCGATGATCGACACCGCCGACATCGTCGCCGAGCGCTACAAGCTCAGCCGCGAATACCAGGACGAGTATTCGCTGGAGTCGCAGCGCCGCATGGCGGCCGCGCAGCAGGCCAACAAGTTCAAGGACGAAATCGTCCCGATGAAGACCAAGATGAAGGTGGTCGACAAGGCGACCAAGGCCGAGTCGATCGTCGACTACGTCGTCGACCGCGACGAGTGCAACCGCCCCGAGACCACGCTGGAAGGCCTTGCCAAGCTCGAGCCGGTCAAGGGTCCGGGCAAGTTCGTCACCGCCGGCAATGCCAGCCAGCTGTCCGACGGCGCCGCCGCGGTGGTGCTGATGGAAGCCAAGGACGCCGAGAAGCGCGGCCTGAACCCGATGGGCCGCTTCGTGGCATGGGCCTCGGCCGGCTGCGAGCCCGACGAGATGGGCATCGGTCCGGTGTTCGCCGTGCCGAAGCTCTTGAAGCGCCACGGCCTGAAGGTCGAGGACATCGATCTCTGGGAGCTCAACGAGGCGTTCGCCAGCCAGTGCCTCTATTCGCGCGACCAACTCGGCATCGATCCCGAGAAGTACAACGTCAACGGCGGCTCGATCGCGATCGGTCATCCCTTCGGCATGACCGGAGCCCGGCTCACCGGCCACCTCTTGCAGGAAGGCCGCCGCCGCAAGGCGAAGTGGGGCGTCGTGACCATGTGCATCGGCGGTGGTCAAGGCGGCGCCGGCCTGTTCGAGATCTACAGCTGAGCGTGTAACTCGGCTGACTGTTCAAGATTCTGCAGCACGGCGCCTCAGGGCGCCGTGCTTTTTTATGCCGCCTTCCGTGCATTGACGGCAAGGCAGACCGCCCGACATCGCCGCGCCATCCGGCAGCCGCGAGCGCGCCATCGTCGTGCCGCACGGAAACCTCAATCGAACCAGTCCTTTCCTCGCTGCGTCTCACCACGAGAAACGGCGCGCCCTTGAGCCGGCCGCGCCGTTCGTCTCGCGCGATGCGATGTTTCCCGGAGGGATGTGATGCGAAAGATTGCGAACTGTCTTGTGACCACCAGCCTGGTGCTGGCGGGTGCGCTGGTTGCCGGGCCGCTCCATGCGGCCAATCTCGATGCGGCGTCGCAGGTCGACGCCGTGACTGTCTATCCCGATGGCGCGAGCGTCACCCGCGTCATCACGCTGGATCTGCCCGCCGGGGACAACACGCTCGTCGCGAAGGATTTCCCGATGGGCCTCGATCCGTCCTCGTTGCGGGTGGAGGGCGAGGCGGGCGGCCGGCTGACGATCGGGGCTATCGACGCGCGGCCGCCGCGCCCGGTGGAGCCGGCGAACCTGCCCGAGATCGACAAGCGGATCGAG
>NZ_JACMYP010000102.1 GCF_020889705.1 Bradyrhizobium altum | reverse complement strand
CGCCGCAGCAAGTGTAGTGAATGGGACTCGTCGTTCCAACAATATCATTTTGTGGTTATGGGTCCCGGCCTTCGCCGGGACGACGGCGAATGCGTGGCGCGATCTGATGGGTTTCGCTGCGCTCTACCCATCCTACAATTCTGCGGGGCTCTCACACCACCGGCTTGACGCCGGGCAGTGCCTGGACAATGTCGCGGAAGGCGGTGCCGCGGATTTCGAAATTGCGGTACTGGTCGAACGAGGCGCAGGCCGGCGTCAGCAGCACAACGGCTTCGCCAAGTCCCGACGCTTCCGCATCGCGCGCGGCGCTGGCGATCGCGACGTCGAGCGTGCCGGACATCTCGTGCGGGACGCGGTCACCGAGCGTGCCGGAGAATTCTTGCGCCGCCTCGCCGATCAGATAGGCCTTGCGGATGCGCGGGAAATATTCCGTGAGGCCCGTGATGCCGCCGGCCTTCGGCTTGCCGCCGGCGATCCAGTAGATGTCGGCGAACGACGACAGCGCATGCGCGGCCGCGTCCGCGTTGGTGCCCTTGGAGTCGTTGACGAACAGCACGTTGCCGCGGCGGCCGACCTGCTCCATGCGGTGCGCCAGACCCGGGAAGCTGCGCAGGGCATTCTGCAACACGTCAGTCGCGATCCCCATCGCCAGCGCGCAGGCCGAGGCGCAAGCGGCGTTCTGCGCATTGTGCAGGCCGCGCAGCGAACCGATGCCGCCGAGACGCGCCACCTCGCTGCGCGCCGCGCCCGATGCGCGCACGATGGCCTCGTGCTCCACATAAAGACCGTCGGGCAGCGGGTTCTTCACCGAGATGCGCACCACGCGCTTGCCGGCGCGATCGAGCCGGTCGGCGATGTCGCGGCACCAGCCGTCGTCGACGCCGACGATCGCGGTGCCGCCCTGCTGCACGCCGGCAACCAGCCGCTCCTTGACCGCGGCGTAATGCGCCAGCGTGCCGTGGCGATCGATGTGGTCCTCGCTGATGTTGATGAGGATGCCGACCGAGGGATCGAGCGACGGCGCGAGGTCGATCTGGTAGGACGACATCTCGATCACATGGACGCGGCCCATGCGCGGCGGCTCCAGCGACAGGATCGCGGTGCCGATATTGCCGCCCATCTGGGTGTCGTAGCCGGCGACCTTCATCAGATGCGCGATCAGCGCGGTCGTGGTCGACTTGCCGTTGGTGCCGGTGATGGCGACGAATGGCGCGTTCGGCGCATGGCGGCGCCGCTCGCGGCAGAACAATTCGACGTCGCCGATCACCTCGCAGCCCGCCTCGCGCGCCTTCAACACGCTCCAGTGCGGCGCCGGATGGGTCAGCGGCGCGCCGGGGGTCAGGATCAGCGCAGCGAAATTCGCCCACGACACGCTGCGCAGATCAGCCGTGGTGAAGCCGGCTTGCGCCGCCTTGGCGACGTTGTCGGCATTGTCGTCGGCCGCGATCACTTCCGCGCCACCGGTCCTCAGCGCCTGGCAGCTCGCAAGCCCGGAGCCGCCGAGCCCGAACACCGCGACCGTTTTGCCCGAGAAGGAGGTGACCGGGATCATGATTATCTCCCTGTCATTCCGGAAACCGCGCAGCGGTTATCCGGAATCTCGAGATTCCGGGTTCTCGCTACGCGAGCCCCGGAATGACGGTGGATGGGATGAGACATCATCAGCGCAACTTCAACGTCGAGAGGCCGGCAAGCGCCAGCATCACCGAGATGATCCAGAACCGGATCACGATCTGCGGCTCGGTCCACCCCTTCTGCTCGAAGTGATGGTGCAGCGGCGCCATCCGGAACACGCGTTTTCCCGTGAGCTTGAACGAGGTGACCTGCACGATGACCGAGACCGCCTCAAGCACGAACAGGCCGCCGATCACGGCGAGCACGATCTCGTGCTTCACCGCAACCGCGGTGGCCCCCAACATGCCGCCGAGCGCGAGCGAGCCGGTGTCACCCATGAAGATCGAGGCCGGCGGCGCGTTGAACCAGAGGAAGCCGAGACCTGCGCCAAGTACCGCGCCGCATAGCACCGCCAGTTCGCCGGTGCCGGCGACGTAATTGATCTGCAGGTAATCCGAGAACACCGCGTTGCCGGTCAGATACGAGATCATGCCGAAGCTCGCGGCCGCGATCATGACCGGCACGATGGCAAGGCCGTCGAGGCCGTCGGTGAGATTCACCGCGTTGCCGGCGCCGACCATCACGAAGGCACCGAAGATCACGAAGAACCAGCCGAAATTGATCACGAGGTCCTTGAAGAACGGAATCACGAGCGAGGTCGAGGACACGTCGCGCCCGAGCCGGACCAGCGCGTAGGTGGCGGCGAGCCCGATCACCGCCTCGATCAGGAGCCGCAGCTTGCCGGCGAAGCCGGAGTGTGACTGCTTTGTGACCTTCAGATAATCGTCATAGAAGCCGACGAAGCCGAAGCCGAGCGTCACCGCCAGCACGATCCAGACATAGGGATTGAGCGGGTTGGCCCAGAGCAGCGTCGACACCACGAGCCCGGACAGGATCATCAGCCCGCCCATCGTGGGCGTGCCCTTCTTGGAGATCAAATGCGACTGCGGACCATCGGTGCGGATCGGCTGGCCCTTGCCCTGCCGCAACCGCAAATGATCGATGATCCAGGGCCCGAACAGGAACACGAACAGCGCACCGGTCACCATCGCGCCGCCGGTGCGGAACGTGATGTAGCGGAACACGTTCAGCGCGCTGCGGAATGGCCCAAACCCCGGAACGGTGTTGGACAGTTCGATCAACCAGTAGAACATTCAAAGAGTCCTATACCGCTTCTTCGTGCGCGGCCTTGTCGGGGAAGCGTTTTTCCAGCGCGCTGACAATGAGCTTCATCTTCGATCCCAGCGAGCCCTTCACCATGATCACGTCACCGGCACGGACCGCGGCAACCGCCTGCGCTTCGAGCGCCGCCGAACTCTCGGCATAGCCTCCCCGCTTGCCGGTGGAAAGGGCATCCCACAGATTCCGCATCAGCGGACCACAACAATATACGAGGTCGATGCGGTTGGCGGTCACGGCTTCGTTGAGGCCGCGGTGCAGGTCGGGCCCGGTCGGCCCGAGCTCGAGCATGTCGCCGAGCACGGCGATCCGGCGGCCATGCGGTCCGGTCGGGGCCTGGCCGAGCACGTTGAGCGCGGCGCCCATCGAGGCCGGGTTGGCGTTGTAGCTCTCGTCGATCAACGTCGCCTCGCCATGACCGACCTCGAGCGTGCGGCGAAGACCGCGGCCGGTCGGCGCCTCGAGCTGCGACAGCGACAGCGCCGCGCGCGCGATATCGGCACCGAGCAGCGAGGCGCCTGCGAGCACCGCGAGCGAGTTCATCGCCATGTGGCGGCCGGGCATGCCGATCTTGTAGGTGATGTCGTGGTCGAGGATATCGGCATGCACCGCCGAGCAGGTCGCGTGCAGCGAGAGGTCGATCAGCCGCGCCTCGGCGCGCTTGTCGGTGCCGAACGAGACGATGCGCGAGATGCCGGCCTTCTTCGCCTGCTTTTGCAGCCGCGCGAATTGCCCGTTATCGCGGTTGAGCACCACCGCGCCATTGGGCTCCAGCCCGGCGAAGATCTCCGCCTTGGCATCGGCGATCGCCTCGATGCCGGCGAAGAATTCCAGATGCACCGGCTCGATCGTGGTGATGACGGCAACATGCGGCCGCACCATCTTGACCAGCGGCGTGATCTCGCCGGCATGGTTCATGCCGATCTCGAACACCGCAAAGCGCGTGCTCGCCGGGCAGCGCGCCAGCGACAGCGGCACGCCCCAGTGATTGTTGAACGACGCCACCGACGCGTGGGTCTCGCCCTGCGCCGACAGCACACGCCGCAGCGCCTCCTTGGTCGAGGTCTTGCCGACCGAACCTGTCACCGCGACGATCTGCGCCTTGAGCCGCGCCCGCGAGGCATGCGCGAGCTCGACGAGGCCGGCGAGCACGTCGTCGACCACGAGCAGCGGCGCGTCGGCGGGAAATTTGTCGCGCTGCGCGGTCTCGACCACGGCGAGCCCGGCGCCAGCCTTCAGCGCCGCCGCGACGAAGGCATGGCCGTCATGGATGTCGCCCTTGATCGCGAAATACGCGTCGCCCGGCGCGATGGTGCGGCTGTCGATCGAGAGTCCCGTGACCCCGTCTGGCAGCGTGCCTTGCGTGGCGGCGCGCATCGCCGTCGCCATCGCATCCGAGGTCCACAACATCGTGCTCATGCGCCCTCCTCGGCCAATGCACTCGCGACCGCTTCATGATCGCTGAACGGCAGCGTCGTGTTGCCGACGATCTGCCCGACCTCATGGCCCTTGCCGGCCACGACCAACGCATCGCCCGGCTCGAGGCCGGCGATCCCGGCGCGGATCGCCGCGGCGCGGTCGCCGATCTCGCGCGCGCCTTTCGCGGTCGCCATGATCGCGGCGCGGATCGCCTCGGGCTTCTCGCTGCGCGGATTGTCGTCGGTGACGATGATCTGATCGGCATTCTCGGCGGCGATCGCGCCCATGATCGGACGCTTGCCGGCGTCGCGGTCGCCGCCGGCGCCGAAGATCACGACCAGCCTGCGCTTCGCATAGGGCCGCAGCGCCTGCAGCGCCTTGGCGAGCGCATCGGGCTTGTGGGCATAGTCGACGAAGATCGGCGCGCCATTGTGCTCGCCGACGAATTCGAGCCGGCCCTTGGCGCCTTCGAGATGTTCGAGCATGCCGAACACGTCATCGGCGGCGCTGCCGGTACCGATCGCAAGGCCGGCGGCAACCAGCGCATTCTCGATCTGGAATTCGCCGACCAGCGGCAGCCGGATCGCGTGCTTGCGGCCGCGGTGCTCGATCACGAGCTTCTGGGCAAAACCTTCGATCGCAGCGCCGGTGAGCTTGATGCCCTCGCTTGCGTCGGCATTGCGGCCGACCGTGATGACGCGCAGGCCCCGCGCCCGCGCCGCATCGATCACCTCTCGCGAGCAGTCGTGATCGGCCGAGATCACGGCAGAGCCGCCGTCAGCGACGAGATCGCGGAACAGGCGGAGCTTTGCATTCAGGTAATGCGCGACATCGGGATGATAATCCATGTGGTCGCGCGACAGATTGGTGAAGCCGCCGGCGGCGATGCGCACGCCGTCGAGCCGATACTGGTCGAGGCCGTGCGAAGAAGCCTCGAAGGCGAGATGCGTGACGCCGTCGCGCGTGATCTCGTCGAGTTGGCGATGCAGCGCGATCGGATCGGGCGTGGTCAGCGAGCCGTAGACGATGCGCTTGTCCGAGACGAGACCGATGGTGCCGATGCTCGCGGAGGAGTGACCGAGCCGCTGCCAGATCTGGCGCGTGAATGCCGCGACCGAGGTCTTGCCGCTGGTGCCGGTCACCGCCGCGATCGTCGCGGGCTGACGCGGATAGAATTTCGCGGCGGCGAGCGCCAGCGCACGGCGCGGATTCGGCGTGATGACGAACGGAGCACGGCCGTGGCCTTGCGGCAGATGGTCGCTGGCGACCGCGACTGCGCCCGCGGCAATCGCCGCATCGACGAAGCGCGCGCCGTCGGTCCTGCTGCCGGCCAGCGCGAAGAACAGGTCGCCCGGCTTCACCGCACGGCTGTCGACCGCAAGCCCTCCGACAACGATCGCGTCGGCACTTGGATCGATCGTGGCATCGGCGCTGAAGAGGTCGCGAAGTCTCATGATCTTCCAGTCTGGCCGGCGCCGTTCTGGCGCCGCGTGATGATACGCCTTACTGGGTTGTTCTGGATGCCGCAAGAATAAGGCGGTCGGACGGCGGCAGGTCGAAACGCGGTTCAACGCCTAAAAGCGGCGCAATTCGGGCGATCACGTTGCCGCCGGTCGGCACCGCATTCCAGCCCGAGGTGATGAAACCGTGTGTTTCCGGCGTCGTCTGCGGCTCGTCCAGCATAATCAGAATCTGGTACTTCGGATCGTCGGCCGGCATGATCGCGGTGAAGGAGTTGAGCACCCGCTTCTTGGCATAGCGGCCGTTGATCACCTTCTCCGACGTGCCGGTCTTGCCGCCGACATAGTAGCCCTTGACGTCGGCGGTCTTGGCGGTGCCGATCTCGGCGTTGAGCCGCATCAGATAGCGCATCTTGTCCGAGGTCTCGGGCTTGATGACCCGCTTCGCCAGCGCCATCGCTTCTTGCTCGGTGCGCTTCATAAAGGTCGGCGGAATCAAATAGCCGCCGTTGACCAGCGCGTTGATGCCCATCACCGCCTGCAGGGGCGCCACCGACAGGCCCTGGCCGAACGCGATGGTCACCGTGTTCAGTTCGCCCCAGCGGCGCGGCACCAACGGGGCCGCGCTCTCCGGCAACTCGGTGCGCAGCCGGGTCAACTGGCCCATCTTGGCCAGGAAGGCCTTGTGCGCCTCGACGCCCTGGCCGAGCGCGATCCGCGCGGCGCCGATATTGGACGAGTAGGTGAACACTTCCTTGGTGTTGATGAAACGTCCGAGCGTGTGGCTGTCATGGATCGTGAACTTGCCGTAGTGCAGGTTCCCGCGCGCATCCCACATCGAGTTCAGATTGATCTTGCCGCTATCCAGCGCCATCGCCAGCGTGAACGCCTTGAAGGTCGAGCCCATCTCGTAGACGCCGGTGGTCAGGCGGTTGATGCGATCAGGATCGTGCGCTTCCTTCGGATTGTTCGGATCGAAATCCGGCAGCGACACCATCGCCACGATCTCGCCGGTGCGCACGTTGGAGACGAGGCCGGAGGCGGCCTTGGCCTTGAACTTCTCCTTCGCCTTGATCAGTTCGTCGCGCAGCGCATGCTCGACGCGCAGGTCGATCGACAATTCGACCGGCTTCTGCAGCCGGTCGGTGGCGAAGCCCGCGCGATGCAGATCGGCCAGACCGTTATTGTCCAGCCACTTCTCCATGCCGGCGATGCCCTGGTTGTCGATGTTGACGAGGCCGATCAGGTGGGCGACCTCGTTGCCGGTCGGATAGACGCGCTTGTTCTCGCGCAGGAAGCCGACGCCGGGAAGGCCGAGGCGATGGATGTCGAGCTGCTGCTTCGGCGTGATCTCGCGCTTGAGCCAAACAAAACCCTTGCGCGACGACAGACGGTCGCGCACTTCGCTGGTGTCGAGATCGGGCAAGGCCGCGGTCAAGAGCTCGATCGCCTCGTCCTTGTCGATGAGGCGGCGCGGCTCGGCGAACAGGCTCGGCGCCTTGACGTCGGTGGCGAGGATTTCGCCGTTGCGGTCGGTGATGTCGGGCCTGGCGGTGGCGATCGCGTCCTGCGAGGCGGTGCGCCGCGCGCCGTGGCTGTCGGCGCCGACGGCGAACAGCACCAGCCGGCCGGCCAGCACGCAATAGACCGCGGCAAAGGCGAGGATCGCAAGACCGACGCGCGCGCGCGCCTTCGCGGCGCGGTCGACATTGCTTCCGTACAGCAGCGTGCGGATCAGCCGCGTGCGCCAGGGTTCAGCGGATTTTGCGGCCGGCTTGCTGGCGGGTGCCGGATCGGTCATGGCAGGTCCCGTCATTGCTGATCTCCCCCGCCCTGCTCGGAATCTTCTGCGGGCGCAGGCTGGTCGGCGGCCGGCTGGTCGGTCGCCGGCTTGTCAATCGATCCGGTCGTGCTGTCGGGCGCGGCGGCGGCCTCGATGGTGTCGATCATCGCGCCGATCGGATCGCGCGAACCGGGCCGCGTGAAGTTCGGCGGCCGCTCCGGCAGGTTCTTCAGGGAATCGTACTGGTTGGCGTTGACCGGTTTCAGCGGCAGATGCCGTTCGGCAAGCCCCTGCAGCCGCAGCGGCGCGTCGAGCTTGGCCCACTGCGCGCGCAAGGTGGCGATCGCGTTGCGCTGCTCGCGGATCTCGGCATTGAGCTGCAGCACGCGTTCGACGCGCGCGGTCGATTCCATCTTGATGCGGTAGACATAGGATGCCGCGAAGATCAGCATGCCGATGACGAGGAGATGGAGGAGACGCATCGTCAGCCTCCCCGCTTCAGGTCGGACAGACGCGGCCACGACGGCAGGTCGTCGTCTGCATGCGCCGGCGCCGCGGTGCGCTCGGCTGCGCGCAGCTTGGCCGACCGGGCGCGCGGATTGGCCGATATCTCCGCCTCGCCGGGTGTCACCGGCCGCTTGGTCAGGATCTGAAAGCTCGGCGCGGATTGCGCCACTTCAGGCCGATGCCGCGAGCCGCCGGAAACCTTGCCGCGTTCGGTGAGGAAATTCTTGACGATGCGGTCTTCCAGCGAATGGAACGAGACCACGGCAAGCCGCCCGCCCGGCTTCAGCACCCGCTCGGCCGCGGCCAGCGCCCGATGCAGCTCATCGAGCTCTTCATTGACGAAGATGCGCAGCGCCTGAAAGGTCCGCGTCGCCGGATGAATCTCGTTCGGCTTGGCGCGCACGACTTTCCCGACGATGTCGGCGAGCGCCTCGGTCGTGGTGATCGGCGCGTCCTTGCGCGCGGCGACGATGGCGCGCGCGACGCCGCGCGAATGGCGCTCCTCGCCGAAGATATAGATGATGTCGGCGAGCTGCTTCTCGGACGCGGTGGCGACCACATCGGCCGCGGTCGGACCGCTCTGCGCCATCCGCATGTCGAGCGGACCGCCCAAGCGGAACGAGAAGCCACGCTCGGCCTGGTCGAGCTGCATCGAGGAGACGCCGACATCCATCACGACGCCGTCGACCTGATCCACCCCCTGCGATGCGCAGACCTCGGCGAGATCAGAGAAGCGGTCCTCGACCAGCGTCAGCCGGCCCCCCGCGCCGTCGACCAGATCGAAGCCGCCTGTTATCGCGGTGCGGTCGCGGTCGATGCCGATGACGCGCGTATCGGGGACATCGAGAATCATGCGGCTGTAGCCGCCGGCGCCGAAGGTCGCGTCGACATAGATGCCGCCGGCGCGCGGCTCGAGATAGGCGACCGCCTCGCGGCCCAGCACGGAAATGTGACGGGGAGCACGCTCGCTCATGCGCCGCCCCCGGACAGGGCCGCGAAACTGGCATGCAAGCTGGCTGCGCGCCGACTCATTGCGTCTCGAATCCTCGCGCTGGTTGTTCCGGTAAAATGGCCGCTGTGTGATACCAGCGCCAACTCCCGTCCACGGCCGCAAATCCTGATATCCGACCGGAATTGGGAGGGTTTCCATGGGATTTCGCGCAACAGCGGACCTTGGCCGTCCCCCGAAACCGGTTCGGCACTTCACCTCTCAGTAACGGCACTTAACGTTAAGAAAACGTTGATGATCGGTTAGCGGAACCGCGCGACTTTGATCCGCATTCGAGTGATAGCCTCGGCCCTCGCTCCGGGCATCATTGCGCGGCTCATGGAGCAGACCCTGGAACCGGCAGGGCCGATTGCGCGGCCCTCACGGTAAAGGAATAGTAAACGCCTATTTGTTTATCCATATGTCAAAATGCCTTCTCCTGGTTCGGGTTTGAGTGATTCGTATGGCTTCTGGTTCGTCCTCGTCCGGCAACGCTGATTCGAAGCGTCAGCGCGTCCTTCCCGTTCCGAAGGGCGTGGCCGACGTGAAGACGTTCACGCCGGATTCCTCGATCGCCTCCGACGTGATCCCGTCGGTGAACTTCGGCGACCGCGCCAACAACCGGCAGCCCGACATGATCGTGCTGCACTACACCGGCATGCCCGATGTCGAGGGCGCGATCACCCAGCTCTGCACGGCCGGCACCGAGGTCTCGGCGCATTACATCGTGCTCGAGGACGGACGCATCGTGCAATGCGTGCCGGAGAGCAAGCGCGCCTGGCACGCCGGCGTCTCCGCCTGGGCCGGCGAGGACGACATCAATTCCTGCTCGATCGGCGTCGAGATCATCAATCGCGGCCACGATTGGGGCTATCCCGACTTCCCGCTGCGGCAGATCGCAGCCGTCATCGCGCTGTGCCGCGGCATCATGCTTCGCCGCAAGGTGGTCGCGCATCGCGTGCTCGGCCATTCCGACGTCGCGCCGGGGCGCAAGAAGGATCCCGGCGAGAAATTCCCCTGGCACTCGCTGGCCAATTCCGGCGTCGGGCATTGGGTGCAGCCGGCGCCGATCGTGCGCGGCGACGCGCTGCAGCTCGGTGCGATCAGCGACAGCGTCTCCAACATGCAGGCCGCGTTCCGGCGCTACGGCTACAACATCCCGACCAACGGCAAGTTCGACGGCCCGACCATGGAGGTCGTCACCGCCTTCCAGCGTCACTTCCGCCCCGAACGCGTCGACGGGATCGCCGACCGCTCCACCATGGCGACGCTGCACGCGCTGCTCGAGAGCCTGCCGCCGGATGCTGCGAGGTAGGCTCGGTCGTTCCATCGTCATTGCGAGGCGCGAAGCGACGAGGCAATCCACGTTTCGGCGTGCGGCGCGATGGATTGCTTCGCTCCGCTCGCAATGACGCTTCCGGCCAAATCCTCACGCGCAAACTGGAACTTTTTTCCGTGTCCCGCCTTCTTATTTGGGGCGGTCTGAGTGGAGATTCGTCCATGTTCAAAGAACTCATCACCGGAGCTGTCGCCATCGGCCTCATCGCAGCTCCAGTAGCCGCAGGTGCGATGTCGACCCAGGACAAGTCCATGTCGACCCATCACAAGACCCACAAGGTCCATCATGCGCAGAAGAAGATGATGGCGCCCGGCACCACGACCGGCATGTCGAGTGGAACGACGACCGGGCAATCGACCGGCGCCAAGGCCAAGACAGGGTACTGAGCACGTTCAACGCCGCGCGGCGCGCTGACGATCGTTGACGTGAACGGCGCGCCCTCACGGACCACGCACGAGATGAGGCGATGTCAGCCCATCTCGGCGATCCGGCGTGCGTAGAGCCGTCGCAGCGGCTCGAGCTGCGTCGCCGCGGTGGCGGCAAGATAGGCCTGCCGCGCCTCGTCCTTGCGGCCGAGGCGGCGCAGCAGATCGGCGCGCACCGCGGGCAGCTGGTCGTATCCCCTCAGGCTGCCGCGCGCGTCCAGCGCGTCGATCAGATCGAGCGCTCGCGCCGGGCCGTCGACCATCGACACCGCAGCGGCATGATTGAGCTCGATCACCGGTGACGGGCTGATGCGGAGCAGCACCTCATAGAGACCGGCGATCTGCGGCCAGTCGGTATCCTCATAGCTGGGCGCTCGCGCATGCAGCGCGGCGATCGCAGCCTGCACCGCGTAGGATTGCGGCCGGCCCGGCATCTGCAGCGCCTCCTCGACCAGCCTCACACCTTCGGCGATCTGCAGAAAATCCCACAACGAACGGTTCTGCTCCTCGAGCAGCACGATGTCGCCACCTGCGGTCTGACGGCCGGCGCGGCGCGCATCGTGCAGCAGCATCAGCGCAAGCAGGCCCTTGATCTCGCCGCGCGCCGGAATCAACCGATCGAGCAGCCGCGCCAGCCGGATCGCCTCGCGCGCGAGATCGGGCCGCATCAGATCCGCGCCGGCGGTCGCGGCATAGCCCTCGGTGAAGACGAGATAGATCACGGCAAGCACGCCCTCAAGGCGCGGCTCCAGCGCCTCGCGCTCCGGCACCTCATAGGGAATGCCGGCGAGCTTGATCTTCTGCTTGGCGCGCAACAGCCGCTGCGCCATCGCGTCCTCGCTGACCAGAAAGGCGCGCGCGACCTGCGCCGTGGTCAGGCCGCACACCGTGCGCAAGGTCAGCGCAACCTGCACCTCGGCGGCAAAGGACGGATGGCAGCAGGTGAAGATCAGCCTCAGCATGTCGTCGTCGAGCGTCGCATCGGCCGGCTCCGGCGATGGCTCCGCGTCCAGCAACAAGTGGTTCGTCAATTGCTGCTGCTTGCCGCGAAACGAAACCGCGCGGCGGACGCGGTCGATCGCCCGGTTGCGGCCGACATTGACCAGCCAGGCGCGCGGATTGGCGGGGAATTCGCCGATCGGCCAGCGCTGCAGCGCGACCGCGAAGGCATCCTGCAGGGAATCCTCGGCCAGATCGAAATCGCCGACGAGACGGATCAGCGTTGCGAGCGCCCGGCCCGCCTCGTCGCGGAAGATTTTCTCGATCTGGCTCGGGGTCATGGCCATCAATCGTTGCTCAACGACCGCGCCGGACGGCGCGGCCGTTGCATTCATGATGCGAGAATGGCGTCATCGCGGGTTGTCGTAGATCATCACCGGCCTGACTTCGATCGAGCCGGTCTTGGCGCCGGGAATCCGCGCCGCGAGGCCGAGCGCGGTGTCGAGATCCTTGGCCTCGACCAGATAGTAGCCGCCGAGTTGTTCGCGGGTTTCCGCGAACGGCCCATCGGTCGTCAGCGTCTTGCCGTCACGCACCCGCACGGTGGTGGCCGTCGACACCGGCTGCAGCCCGTCGCCCGCCTTGAAGTGCCCGCTCTGGATGATGGACTGGGTGTAGGCGCCGTACTCCGCCGTCACGGCCTTGCGGTCGTCAGCGGTCATGTGGGCGTATTCCGCATCGCTCCGGTAGATCAGCAGCAAATATTGCATCTCGTCTCTCCTCTTGATCGGCTGGATCGCCGACACCCAGTCGAACGGGCGGCAGGTCAAACGACATCTTCAGGATAAATTATTTTGGCCGCCTTGGCCGCCGTTATCCGCTTGACGGATCGGGCGGAAACGCCCATGCCGTGTGGGTCAGTCGGCCGGACGGCCGCTCCCGCTGGTGCCGAAAGGCCGCGGGGGAGGAAAGTCCGGGCTCCATCGACATGCGGTGCCGGATAACGTCCGGCGGGGGCGACCCCAGGGAAAGTGCCACAGAGAACGAACCGCTCCCTCCTCGGAGGTAGCAAGGGTGAAAAGGTGCGGTAAGAGCGCACCGCGTTTCCGGCAACGGAGACGGCATGGCAAACCACACCGGGAGCAAAACCGAATAGGGACGGCAACGCGGTTAGTTCGCGCACGCGCGATAACACCGCAGGGCGATGTCAGGCCCGCTGTCCGGGTAGGTTGCTCGAGGCAAGGCGCAAACCTTGTCCCAGAGGAATGGCCGTCGCGTACCATTCGCAAGAATGGTGCCCTACAGAACCCGGCTTACAGGCCGGCTGATATTTTGGAGTATGAAGGGCTCGGCGTAACACGCCGGGCCCTTCGCCATTTTCAGTAAACTTCATTCCAGCTACGCGCGCCCGCGGCCGGTCGAGCCGACCCATCGTCTTGCGTCAGAACGACCCGAACGCGGTGCCGATTGCAATCACCGCGGCGAGAGCAATAACGGAACTCACAATGCCGACCATGACGATGTCGAGATAGCTGTCGCGATGCTTGAGCGCGCAGATCGCAAGCAGGCTAACGACCGCGCCGTTGTGAGGCAGAATGTCCAGGGTTCCCGAGCCGATCACCGCGACGCGATGCAGAAGGCCGGGATCAATACCCGCCTCCGCGGCAAGACCCATATAGGTCTTGCCCAGCGCGTCGAGCGCAATCGTCAAGCCGCCGGAAGCCGACCCCGTCAGCGCGGCAAGGATGTTCGTCGCGACTGCGAGCGACACCAATGGGCCGCCCTCAATTCGCAACACCCACTCCCGCACCACGCCGAAAGCGGGAAGCGAGGCGATAACGGCGCCGAACCCGACAAGGCTTGCAACGCTCAGCGCCGGCAGGACCGACGCATTGGCGCCGGCATCCATGGTTCGTCGCAGTGCGGGCAGTCGCGTCCAGTTGCAGAGTATGACCGTCACGATCGCTCCCGCCAACGCCACGACAACCGACCAGACACCGGCCACGGCAGCCATTGATGTATTTCCCCATCGCTGTTCGGCCAGGAATGAGAAATCAAGCCGGGGCAGGACAACGAGCGACATCAGCAGATTGACTGCGACAACGACGATCAGGGGAAGGATGGCGTTGAAGACCGGGACGGCGGCGTCGCTGTGATGTCCGTGGCGGATCTCCGCCGGGTCGAATTCCCGCGCCGTCGTCGCCCGCTCGCGCAACAACTCATCGTCGACTGCATCCGCCGAAACCGGCGGCTCGTCGCCATAGCCCTCATTTGCGCGACGCGCCGCTTTCTCTGCGCGAAGAAGCCACCACAGCCCGACACCAAGCATGATGATCGATGCGACAACGCCAAGGCCCGGTGCGGCAAACGGCGTCGTGCCGAAGAAAGGCATCGGTATCGCATTCTGTATCGACGGCGTGCCCGGCAGCGCCGACATGGTAAAGGTCGAAGTCCCGAGAATAACCGCCGCCGGCACCAAACGACGCGGAATCCCTGCCGTGCGAAACAACGACTGCGCCATCGGAACGATGACGAAGAACGCGACGAAGAGGCTGACGCCGCCGTAGGTGACCAGTGCACCCGCCAGCACGACCGCAAGGATGACACGGCGCTCGCCCAGACATCGGGAGATGAAGCCCGCGACCGCACCGACCGCGCCACTGTCATCCATCAGCTTCCCGAACACGGCGCCGAGCAGGAAAATAGGAAAGAACTGCGCGAGAAACTCCGACGCGCTGCCCATGAAGGTCTGCGTCCAGTTGGCAAGCAACGGCTCGCTACCGAAGGCTGCGGCCACCAACGCACAGAGCGGCGCGAGCAACAGGACGCTCCAACCGCGGAACGCAAGACCGACCAGCAGTCCAAGCCCGACGAGAATGCCGAGTAGACCCATCCGCTCAGCACTCCGCCAGCAGAATATCCAGATCGGCGGTCGAGCGCTCACCGATATCGGCGCCATGCGCGTCGAGGAATTCGCCGGCGGCACGCCGCCCCTCCTCGTGCAGCTTGGTCACGAACGCCCATTCGGCATTGAGCTTGGATGATGAACCGAACGTCGCAAGCATGTCGCTCTTGATCCGATGCGTTTTCATCTGGGCCCAGCGGGCGCCTTCTCCGGTGCCGGGGTCGGCAACCTGACGAAGCAACGCGATCATCCGCAGCTCCTTTGCCAGCGGCGAATTGAATGAGATCTCGTTGAGCCGGTCGAGAATGTCAGCGGCCGTGCGCGGCTGCTCCGGCCGCTCGGTCGGGTTGATCTGGACCACGACCGTATCGTGTGCCTCGGTCTCGCGGACCAGCGGCGTGACCGTGGGATTGCCCGCATAGCCGCCGTCCCAATAGGACTCGCCATCGATCTCGATCGCACGAAACATCGTTGGCAGGCAGGCCGACGCGAGCAGGACATCCGCGGTAATCTCCGCGTTGCGAAAAATCCGCCCCCGCCCCGTACGGACCCGTGTGGCGGTTATGAAGAGCTTGATCGGCGCGCGCGCAAGGCGCTCGAAATCGATGCTGTCGTTCAATATGTCGCGCAGCGGATTGAAGCCGAGAGGATTGAGGTCGTAGGGTGAAAGCATCCGCGACATCAGATCCGTGAAGAGATAGGCCGGAGAGCTGTCGAGCGACCAGCGTCCCATCAGACGGTCAAGCGGCGAGCGTTGCAACGGACTGAATGCGGCGGCGCGTGAAACGCTTCGCCAGTATTTTTCAAGCGCTTCGCGTGCGCCCGCAGCGCCGCCCGCGGTCCAGCCATCCGCCAGCACGGCAGCATTCATCGCTCCGGCCGATGTCCCGGATATGCCCGCGATCTGAAACCATGATTCTTCGAGAAGTCGATCCAGCACGCCCCATGTGAACGCGCCATGCGATCCTCCACCCTGGAGCGCCAGATCTACGAGTACGGGGCTGCGGTTCATGAGGCCATGTTCACCAGCACGCGAGGCGCTGATTATGTCGCGGTTTGGCGGAACATGCGAGACAAAGTTGCGGTCACCGCCCGGTTCGGATGGCGGACTTCGCGAAGGATGTTGCCTCGTCACGCCGCGAAGCGAACCCATCACGTCAGTGCCGTCATAGGCGCACGTTTCTTAAAAGGCGACATAATGGGTTGGCGGGCGTAGAGTGTGTCCCTCGCGGAGGATCGCAGATGGACCTTCAGAAGATCATGGCGAAGGCAAAAGACATCGCCAGGAGCAGCGGCACGATCACAACCGAGCAACTGAACGGGATGTGCCCCAACAACATGGAGCCCGATGACATTGCGGCGCTCTTTGCGGCTCTGCGGACTGAGGGGATACGTCTCAAGGACAGCGAAGCAGAAAAGTAGGAGCCACCGTCTGTCGGCGCTATGGCAAGGCGATCAATCGCTGCGATCGAAGCACTGTCCCAGTTTGGATGTTGGCCGATT
This sequence comes from Bradyrhizobium altum, assembly GCF_020889705.1. GTDB lineage: Bacteria > Pseudomonadota > Alphaproteobacteria > Rhizobiales > Xanthobacteraceae > Bradyrhizobium > Bradyrhizobium altum. Next base: position 12,579 of record NZ_JACMYP010000102.1, on the reverse strand, counting down.
GGCCATCCGGCGGCATTGCAGCTATGATCCGCCAGAGTTGGACGTGTCCTTCTGCCCCAAGATTCAAGAAAATCAAGAGGAGGAATGGTAATGTCGGTCGCCTGCAAGTTCGAGCGCAGCATTCTCAGCCACGAAGAATATGAAGCAATCCGCCTGACGCATCATCCCGCCATCTATGGCGTCGAGGTGTCCGAGCTTGAAGCCATGCGCCCCCGCTTGCGCAAGATGCGCGACAAGGAGCGAACGGTCGGCCGGCAAAAGCAGCGAGAGAGCCGCGGAAAAGCCGAGGCTCGCGGGGCAAGCTTTCCGGGAACCGCCAAGCATGCTTCAGAGCGGAAGCAAGTGTTCGCAGCGGCGTTGAAGCGGGTGAACACGGAGCTCAAGCGTCAGTACAATCTGGCGACTCGGACTGCGCATGTTGAAGCGGCTCGAAAAGCCCTCGCGCTGCACCGAGCTGCGAACTTCACAGCCCGTCCCTCGGCCGGAGCAACCGTGAGCGAAGGCATGGCGCCGAAGCCAAGCGAACGCCGGAGAAAGATCATTGCAGGCGCGAAAATCGGACGAGTGTCACAGGCGACGAAGGTCGCTCAGGCCGTGCGCGACGCGCGTGGCGCATGACCCCAGGCTAAACAGACGCACCTGATTGCTCCGCGGCGAAGCTTGGCATCGCCCCGGAATAGCGGCGCGTCAGGAAACGATCTCCATGAGCAGCGCCATCAACGTCTCCGGCGCGGTGACGTTCGGCGAGTGGCTGGCGTCGATCTCGAAATAGCGCCAGCCGGCTTCGTTCTTGATGCGCCTGGCGAACTGGCCGAACGTATCGGCTTGGGTGGTGCGGGTGGCGTAGACGTAGCTGCGCGGCAAATTCGTTTCGCCGTGTTGCAGCTTCAGCTTCTGCTCGAAGCATTTGATCGGCATGTCGACGCGGCGCGCGGTGAGCCATTCGACATCTGCGGGAGACGTATCCGGCGGCGTCGGCATCGGCGGGATGCGCCAACCGTCGCCGTCGCTCGCGAGCTCGCGCATGGTCTCGATGGCCAGCTCGTTGAGGTCGAAAAGGGACTGGCCGTCGCGCGGCACGAAGGCGTCGATATAGATCATCTGCGCGATGCGCTCACGCACCCGGTCGGCGACGCCGGTCGCGACCATGCCGCCGTAGGAGTGGCCGACCAGCACGATGTCGCGCAGATCCTCGTACGAAATGACGCTGAGCATGTCCTGGATATGCGCCTCCAGGTCGAGCCCTTGATGCGCAAGGTGCGCGCGCTCGCCGAGCCCGGTGTAGCTCGGCGTGACGAGCCGGTGCCCGGCGGCCTGCATCAAGGGATGCATTTTCTTCCACGCCCATCCGGCCGACCAGGCGCCGTGACAGACCAGAAAGGTTTTGGACGAACGCGCAGTGGACGAACTCGCAGTCATGGGGATGCTTCCATTCCGATTATCGTTGATGAGCCGCGATTTTGAAGTGTACCCACGATGCACGTTGTGTAAACGTGCAGTCGCTCCCTCCCTTTGTTATTCCGGGATGGTCCGAAGGACCAGACCCGGAATCTCGAGATTCTCAGGCGCGCAATTGGGCGCCATAGTTCGATGCTTCGCATCGCCCCGGAATGACGATCGAAAGGCCACGATGACCCCGGCAAGCTACGCGGTCCTGTTCTTCGGCGCGCTTGCCGGCGGCTTCGTTTCCGGTCTTGCCGGCTTCGGCACCGCGCTGATGGCGCTCGGCATCTGGCTCTATGTGCTGCCGCCGACGCTTGCGGTGCCGCTGGTGCTGGTCTGCTCGGTGATCGCGCAGGTGTCGACGCTGCCGTCGATCTGGAAGAGCATCGATTTCCGCCTGGTCTGGCCGTTCGTCATCGCGGGCCTCGCCGGCGTGCCGATCGGCATTTTGCTGATCGCCCGCGCCGACCCCGAGGTCTTCAAGCTGACGATCGGCGTCTTCCTGCTGGTGTTCCCGACCCTGCTGTTCCTGCAGCGCAAGCCGATGTCGATCGCCTTCGGCGGCAAATGGGCCGACGGCGCGATCGGATTTGCCGGCGGCATCCTCGGCGGCCTCGCCGGACTGTCCGGCCCGCTGCCGATCCTGTGGGCGAGCGTGCGCGGCTGGGGCAAGCAGCAGCGCCGCGGCGTGTTTCAGATCTTCAACTTCACGATCCTGGCGGCCGCGCTCCTGGTCCAGATCGCGAGCGGCCTGGTGAAGCCCGAACTGATCTGGTTGACGGCCTGTGCGTTTCCAGGAACGCTGCTCGGCGCCTGGCTCGGCTCGCGCCTCTACCACGCGCTCAGCGACCGCAATTTTTCCGACGTCGTGCTGGTGCTGCTGTTCCTGTCCGGCGTGGCGCTGGTGTGGAACGGGCTGGCGCCGAGATAGGCTCGTCCCTCGCGGCGAGCGCGATTGTCGAGGACACTCGCGACGTCAGCGATCACAGAGCCGGTAAGTCGAGACGTGCGAACGAGAGTCGGCGGTGAATGGCGCACCGCGCCAATCCGCCGACCTGATCTCAAGTTCGAAACCGGCAAGCCGAGCCATCAGATCCAGTTCCGCGGGCCAGACATAACGGTGGGTGGACCGCGCCAAGGTCGCCCGCCGATCATCGTCAAATGTGATGTGGTGCGATACGACGCACTGACGCACCACGTCATAAGTATCCAAGCCGATGTAGCCCGGCTCCGACTGCCAGACGACCGCTTCCTGGGTGGGCGGCAAGCGGCGCAGTTCAGGAACCCAAAGCTCGATCACGAACCTCCCGCCGGGGTTGAGGTGCCGTGCGGCGTTTCGAAAACATTCCACCTGCTCGTCCTGGGTCAGCAGGTTCGATATCGTGTTGTAGACCAGGTAGACCAGTGCGTAGCGCCCCGGGGCGGATGCGGTCGCCATATCACCCACAACGACCGGAATCCTTGATTCGTCGACCTTGGTACGCAACTGGTCGATCATCGCCGTCGACATCTCTATTCCCGCGACGGCAACGCCTCGCTCGCTGAGCGGAACGGCGACGCGTCCCGTACCAATGGCAAATTCGAGAGCGCCGCCCTCGCCCGCCAACTCCGCGAGCCGATCGACCGCCGGCCGCAGCAACTCCGGTGCAAACATTCCGGTGCCGGGCGTGTCGTAGGCTTTGGCAGTCTCGCTGTCCCAGACCTCGTCCTTCGGCATGTTCATCGTTCCGTTCCCCTCGTCGTCGCGTTGGCGGAGCGATCCGAACATGGTCGCATCACTCCGCCGCCGCAGCCTGGCCGAACTCGGTCGCCTGCCGCTCGAACAGGCCGCGGTAGATACCGCCCTGCCGGGCGGCAAGCACCTCGTGCGTGCCCTGCTCGACGATCTCGCCGCGATCGAACACCAGGATGCGATCCATGCTGCGCACGGTCGACAGCCGGTGCGCGATCACGATCGAGGTGCGGCCCTTCATCAGCCGCTCCATCGCCTGCTGGATCAGCGCCTCGGATTCCGAATCGAGGCTTGAGGTCGCCTCGTCCAGGATCAGGATTGGCGCATCCGCCAGGAAGGCACGCGCCAGCGCCACGCGCTGCCGCTCGCCGCCCGACAGCTTGACGCCGCGCTCGCCTACCAGCGTGCCGTAATCCTTCGGCAGCCGCATGATGAAGTCGTGCGCATTGGCAAGCCGCGCCGCCTGCTCGATCGCCTCCATGCTGGCGCCCGGCCGGCCGTAGGCGATGTTCTCCGCCAGCGTGCGGTGAAACAGGATCGGCTCCTGCTGCACGATCGCGATCTGGCTGCGCAGCGATTGCTGCGTCGCCTTGGCGATGTCCTGACCGTCGATCAGGATCTTGCCGCCGGAGACGTCGTAGAGCCGCTGCACCAGCTTGACGAACGTCGTCTTGCCGGAGCCGGAGCGCCCGACCAGGCCGACGCGCTCGCCGGCATCGATGTCGACCGACAGCCCGTTATAGAGCGGCAAGCGATGGCCGCCATAGTGGAACGTGACGTCGTCGAACACGATGCGGCCGCCCTGGATGTCGATCGTCCCGGCATCATCCGCGTCGACAATGCCGAGCGGCTCGCCATGGATCTGCACCAGCTCCTCCATGTCGTTCACCGAACGCTGCAGGTTGTTGATGTGCATGCCGACATCCCGCAGATAGGCGTGGATGATGTAGTAGCTGGTCAGCACATAGGTGACGTCGCCCGGCGTGGCGTGGCCGGCGCCCACAGTAGAATCGCGCCGCCGATCACCGAAGCGCGGAAGCACAGCAGCACCAGGAGTTGCGCCGTCGAGGTGTGGTTGTAGCGGAGCCAGGTCCGCCGCACCCGCCGGCGCCAGCGGCTGATGACGCCGTCAAGCCGCATATCCTCGCGCGTCTCGGCGCCGAACGACTTCACCACCGCATTGCAGGTCAAGGCATCGGCCAGCGTGCCGCCGACCTTGGTGTCCCACGCATTGGAGACGCGCGCCGCTGGCGCGACGTAGCGCACCTGGAACACCATGGTCATCGCGACATAGATCACCGAGCCTACGGCAATCACCGCGCCGAGCGATGGCCAGTGCAGCCCGAGCAGGATCATCGAGCCGAGCAGCACGACGAACGACGGCAACAGCGCCATCAGGATGGTGTCGTTCAACAGGTCGAGCGCCCACATGCCGCGCGTGACCTTGCGCACGGTGGAGCCGGCGAACGAATTGGCGTGCCAGTCGGTCGAGAAGCGCTGCACGCGCATGAAGGCCTGCTGCCCGACATCGGACATCGTCTTCAGCGTGAAGGGCACGATGGTCTGGATCCCGACCAGCCGCAGCATCAGCGACAGCGCGCCGAGGCCGACGATGGCACCGAACGCCAGCATCGCCGCATGGCGCGCGGCGGCATCGGTGGCGCCCGCGGTCAACGCATCGACCAGATGGCCGGAGAACACCGGCATGAACAGGTCGGCCGCGGTCGCACCGAGGAAGCCCGCTGTCACGGCGAAAGCGCGCAGCGGCTGCTCCAGCCAGTGGCGGAACACGAATGGCAGGACGATCCGGATCGCGGCCGGTCGCTTGGTCGTCAGAGAGGTCATGGCACATTCCGGCCACGCTTCTGCAGCGCAAGCCGGCTCCATCTGAGGCGACATGCGGACGGAATCCGACCGCTTATGTCGCTGGAAATTGTAAATAACGTGTTGGGAAGTTTGGGTGATCGAGGATAAGGCCCGATCAGCGCCGGGAGCTAACGCGAAGGCGCGTCAAGCACCGTCGAACGCGGGCGCGCGATCTGCGAAACAAACGACTTCATGCGCATCTCCCGGGTTCGAGTAAGGAATGCGCTGCTTATAAATGCATCACGCGCGATTGGCAAGATGACAAGCGCGTGAGTGCGTCAATGTGTCGGTGATGCAACGCTCTGCCCGCGACCGGGCGCACCGCGCGCGCAGCCGATGCGCTCAATGCGCGTCGCCGCCGCCTGCGGTCATCGACGGCGGCTTGTTGACGAACAGCACCAGCAGGCTGAGGCCGACATAGAACAGCGACAGCATGAAGAAGGCGTCGCCATAGCTCATCACCTGGGCCTGGCGGTGCACGAGCTGCGAGAGCTGCTTCATCGCCATGATGGCGGAATCGCCCATGCCCTGCATGCGCTGGGTGAACATGTTGAGGGTCTCGACCGCGGTCGTGTTGCCCCAGGTCACGCGGTCATGCAGCCGCGAGATGTGCAAATCGGTGCGGTCGTTGAGCACCTCGTTGATGACGGCGAGCCCGACCGCGCCGCCAAGGTTGCGCATCAGGTTGAACAGGCCGGAGGCATTCTTGACGCGGTCCTGCGGCAGCGTGGCGAGCGCGATGTTGTTGGTCGGCACCATCGCGCACATCATGCCGATGCCGCGCAGCACCTGCGGCAGCAGCAGCTCGTAGAAATCATACTCGCGGGTGATCCAGGTCATCTGCCAGGACCCGAGCGCGAAGGTGACGAGGCCGAAGGCGATGATGTAGCGCAGATCAACCTTCTGCATCAGCCGGCCGACCACCGGCGCCATCAGGAACATGGTGACGCCGGAGACGAACATGGTCTCGCCGATCATCAGCGCGCTGTAGCCGCGGATCTCGGCGAGATAGCGCGGATAGACGTAAGTCAGGCCGTAGAGGCCGATGCCGATGCAGAACTGCAGCACGCAGCCGACCGCGAAGTTGCGGTTGGAGAAGGCGTAGAGATCGACGATCGGCTCCTCAGCGGTCAGCACCCGCCAGAAGAAGGCGACCGCCGAGACGAAGCCGATCGCGGCGCAGACCGCGACCGAGGTGTCCTGCAGCCACTCATATTGCGGACCTTCCTCCAGCACATATTCGAGCGAGCCGAGGAAGCCGCCCATGAAGATCAGGCCCCACCAGTCGAAGCGATCGAGCAGCGCAAAGTTCGGCTGGTCGAAATCGACCAGCGCCAGCACGCCGATGGTGATGATGACGCCGGGCACGATGTTGATGAAGAACAGCCAGTGCCACGACATCAGATCGGTGATGTAGCCGCCGACGGTCGGCCCGACGGTCGGCGCCAGCGTCGCGACCAGCCCGATGATCGGCGCCACGATGTAGAACTTGGAGCGCGGGAAGATGGTGTAGGCCGAGGCGAACACCGTCGGGATCATGCCGGCGCCGAGGAAGCCCTGCAGCGCACGCCACAGGATCATCTGCTCGATCGAGGAGGCGAAGCCGCACAAGAGGCTCGACACCGTGAAGCCGAACGCCGAGATCGCAAACAACAGCCGGGTGCCGAGCGCGCGCGACAGGAAGCCGGACAGCGGGATCGCGATCACCTCCGCGATCAGATAGGCGGTCTGCACCCACGACACTTCGGTCGACGACGCCGACAGGCCGGCCTGGATCTCGGTGAGCGAGGCCGAGACGATCTGGATGTCCAGGATCGACATGAACATGCCGAACACCATGATGATGAAGGCGACCACCCGCTTGGGCTGGAGCCGCTCGGACTCCGGGGCGCCGGTCATCATCGAGGGAGAGGCAGTGGTCGCGTCGGCCATGGGCTTATCAGGCTCCGCGCTTCGAACCCGCGGTCCGAAGCTTCAAGGCATCACTGCGGATGGATCATCATCGGCGCGTCGAGGTCGGTATCGGCGTCGGCATCGGCCGCGCCCTCGCGGGTGTCGACCGTGGTGTAGACCGACATGCCGGCGCGCAGCATGCCCTGCTTCGCGACGCTGTTCGGCACCCGGATGCGGACCGGCAGACGCTGCACGATCTTGGTGAAGTTGCCGGTGGCGTTGTCGGGCGGCAGCAGCGTGAACACCGAGCCCGCGGCCGGCGAGATGCTGTCGACGATACCGGTGAACTTGCGGAAGCCGTAGGCGTCGACCTTGATCGTCACCCGCTGCCCGGTGCGGATACGCTTGAGCTGGGTCTCTTTGTAGTTGGCGTCGATGAAGACGCCGTCGAGCGGCACCACATTGCCGAGCCGTTGGCCGACATTGATGTAGTCGCCGGTGTTGACGAGACGGTTGGAGAAGGTGCCGTCGACCGGCGCGCGCACCTGGGTGAAATCGAGATCGCGCTCGGCCTTGGCGAGCTGGGTCTGCAATTCGGCGAGCTGGGCGCGGGCCTCGGCCTGCTGCGCCTTGGTGACATCGACGTTGCTCTTTGCGGCGTCGTAGGCAGCCTGCGCCGACCTTACGGCAGCGGCGCCCTGGTCGCGGCCGGCTTCGGAGACTTCGAAGGTGGCGCGCGAGGCAAAGCCCTTGGTGCTCAGCGCCTGCTGGCGATCGAAATCGAGATCGGCGCGCTTCAGGCCGGCTTCGGCGGAGACGAGCTGCGCCTGCGCCTGCTCGACCGAGCTTTCGGCCGCCGCGACCTGGCGACCGATGCGCTCGATCGTCGCCTGCTGGGTCGCGATCCGCGTGCGTGCGGCGTCGACCGCGATGCGATAGTCACCGTCATCGATCCGGAAGATCACGTCGCCTGCACGCACCAGCGCGTTGTCGCCGGGCAGGATCGCCGCGATATGGCCCGCGACGCGCGCGCCGAGCATGGTGTTGTTGGCGCGGACATAGGCGTCGTCGGTCGAGATGTAGAAGCGCCCGATCAACAGGTAATAGGCGGCATAGCTCGCGCCGGCGAGCGCGAGCAGCCCGAGCACGCCCATCATCACAAATCTGCGCTTGCCGGATTTCGGCGCTGCGGCAGCGGGCGACGCCGCCGGCTGTTCGGGCGCAGAAGCGGGCGGCGCCTCGGCGGGACGCTTGTCACCGGGACCCTTTTCGCCGGGACTCTTGGCTTCGTCGGCCCTTTTGGCTTCGTCAGTTCTGGCCTGCTCGCCGAGATCGGCGGATGCGTCGCGCGCCACCGCGTCCGCGGCCATCTCGGGCCCGGAACGAACAATGCGTGCAGCCTGATCCCGTGCTGCGGCCATAACCGAGGCTCCCCACCAAAATTCTTGACGCGCGCAATGGCGGAAGAACGGCCGTGCGGCGCATCGTCACTCCCACTAATACCATTGACCGAACGGTTCGGTCAATCTACATTCCCGCCCAGCGGATTATAAGGCTTCGATTCTTCCCGGACTGATTCTGGGTTGAGTTCTTTGGTGAGAAGCTAAATCAATGGTTGCAGCGCCCCCAAACCCCCTCCACCTCGTCGTCGGCGATGAGGAGTCCTCGAAGCGCCGCCAGATCCTGGACGGCGCCCGCAAGGTATTCCTGGAGCTCGGCTTCGACGGCGCCAGCATGGGCGAGATCGCCCGCGCCGCGGGGGTCTCCAAGGGCACCCTGTACGTGTATTTCCCCGACAAGGCCGGGCTGTTCGCGGCGATCGTCGAGGAGGAGAAGCGCGAGCAGGGCAAGGTCGCCTTCAACTTCGATCCGGCACGCGACGTCGACACCACCCTCCCCGAATTCGGCCGTGCCTATGTAGCGGTGCTGTGCCGGCCCGGCGGCGGCTCCGCGATTCGCACCGTGATGGCGATCGCCGAGCGGATGCCCGAGCTCGGCAGCCGGTTCTACACCCATGTGATCGCCCACACCGTCGACCGCTTCGCCGCCTATCTCGAGGCGCGCGCCGCGCTCGGCGAGCTCGTGATCGACGACTATCAGCTCGCGGCCTGGCAGTTCATGCAGATGTGCCAGGCAACGCTGTTCCAGGCGTTCATCTTCCAGGCCAATCCGTCACCCTCGCCGGAGCGGATCGCAACCGTCGTGGACAGCGCGACGCGCGTGTTCTTCGCGGCATACCGGCCGAAGCAGGCGAATTGATCCCCCGCCGTCGCAAGACAGGCGAGTGAAGGTCCAATCCGACTATTTCTTTTGGTAGGACCGCAACTTGGCGCTTGTCGCGCGACGCCACCTCGCGCGACAATTCCCTGCATGAACGGGGATATCGACCCAGATCAAATGTCCAGCGTGATGGCGCGGCTGGGGGAGGCAGTGGTCGACCCGACGGCGTGGACCGACATCATGACGTCGATCTGCGAAGCGGTGGGCGCAACCGGCGCCGTGCTGCTGCAAAGCGACGTGCGGACCCCGGACGTGCCGCGCACCGCGTCGACCGAAGAGATGGTGCAGCTCTACTTCGCACACAACTGGCATGAGCAGGATTCGCGCGCTCCAGGCGTTCCGCGAGCAATGGCCGGCGAAGTGATCACCGATCAGGACTTGCTGACGCCCGAGCAGATCCGGTCGGATCCGATGTACAATGAGGTGCTGTATCCGTTCGGCTTCAAATGGTTCGCCGGCATCGGCTTCTGGGCCGACAGCGCACCGTGGGTGCTGACGTTGCAGCGCACCGAAGAGGAAGGACTTTTCGAGACACGCGAGACACGGCTACTGGCTCAGCTGGGGCCGCGCCTGACGGAGACAGCGACGCTGTCGACTGCGGTCGGCCGCATCGCGCTCGCCTCCATGACCGGCATTCTCGACCGGGTGCGACAGCCGGCCGTCGCACTCGATCGCACAGGCCTCGTGATCGATCGCAACGAAGCCGCCGATGCCGGCTTCGATGCGGACATCAGGATCAGGGATCGCCGGCTGATCGTGCGCGACAAAGCGGCACAGGCGCGGCTTGATCAAGTCATCGATCTGATCCGCGCCGCACCCGAGCGCGCGGCGCTGCCGATCGAGCCGATCCTGATCCGCCGTACGCACAAGGGGCCGGTGGTGTTGCGCGTGTTGCCGATCGACGGTGCGGCACGCAACGTCTTCCTCGGCGCGCGGGCGATGCTGGTCTTCGTCAATTTGACGCCACGCGCGATGCCCGAGCCCGGCATGATCGCGAAGGCATTCGGCCTCACGCCGGCAGAAGCGCGGCTGGTGGCGCTGCTCGCGGGCGGCCTCTCGATCGCCGACGCTGCCGAACGGCTCGGGATCGTTCGCGACACGGCACGCAACCAGTTGAAGTCGGCCTTCGCCAAAACCGGCACGCACCGCCAGCCCGAACTGGTCAACCTCGTCCTTCGGATCGCCTGAGCATGGCGCCGCACCATACCGGCCGAAGCAGGCGAACTGATCTTTTCGTCATTGCGAGCGAAGCGAAGCAATCCACCCTTCTTGCTCGCGGCCCGATGGATTGCTTCGCTCCGCTCGCAATGACGGAGAGCCATTATCGCGCTACCATGGCTGTTGCGCCGCTAATTCGAGGTGATCATCCGCAATGAACGACCTCACCATCCGGCAGATGCGATCAGACGAGATCGCGCTCGCGATCGACTGGGCCGCGGCGGAGGGATGGAATCCCGGTCTCGCCGATGCGCCCTGCTTTGCCGCCGAAGGTCCGCAGGGCTTCTTCATCGGCGAGATGGACGGCCGGCCAGCCGCGGTGATCTCCTGCGTCAATTACGGCGCGGGTTTCGCTTTCCTCGGCTTTTACATCGTGCGCCCGGATCTGCGCGGCCGCGGCTACGGTCTGAAGATATGGAATGCGGCCATCGCGCACGCGGGGCCGCGCGTGATCGGGCTTGATGGCGTGGTGGCGCAGCAGGCGAACTACCAAAAGTCCGGCTTCGCGCTCGCTTACGCCAATGTGCGCTACGGCGGCGCGGTCACCGCACCGTCCGCGCCGAACGCCGGCATCGTTGCGCTGGCCGATCTGCCCATCGCGCTGGTCGAGGCCGATGACGCCACGGTGTTTCCCGCACCGCGCCCGGCCTTCCTGCGCGCCTGGATCAACACATCAGGACATGTCGGGCGCGCGCTGATGCGCGACGGCAGGCTGGCCGGCTGGGGCGTGATCCGTCCGTGCCGCACCGGCCGCAAGGTCGGCCCGCTGGTTGCCGACGACCGCGCCGGCGCCGAGACCATTCTTTCGGCATTGCTTGCGAGCGCAGGCGGCGGCGACATCTTCCTCGATGTCCCCGTGGCCAACCGCGACGCCGTGGCGCTGGCGCAAGGCCTCGGGCTGTCGCCGGTGTTCGAGACCGCGCGGATGTACACCGGCGCGATCCCGCCATTGCGGATCGATCGCGTGTTCGGCGTTACGACGTTCGAGCTCGGCTAGAGGAGCCCGTGCGTTCAAATGACGCATGATCGCGGACGCGGTTCCTGTGAAGCGGCTCATAACGCGATTATTCAATAGGGAAATACACCTCTGGTTGAGCGAGGGAGCCGGTTCGGCGCACTTCCGCGCGCTGTGCTCGTTCGCAACAGAAGGAGGTGTCGCATGGCGTTCCTGTTTTTCAATTTCCGCAGCATGGGTCTTAGCGAGGCACTCGCCAATGTCGGCGAGCTCAAGGGCGTCGTCGCCAACACGCTGAAGCAGAACGGCTTCACCGATGTCGTCAATACCCAGTCAGAGGTTGCCGGCAACAAGAACGGCGTCCGCGTGTCCATCCTGCATCTGCACAATGTCGATCGGCAGTTCTGGCAGGTGTTCATGGCCGGCGGCGATACCGCGGCCACCAAGCAGACGCTCGACGACGTCGTGAACAAGGTCGAGCACCTCGCCTTCCTCTAGAGCCTTCGGTTCTGATTGAATCAGAGCTGGAGCTGCGGCGTCGTGCGAAATCCCCGCGGGCAAGCCGCGGGGATTTGCGCCCCCTAAAGCGCGATGAGATCAGGTTGAATCGTCATCGCGCTTTAGCTCATTGTTTAAGCATGATCTCGTCGGAATACCGCTTCGCACTTTTCCGGATCATGCTCTAGTTCGCCGCGGCGTTGACCCGCGGCGCGGCGACGTTGTCCTGCTCCAACTCCTCGGGCAGTCCGGCGAAGCGGCGCAGCGCCTTCGCCATCTTCACGCGCCCGGCGACGCCGGTGATGATGACGTCGACCATCACGAACGACGAGTGGAAGTGGCCCTGCGCCTTGAGCTGCTCGACCTTGACGCCGGCCTTCGCGAGCGCGTCGCCATAGGCATTCCCCTCGTCGCGCAGCGGATCGAACTCCGCAGTCGCGATGAACGCCGGCGGCAGGCCTTCGAGCTTGCCGCGCAGCGGCGCGACACGCGGATCGGTGCGGTCGGCCGGCGAGCAGTACAGGTCCCAGAACCAGAACATCAGCCCGCGGGTCAGGAAGTAGCCGGCCGCGTTGTCGACATAGGACTGCCGGTCGAACGAGGAGTCGGTGACCGGGCAGATCAAGAGCTGGCCCGCGATCTCGGGCCCGCCGCGATCGCGCGCGAGCTGGCAGGTCACGGCCGCAATGTTGCC
>NZ_JACMYP010000101.1 GCF_020889705.1 Bradyrhizobium altum | reverse complement strand
CGAACGACGCTGCGCGTCGTCCCGGGAGGCGGTGGCCCTGAGGTCGGCGAGCTCGGCGCGGACGTGCCGGGCGTCGGCCTCATGCTGGCGGGCGGCGCGGCGCCAGCGCCCTTGCTTGAACCAGGTTCCAATGCCACCGGCGATCACGCCGAGGATAGCGGACGCGATGATGACGACGAACAGCGGCAGCGTGACCGCAACCGTCGGCGTCACAGAGTTGAAGGGATCAAACGACACCGTCACCCAGTGACGATTGGCGACGGCAAAGATGATGAAGATCAGCCCGAGCGGAACGACGACCACTGCCGTGAAGAACTTTCGCATGACTATCTCTCGCAGCGATGGAGAAAGTGCGGGCCCATCGCCCGCCGCAACGACAACGCCGGGCGTCGCGCTAAGCGTCAGCCTTAAGCATTAGCCTTGGGCGCGTCGATCTTGGAGGCTCCCGCCTCAGCCTCGTCGCGATTGAGGCGCTCGCGCATTTCCTTGCCGGTCTTGAAGAACGGCACGCTCTTCTGGTCGACCGGCACATGCTCGCCGGTACGCGGATTGCGGCCGGCACGGGCCGGGCGATGCTTCACCGAGAAAGCGCCAAAACCGCGCAACTCGACGCGGTCGCCACGCGCTAGCGCCGCGACGATTTCATCGAGAATCGCATTCACAATGTTCTCGACGTCCCGCTGATAGAGGTGCGGGTTGTGCTCGGCGATACGCTGAACAAGTTCGGATTTGATCATCGAAAATGGGATCCGGGCTCTTGCGGAAACCCATTTCCGTGAAAATGCCGTGCACTGTCAAGACGCTAAATCGATTTAGGACGTCGTGAAATCGCGTGACAAATAGCCCAATTGGGGCATGCGGCGATTCCCGCAGAGCGAGAATACCCTGATCAGTACGCCTTTCGCTCTCGACTAGTCGGTTCCTCCGGGAGTCCACAGCGCCAGCATGCCGTCGAGCCCGAATCGGTCGACCGCCTGGGCTACGCCACCCTGCTCGATTCGCCGCGCGATGCCGCCAAGACCGAACGCATCGAGCGTCATCGACGCCGCGGTGCGCAGGAAGGTCAGGTCGCTGAATCGCGGATTGAGCTTGTAATTGCGCACCGGCAGGTCGCTTTTGACCTTCTTCTCCGCAACCAGCCAGGCGATCGCGGTCTTCTCGTCCCCGAGCTGATCAATCAGCTTGAGGTCGACCGCCTGCCGGCCGGTGAAGACGCGGCCATCCGCGACCTTCTCCAGCAGGGCATCATCCATGCCGCGCCGTTCCTTCACCAATCCACGGAACCATGCATAGGAATCCTTGACCAGGCCGTCGATCGCAGCGCGGGCCTCCGGGCTGGTCGGCTCAAAGCCGTTGGGCGCCGCCTTCAGCGGCGAGGATTTGATTTCCTCCATCTTCACGCCGACGGTCTTGAGCAATTCGGACACGTTGGGGAACTGGAACAGCACGCCGATCGAGCCGACCAGCGAGGTCTGCTGGGCGACGATATGGTCGGAGGCGATCGCCGTGATGTAGCCGCCCGAGGCGGCCAATCCCTCGACCACGACGACGAGCGGCTTCTTCGCCTTCAACTGCACCAGCGAATCGTAAAGCTGCTCGGAGCCCGCGGTGGTGCCGCCGGGCGAATTGATGTGCACGACAACAGCCGCGTAGCTCGACTTGCCGAGCCGCTCCAGCGCCTCGACGCGCTCCTGGTCGCTGCGGATCAGGCCGTCGATATTGATCCGCGCGATCGCGTTCGACGTCGAGAAGGCGCCGCGTCCGCCGGCGGCGATCACGCCCACGCCGACGATGGCCGCGATCGCAATGACCGCAGCGGCGACGCGCCAGAACGTCAACTTGCGCCTGATACGGCGGCGGTCGACGATCACGTCTGAATCCAGCGACATCCGATCTCTCCAGAAATAGTCAGCGCGCAATCCGGCGCGTTTTGCCGTCGCAGCGTCACTATCAGCTTAGCCAAATACATCAATTGCGACGCAATATGAAGAAAACAAGGCCCGCGACCTGACGGCACCTGTAGCCCGGATGGAGCGAAATGCAATCCGGGAAGGCTTCAGCCGCGGATACAAAACCCCGGATTTCGCTGCGCTTCATCCGGGCTACGGGCATTCCCAAAGCAAAAAGGGCCCCAGCTTGCGCCGGGGCCCAATTGTTCGCTCAAATCACGCGAACGCTTACTTGTCGGTGCCGCGGTTCTTCAGCGCGGTGCCGAGGATGTCGCCAAGCGTCGCTCCCGAATCGGAGGAGCCGTACTGCGCGATGGCTTCCTTCTCTTCGGCAACTTCCAGCGCCTTGATCGAGACCTGCACCTTGCGGGCCTTCTTGTCGAACTGGATGACGCGGGCATCGACCTTCTCGCCGACAGCGAAGCGTTCGGCGCGCTGGTCGTTGCGATCGCGGGCCAGCTCGGACCGCTTGATGAAGGTGGTGAACTCGGTGCCCGAAATCCGGACCTCGATGCCGCTCTCCTTCACTTCGAGCACTTCGCAGGTCACGACCGCGCCCTTCTTGACGTCGCCCGGCTCGGCGAAGGGGTCGCCTTCGAGCTGCTTGACGCCGAGCGAGATGCGCTCCTTCTCGACATCGACGTCGAGCACCACGGCCTTGACCATGTCGCCCTTCTTGAAGTTGTCGATGACCTGCTCGCCCGGAAGCTTCCAGTCGAGGTCGGAGAGGTGGACCATGCCGTCGACGTCGCCCTCGAGACCGAGGAACAGACCGAACTCGGTCTTGTTCTTGACCTCGCCCTCGACCACCGAACCGACCGGGAACTTCTCGACGAAGACCTCCCAGGGATTGCGCATGGTCTGCTTGAGACCGAGCGAGATGCGGCGCTTGACCGAATCCACTTCGAGCACCTGCACTTCGACTTCCTGCGAGGTCGAAACGATCTTGCCGGGGTGCATGTTCTTCTTGGTCCACGACATCTCGGAGACGTGGATCAGGCCTTCGATGCCCGGCTCGAGCTCGACGAACGCGCCATAGTCGGTGATGTTGGTGACGCGGCCGGTGAAGCGGGCACCCAGCGGGTACTTGGCTTCAATGCCCTGCCACGGATCATCCAACAGCTGCTTCATACCGAGCGAGATGCGGTGCGTCTCGTGGTTGATCTTGATGATCTTGACCTTCACGGTCTGGCCGATGGTCAGCACCTCGGTCGGGTGGTTGACGCGGCGCCAGGCGATATCGGTCACGTGGAGCAGGCCGTCGATGCCGCCGAGATCAACGAACGCACCGTAATCGGTGATGTTCTTGACCACGCCGTCGATCACCTGACCCTCTTCGAGGTTCTGCACCAGCTCCTGGCGCTGCTCGGCGCGGGTCTCTTCGAGAACCGTGCGGCGCGACACCACGATGTTGCCGCGGCGGCGGTCCATCTTGAGGATCTGGAACGGCTGCGAGTTGTTCATCAGCGGCGCAACGTCGCGGATCGGACGAATGTCGACCTGCGAGCGCGGCAGGAAGGCCACCGCACCGTCGAGGTCGACCGTGAAGCCGCCCTTGACCTGGTTGAAGATGACGCCGTTGACCTTTTCGTTGTTCTGGAACGCCTTCTCGAGCTTGCCCCAGCTTTCCTCGCGGCGCGCCTTGTCGCGCGACAGCACGGCTTCGCCGAGCGCATTCTCGATCCGGTCGAGGAACACCTCGACTTCGTCGCCGACTTTCAGATCGCTTTCACGGCCGGGGGCGGCGAATTCGCGCAGCGCCACGCGGCCTTCGGTCTTCAGGCCGACGTCGATGACGGCCATGTCCTTCTCAATTGCAACCACCTTGCCCTTGATGACCGAGCTTTCCTGCAAATTGCCGCCGGCAAAGGATTCATCAAGCATCGCCGCGAAATCGTCGCGGGTGGGGGTATAGGAAGACACAGTATTCGAAGCCATTTGTTCTCCAAATGCGGGATCATGCCGGCCGTTCGGGTTGATGGGCGCACCGCGCGTGAAGTGTCAGGGTTCCGCAAACCCTGACGACCGCTCATTGCAGGAGGTGCAACAGCGGGCCGGCAGCAAAACTGCACGTTCGGTACGTTTGAATGATCCGGAGCCTGAAACGAAAATATCGACTTCAAGACCTGGGAGCGGGCGTTCCTCCAGAAGCGGCGAGGGCTCAAACCCGGCGCCGGCCCGCTCAGACACGGCCTCGACATGGTCGATGCTGCTCCGAACGGCGCTGATATAGCCCTGCAAGCCGTTTTCGGCAAGCAGGAAATGCCCCATTTTGCTGGGTTTTCGGGCCGAAAGGGCCCTCCGACGCCGACGATTCTAGCGCTTGGCGCGCGCCGCCTCGACGATGGCGATGGCGGCGCGGACGCCGGCCTCGATGTCGAGATTGGAATTGTCCAGCGTGTGGGCATCCGCCGCCGGCCGCAACGGCGCGACGGCCCGGTTCTTGTCCCGCTCGTCACGCTTGAGGATGTCGGCCAGCACCGCCTCCTCGTCGGCGTCCTCGCCACGCGCTCGGGCCTCCAGGGTGCGCCGCCGCGCCCGCACGCGGGGATCGGCGACCACGAAGATCTTCACGTCGGCATCCGGGCAGATTACGGTGCCGATATCGCGTCCATCCAGCACCGCGCCGGGCGGATCGGCGGCGAACTGGCGCTGGAAGTTGACCAGCGCCTCGCGCACCTTGGGAAAGGCCGAGACGACAGATGCGCCCTCGCCGACCTTCTGGGTCTTCAGGACCGGATTGCCGAACTTCTCGGGATCGAGTTCGAGCGCGACGGCCACCGCCAGCGCCTCATCGTTGAGATCGGCGCCCTGCGCCATCATCGCATAGGCCACCGCGCGGTAGATCACGCCGGTGTCGAGATGGCGGTAGCCGTAGTGGTGGGCGAGCCGCTTGCCGAGCGTGCCCTTGCCGGAGGCGGCGGGTCCATCGATGGCAATGATCATGCGAAGTCTGCTCCGAGCGCGCGCATCATCGGAATGAAATCCGGGAAACTGGTTGCGATGAAGGCGGTGTCATCGATCTTCACCGGCCGATCCGAAGCACAGCCCATCACCAGCGCCGACATCGCGATGCGATGATCCATGTGGGTGGCAACAAGGCCACCGCCTGGAACGTGGCCGCGGCCCACGACGATCAGATCATCGCCGGAAACCTCGACCTTGACGCCGTTGACGCGCAGCATGTCGGCGGTGGCTTCGAGACGGTCGGACTCCTTGACGCGCAGCTCCTGCAGGCCGCGCATGATCGTGGTGCCCTCGGCAAACGCTGCCGCAACCGCCAGCACCAGATATTCGTCGATCATCGACGGCGCGCGCTCCGGCGGCACCTCGACGCCCTTCAGCTTCGAGGCCCGCACGCGCAATTGCGCCATCGGCTCGCCGGCATCGCCGCGCAAATCGCTCTCCTCGATCGAGGCGCCCATTTCGCGCAAGGTGGTGAACAGGCCGGTGCGCAGCGGATTGGTCATCACGTCGGAGAACACGACGTCGGACCCTTCGACAATCAGCGCCGCGACGATCGGGAACGACGCCGAGGACGGATCGGCGGGCACCACGACCTGGGCGCCGTGCAGCTCGGGCTCGCCGTTCAGCGAGATCCTGCGGCCGTGGCTGCCTTCCTTCTCCGTGGAGATCTCGGCGCCGAAATGTTTCAGCATCAGCTCGGTGTGGTCGCGGCTCGCCTCCTGCTCGATGACCGTGGTGATGCCGGGCGCGGACAGGCCCGCGAGCAGCACCGCGGACTTGATCTGGGCCGAGGCGACCGGGGTCTTGTAGACGATCGGCACGGGATAGCGGGCGCCGTGCAGGGTGAGCGGCAGCCGGCCGCCCTCCCGGATGTCGCTGGTTCGGGCTCCCATCAGCTCCAGTGGGTCGAGAATCCGGCGCATCGGCCGCGTACGCAGCGAGGCGTCGCCGTCGAAGACGGCGGCGATCGGGCAGCCGGCCACCGCGCCCATCACCAGCCGGCAGCCGGTGCCGGAGTTGCCGAAATCGAGCGGGGCCGGGGGCTGGGCGAAGCCGCCGACGCCGACGCCTGCGACCGACCAGGTAAAAGGCGCCGTCCGCTCCACCCTGGCGCCCAGGGCGCGCATGGATTTGGCGGTATTGAGGACGTCCTCGCCCTCCAGAAGGCCGGAAATGCGGGTTTCGCCGACCGAAAGCGCCCCGAGGATCAGGGCACGGTGGGAAATCGATTTGTCGCCGGGAACGCGGACCTTGCCGGCCAGGGGGCCGCAAACGCGCGATTCCAGCGGGGTCGGGGTGTCGGAATGGGCCAAGATTGTGTCCTCTCGCGCCGCGGCAGGTATCACATAGGCAACACCGCGTCACGCGCCCGTCACTTGCGCGCAAACCGCTATTGACAGCGGCTCCTCAACTAGCCAAGTGAAGCACCGTTTTTCAGCAAAATTCTGGGATGACCACGTTGGCCAAGTCCGAGCTCGGAACCAAGCGCATTTGCCCGACCACGGGCAAGAAGTTCTACGACCTCAACAAGAATCCGGTGATTTCGCCCTACACCGGTGAGGTCGTGCCGATCGCGCCGGTCGCCCCGGCGCGGGGCCGCGGCGCGCCCGTGAATTCACCGGCAACCGCAGCCGAGCCAGAGGCGGCGGAGACCGAAGAATTGGTCTCGCTCGAGGAGGCCGATGCCGAGGAGAACACCGGCAAGGTCAAGGCCGTGGTTCCCGAATCCGAGGACGATATCGAGGTCGATGAGACCATCGACGACGATGACGACGACGATTCGACCTTCATCGCCGACGAGGAAGAGGGCGATGAGGACGTGACCGATATTATTGGTGACGTCGGCGGCGACGAAGAGACTTGAGATCGGCGCCGATCTATGATCAACGGTGCTGCCGCGCGAGTCATCCAGGCCGCGCGGGCCGGGATCGATCCCCCAGGATCATCCCAACTGGATAAGGGGCCATAGCTCAGCTGGGAGAGCGCTTGCATGGCATGCAAGAGGTCGGCGGTTCGATCCCGCCTGGCTCCACCACGCTTCGCCCTTCGGGCTACGCGTGGCGCAGCCACGAGTTGCCCGAAGGGCGAAGCGTGGTGTCCGGCGTAGCCCGAAGGGCGAAGACGGACTGCCAAGGGTTCTACTCCCGTCCGGCCTCAGTGGATGCGAATGTGGTACGTCTACATCATCCGCAGCATAAACTTTCCTGACCAGGAATACATTGGCGCCACCGAGGATCTGAAGCGGCGGATTCCCGAGCACAATGCCGGTAAGTCCGCACACACCTCAAAATTCAGGCCCTGGCAGCTCGTCTGGTACTGCGCATTTCGGGACAAGTACAAAGCCCTGGCATTCGAGAAATTAAATCCCACAGCGGCCGCGCCTTCGCCAAGAAGCGTCTCTAACCGCCGCCCACCCTACTCCCCCAGCACCGCATTGAGCCGGTCGCGCAGCGCGACGATCTCATCCTTCATCGCCATCAACTCGCCAACCGTGCAGTCGGAGGCTGCGAGGATCGACTGCGGAACGGCCTTGGCCTTTTCGCGCAGTGCGTGGCCCTGCGGCGTCAGCGCGATCAGCACGACCCGCTCGTCTTCGGTGCTGCGGGTCCGCCGGATCAGCTCCGCCGCTTCGAGCCGTTTCAGCAGCGGCGTCAGCGTGCCGGAATCCAGGAACAGCCGCTCGCCGAGGTCCTTCACCGGCACGTCGTCGCGCTCCCACAGCGCCAGCATCACCAGATACTGCGGATAGGTCAGCCCGAGCCGGTCGAGCAGCGGCTTGTAGACGCGGTTGAAGGCGTGCGCGGTCGAATAGACCGCAAAGCAGATCTGGTTATCGAGCCGCAGCGCCTGATCCGCCGCCGTCTGTTTCCTGACCATGATTCCCATCGAATCCATCTCGTTTCCGGGTCATTCTGGGCCCACAGGACCGCGGATTCAATTGCGAACAATTAAATGTGAGGCCGCATAATTTATATTGCGCACAATCTAATTGGATGCAATATATGGCTCGTTGAATTCAAGCTGAAGTCCAAACCCAAGGGAGACCACGATGTCTGTGAACGTGCTCTACAAGACCAGCGCCAAGGCGACCGGCGGCCGCGACGGCCATGCGGCAACGCTCGACGGCGCGCTCGACGTCAAGCTCACGACCCCGAAGGAGCTCGGTGGCGGCGGTGGCGCCGGCAACAATCCGGAGCAGCTGTTCGCAGCCGGCTATGCCGCCTGCTTCATCGGCGCCATGAAGTTCGTGGCCTCGCAGGGCGGCCCCAAGGTTCCCGCCGACGCCGCGGTGACCTCGACGGTCGGCATCGGCCCGCGATCGGAAGGCGGCTTCGGCCTCGCCGTCGATCTCGCCGTCTCGCTGCCCGGCCTGTCCCGCACTGACGCCGAAGCGCTGGTCGAGAAGGCGCACCAGGTGTGCCCCTATTCCAACGCGACCCGCGGCAATGTCGACGTCAAGCTGAGCGTCGTCTAGCTCACCGACTGCCAATAGTCCGCCACGTCCTGCGTGGCGGACTATTGGATTTCAAGAGAGCGTTGCATCTTAGATGCCAGTTCGCTTGGCGAACGGACGCGCCGCCTGCTGCATGGGCCTGCGCCGACGGAAGCATTGCTGCCGCGCCTGAAGACCGTTAGCTCTGGGACCTCGTCTTCTAGTCCCAACTGAGCGAAGGTTGTTTCCATGAATACCCCAGCGGCTACGGGCGCGATGACCGGACTGCGCGTGATCGATCTGACGCGCGTGCTCGGCGGCCCGTATTGCACCCAGATCCTTGCCGACCACGGCGCCGACGTGATCAAGGTCGAGCCGCCCGCCGGCGACGAGGTGCGCGATTGGGGCCCTCCCTTCCATGAGGAGGACGCGGCCTATTTCGTCGGCATCAACCGCAACAAGCGCTCGATCGGCCTCGACCTCGCCTCCGAGGGCGGCCGCGCGGTGCTGATGAAGATGCTCGAGACCGCCGACGTGCTGATCGAGAATTTCAAGCCGGGCACGCTCGACAAATGGGGCATCGGCAACGACGTGCTGCGCGCAAAATTTCCGCGCCTCGTGCATTGCCGGATCTCCGGCTTCGGCGCCGACGGCCCGCGCGGCGGCAATCCCGGCTATGACGCGATCATCCAGGCGATGACCGGCATGATCGCGGCGACCGGCTCGCCGGAAAGCGGCCCGATGCGCATCGGCGTGCCGCTGGTCGACATCACGACCGGGCTTTATGCGGCGATCGGCATCCTGATGGCGCTGTCGGAGCGGCAGCGCTCGGGGCTCGGCCAGTTCATCGAGACCACGCTGTATGAGACCGGGCTTGCGATCATGCATCCGCACACCGCGAACTATTTCATGCATGGCAAGCCGCCGTCGCTCACCGGCAACGAGCATCCGAACCTCGTTCCCTACGCGATCTTCCCGACCAAGACCGACAACATCTTCATCGGCGTCGGCAATGACGGCACCTTCCGCAAGCTCGCCAAGGAGATCGGCAAGCCGGAGCTCGGCACCGATCCGCGCTTTGCCCGCAACAAGGACCGCATCGCCAACCGCGATGCGCTCCGGGCCGAGCTTGCCGCAGTGTTCAGCCAGCACGAGGCCGAACCGCTGTGCAACCGGCTGCTCGCCGCCGGCTTGCCGGCCGGCCCCGTGCAGAAGATCGACCAGGCGCTGACCAACCCGCACACGATCCATCGCGGCGACGTCATCGAGAAGGATTGGTACAAGGGCGTCGCCTCGCCGATCCGCCTCGAACGCACCAAGCCGAGCCTGCGCCGCGCGCCACCGAAGTTCAGCCAGCACGCTGCGGAAGTACTCGGTGAGTTCGGCTACTCCAAGGATGAGATCAACGGCCTGGTCGACAAGGGCATGGTCTGCGGTCCCCAGCGCAAGCGCTAACGCGTCAGGAGATCACGTCGAATAGCGACCGCGATGGCGGCGCACTCCCTCGCCCCGTTCTTACGGGGAGAGGTTTGGGGTGAGGGGCTGTCTCCGCGCATACGACAGTAGCGGCGTTTGCGGAGAATCCCCCTCACCCGAACGCATCTAACGATGCGTCATAGCCGAAGCTCCGCTTCGGCGTTCTTGAGAACGGCCGCCGAAGGCGGCCTACGCCTCTCCCCGCACGCGGGGTGATGCGGAGTCCGTGCCTTCGAGAACCGTCAGCCCCTGCGGTGCAACGTCGCGTCCGGCGTTGCACCGCACGCACGCGGCTGCGTTCTCCGCCTTTTTTCGCGCTTCCCTTCGCTTCGGCTTCCCCCGTACCATGGCTTTCGTTTATACGGTCATTTGAACGTCATCCGGCGCTGATAACGCGCCCAACGAAAGATGGTGTTCCAACCGGAGGGGCTTTTGATGATTTTCAGACGACTCGGCGCTGCTGCGGCAGCCGCTGCCACGCTTGTATTCGCGTCGCCTGCGTTCGCGGTGACGGAGATTCAGTGGTGGCACGCGATGACCGGCGCCAACAACGACGTCATTGTCAAGCTGGCCAACGACTTCAACACCTCGCAGTCCGACTACAAGGTGATCCCGACTTACAAGGGCGGCTACGCCGACACCATGAACGCCGGCATCGCCGCATTCCGCGCCGGCAACGCGCCGCACATCATGCAGGTGTTCGAGGTCGGCACCGCAACGATGATGGCCGCCACCGGCGCCGTCAAACCGGTCTACAAGCTGATGGCCGACGCCGGCGAGAAGTTCGATCCGAGCGTCTATCTGCCCGCGATCACCGGCTACTACTCGACCTCGAAGGGCGAGATGCTGTCGTTCCCCTTCAACTCGTCGTCGACCGTGATGTGGGTCAATCTCGATGCGCTGAAGAAGGCCAACATCGCGGAGATTCCGAAGACCTGGCCGCAAGTGTTCGAGGACGCCAAGAAACTGAAGGCGGCCGGCTACACCACCTGCGGCTTCTCCGGCTCGTGGGTCACCTGGGTCAATCTCGAGCAGCTCTCGGCCTGGCACAACGTGCCGCTCGCCAGCAAGGCCAACGGCCTCGATGGCTTCGACACCGTGCTCGAATTCAACGGCCCGCTGCAGGTCAAGCATCTCGAGAACCTGGTCGAGCTGCAGAAGGACAAGACCTACGACTATGCCGGCCGCACCAACACCGGCGAAGGCCGCTTCACCGCGGGCGAGTGCCCGATCTACCTGACCTCGTCGGCCTTCTTCGGCAACGTCAAGGCGCAGGCCAAGTTCAACTTCACCGCCGCGCCGATGCCCTATTATCCCGACGCCAAGGGCGCACCGCAGAACTCGATCATCGGCGGCGCCTCGCTCTGGGTGATGGGCGGCAAGTCGGCCGAGGAATACAAGGGCGTGGCCAAGTTCCTGACCTTCCTCTCGGACACTGACCGCCAGATCTGGATCCACAAGGCCTCGGGCTATCTGCCGATCACCAAGGCAGCCTACGCCAAGGCCAAGGAAGAGGGCTTCTACAAGGACCAGCCCTATCTGGAGACCCCGCTGCTCGAACTCACCAACAAGGAGCCGACCGAGAATTCCCGCGGTCTGCGCCTCGGCAACATGGTGCAGCTCCGCGACATGTGGTCGGAGGAGATCGAGCAGGCGCTGGCCGGCAAGAAGACCGCCAAGCAGGCGCTGGACTCGGCCGTCGAACGCGGCAACCAGATGCTGCGGCAGTTTGAAAAGACCGCCGTCCACTGACATGATGCCTTGAGGCCATCAACCGGCAGGCCGCAAACGCGGCCTGCCATTTTGCCGAGATCATGCAAAAGCAAGCGATTTTCCAGTCAAAGCTGTTGCCTTACGCGCTGGTTGCCCCGCAACTCGCGATCGTCCTGATCTTTTTTTACTGGCCGGCCGCGCAGGCGGTGATCCAATCCTTCCTGCTGCAGGACGCCTTCGGCCTTTCGACCACCTTCGTGTGGTTCGAGAACTATCTCGAATTGTTCAAGGACCCGGCCTATTTCGCGGCGATCGTCCGAACCTTCGCGTTCTCGTTCGCGATCGCGGTCTCCTCGCTGTCGTTCGCGCTGCTGCTCGCGGTCATGGCCGACAAGCCGCTGCGCGGCTCGACGCTGTACCGCACGCTGCTGATCTGGCCCTACGCGGTCGCACCGCCGGTCGTCGGCGTGCTCTGGGTGTTCATGCTGCATCCCTCGCTCGGCGTGCTGTCGCGCTATCTGCGCGCGATGGGCGTCGACTGGAATCCGCTGCTCGACGGCGACCAGGCGGCCGCCCTGATCATCCTCGCCGCGGCCTGGAAACAGATCTCCTACAATTTCCTGTTCTTCCTCGCCGGGCTGCAGAGCATCCCGAAGAGCGTGATCGAGGCCGCCGCGATCGACGGCGCCCGCCCGATGCGGCGGTTCTGGACCGTGATCTTCCCGCTGCTGTCGCCGACCATCTTCTTTCTCTTGGTGATCAACATCGTCTACGCCTTCTTCGACACCTTCGGCATCATCGACACGATGACCCGCGGCGGCCCCGGCAAGGCGACCGAGACGCTGGTCTACAAGGTCTATACGGATGGCCTGCTCGGCGGCAATCTCGGCTCCTCCGCGGCACAGTCGGTCATCCTGATGGTCATCGTCGTCGTGCTGACGGGAATCCAGTTCCGCTTCGTCGAACGCAAGGTGACCTACTGATGGTCGAGGAGGAAGGCTTCCAGCGCTATCTGGCTCACGCCATCCTGTGGATCGGAATCGCGATCGTCGCCTTCCCGGTCTATCTGGCGATCGTCGCCTCGACCCAAGACAATGCCGTCATCGCCAACGGCCAGATGTCGCTGTTGCCCGGCGGCCATTTTTTCGAGACCTACTACCAGACGCTGTTTGTCGGCACGAGCGGCTCGACCCGCGAGCCGGTGCTCAACATGATGCTGAACTCGCTGATCATGGCGCTCCTGATCGCGGTCGGCAAAATCGCGATCTCGATCATCTCGGCCTACGCGATCGTCTATTTCCGATTTCCGTTCCGGATGGCGATCTTCTGGATCATCTTCATCACCTTGATGCTGCCGGTCGAGGTGCGCATCTATCCGACCTACAAGATCGTCGCCGATCTGCATCTGCTCGACAGCTATGCCGGCCTGTCGCTGCCGCTGATTGCGTCAGCCACCGCGACGCTGCTGTTCCGGCAGTTCTTCATGACCGTGCCGGACGAGTTGCTGGAGGCCTCGCGCATCGACGGTGCGGGCCCGTTCCGCTTCTTCTGGGATACGCTGCTGCCGCTGTCGCGTACCAACATGGCCGCGCTGTTCGTGATCCTCTTCATCCTCGGCTGGAATCAGTATCTCTGGCCGCTTTTGATCACCACGCGCGACGACATGCAGACCATCCAGGTCGGCATCCGCAAGATGATCACCACGACGGATGCGCTGACCGAATGGCCCGTGGTGATGGCGACCGCGCTGCTCGCGATGCTGCCGCCGGTGTTCGTCGTCGTCGTGATGCAGAAACTGTTCGTGCGCGGATTGGTGGAGACGGAAAAGTAATGGCTAACGTCACGCTGCGCAGCGTCCGCAAGACCTATCCCGGCGGCTTCGAGGCCATCAAGGGCGTCGATGTCGACGTCGGCGACGGCCAGTTCTGCGTGCTGGTCGGTCCAAGCGGCTGCGGCAAGTCCACGCTACTGCGCATGGTCGCGGGGCTCGAGACCATCACCGGCGGCGAGATCGACATCGGCGGCCGCGTCGTCAACCAGATCGAGCCTGCCGATCGCGACATCGCGATGGTGTTCCAGAACTACGCGCTCTATCCGCATATGAGCGTCTACAACAACATGGCCTACGGCCTGCGCAACCGCGGCATGGCCGAAGCCGAGGTCAAGACCCGCGTCGAGGAGGCCGCGCGCGTCCTCGAGCTTTCGCCGATGCTGGAGCGCAAGCCGCGCCAGCTGTCCGGCGGCCAGCGCCAGCGCGTCGCGATGGGCCGTGCCATCGTGCGCCAGCCGAAAGTCTTCCTGTTCGACGAGCCGCTGTCGAACCTCGACGCCAAGCTGCGCATCGCGATGCGGGTCGAGATCCGCAAGCTGCAGCGCCGGCTCAACACCACTTCGATCTACGTCACCCACGACCAGCTCGAGGCCATGACGCTCGCCGACATCCTCGTGGTCATGAATGGCGGCCAGGTCGAGCAGATCGGCAATCCCCTGGAAATCTACCAGAAGCCGGCGACCACCTTCGTCGCCTCCTTCATCGGCGCCCCGCCGATGAACCTGATGCCGCTGCGCTCGGACGAGCTGACCTCCCAGATCGCGGGCGCCGATGGCGCCGGCATTGTCGGCATCAGGCCGGAGGATTTCGTGATCACGGGCGAGACCGCATCCGGCGGCGTCGCGCTCGGCCTGACGGTCGAGGCGATCGAGCATGTCGGCGCCGAGACCTTCGTCTATGGCAGCCGCCAGCGCGAGGAACGGGCCATCGCCGCCAATCCGGGCGAGCTGCCGCCCGGCGAAGTGATCGTCCGGATTCCCGGCGCCACTGGGCCTGCGATCGGCGAGCAGATCCGGGCGGTCGCGCCGCGCGACAAACTGCATCTCTTTACCGCTGACGGCCGCAAGCGCGTCGGCCCGTAACCGATCCGGAACGATTGGGGGCAATCCTGGCCCGTTTTCGAGCGAAGTGGACACCGGTTCGCGTGAAGAAAACACGCCCAAAACAAAAAGTGGAGCATATCGGTCCTGATTTGATCAGAACCGATATGCTCCAGGCGGCATTTACGCTGGTTTCAGAGGCGCTTGAACGCTATCCAGATCACTCCCATATTGGCTGGTGACCGACGGGCAGCGGCCCGCCGGTTGCATGGGGTGCCGCAAGGGCCCCTCAAAGTCGCTTCGAGAGGACTTTGTAATGTCTCGTGTTCCTTCGTTGTCCAGTCCGTTCCTTCTGGGATTCGACGAGATCGAGCGAGCGCTCGACCGCGTCGTGAAGGGCGCTGACGGCTATCCTCCGTACAATATCGAGCGGTGCGACCGTACCAACGGGCAGCCCGAGCGGTTGCGCATCACGTTGGCGGTGGCGGGCTTCACCCGCGACCAACTCGATGTAACTATTGAGGAAAATCAGCTCGTCATCCGCGGCCGCCAGCAGGACGACAAGGCTCGGCAATACATCCATCGCGGCATCGCCGCGCGCCACTTCCAGCGCACCTTCGTGCTGGCGGAGGGGATGCAGGTGCTGGGCGCGGATCTGAAGAACGGGTTGTTGTCGATCGACCTGGCTAGGCCAGAACCTGAACGGGTCGTTAAGACAATCGCTATCAATGAACACGAATAATAGAAACAACGAGCGGACTCGACCGCTTATCTGACTGAGGAGTCGAGACCATGAGTGAAGCGAATACCATCTTCCAATCCGAGAGCGTCACGCCGGAAGCGCTGGCCCATCTGGGCGAGGGCCATATCGCCTATGTGAAGCAGGTCCGTTCCGAGGACGTGCCGGATCTCTTTCCGCAGGCGCCGAAGATCGCGCCGGGCCTCAAGCTGTTCGCACTGCATGCCGCCGACGGCACGCCGATCATGCTGACGGACAGCCGCGAAGCCGCGATCGCGAACGCCTGGAGCAACGAGCTGCAGGCCGTCAGCGTGCACTAGCGCACGGCTGATCCAGCATCCGCGAGTTCAATGCGCGGGCATGCCTCGACACCGATCGAGGCGGCCCGCGCTTTTTTTGCGGACCTCGTTTGGATCATTCGATCAGGGCCTGTCGTGCTCCTCGGAAATGTCCTTGTTGGTGTAGTCGGGCATCATGGCGGTCGCGACAATGCTGACCACCGCGCAGAACAGGATGTAAAGCGCGATCACGTAGCCGGAGCCGGTGGCGGCCAGCAGCGCGGTGGCGATCAACGGTGCCGGTCCGCCTGATATGACCGAGGAGAGCTGGTAGCCGATCGAACAGCCGCTGTAGCGCAGCCGCGGCGTGAAGCATTCGGCGATCAGCGCCGCTTGCGGACCATACATCAGGTCGTGCGGCACGAATGACAGCACGATGGCGATAAAGATCAGCGCCGGCGCCGCCGTGTTCAGCAGGCCGAAATAGGCGAAGCCGAACAGCCCGGTCAGGACCGAGCCGATCAGATACATCCGCTTGCGCCCGATGCGATCCGACAGGTGCCCGGCCAGCGGGATGGTAACGAGCGAGACGAGGCCGGCACAGATCAGGCAGATCAGCAGGAAGTCGCGGTCTTGATGGATGACCTGGGTGCCGTAGGCGAACACAAAGGCGAGATAGATGTAGGCCGGCGCCTGTTCGGCCATCCGCGCCAGCGCCGCGAGAATGATCGACCGCGGCTGGCGCTTGATCACCTCGATCACCGGGACTCGCGCGACGCGATTCTCGGCCACGATCCGCCGGAACGTCGGCGTCTCCATGATGCCGAGCCGGATGTAGAGCCCGATCGCGATCATCACGAGGCTGAGCAGGAACGGGATGCGCCAGCCCCAGACCAGGAACTGGTCGCCGGAGATTCGGCTGAACACCAGCACCGCGACATTTGCCAGCAGCAACCCGGCGGGACCGCCGAGCTGCGGCCATGAGGTGATGAAGCCGCGGTGCTGGTTGGTTCGCGCCCACTCCATCGAGAGCAGCACCGAGCCACCCCACTCACCGCCGACGCCCACACCCTGGATGAAGCGGATGACGGTCAGGATGACGGCACCCCAGATGCCGATCTGGTCATAGGTGGGGACGAGGCCGACCGCCGCGGTGGCGATCCCGGTCAACAGCAGTGTCGCGATCAGCGTCGCCTTGCGGCCGATGCGATCGCCATAGTGGCCGAAGATCGCGGCACCGATCGGCCGCGCGATGAAGCCCACCGTGTAGATGGCGAATGCCTCCAGCACGCCAACCAGGGGATCGGACTTGGGAAAGAACAGCTTGCCGAAGACCAGGCCGGTCACCGTGCTGTAGAGCAGAAAGTCGTACCATTCGATGGTGGTGCCTACCGTGCTGGCAATCAATGCGCGACGCAATTGCGCATGATGCTCGGCTTCCGGGAGCGGGGCGACTGCAATGTCCAATGTCGTCATTGTACATCTCCCTGGCCCGACATGTTCGAGCCATCTGGAATGCGTTTCGTCCCCCGTCCACGGCAGTGGACGGTGGTATCGATGACCGATTGTTTGTTTGGTTGGGGCAGGGCCGCAAATGCGCGGGGCGTGCCCATGCAGGCCTAAAGGAAGCCGGTCCTGGATCGCGCGCGGCCTAACCGATCGCCATCGCGGGAGTACGACATCCCTTCATGACACGGTCTTGCACTCCGAAATCTAGTCCTTCGGTCCGCCCGGTAAATTCGACCTTGGTCTGTGGCACCCGCCGTCGGACTTCTCGTCGACCACTGCTGCAGCGCGGCGGCGGTCCGCGCCTTTATGGCGATGCGGTCGATGCGCCGAGCAGCGGCCCCATGCAGTGCTGCACCTCGCCGGGCACGCTGTAGGTGCGCATGATCGCGCGGCTGTCGCGCATGCCGCAAGCTTCCCGCTGCACCACGAACATCCAGAGCGCATGGCCGGCTTCCCGCACCAGGATGCGCCGCGCCTGTTGGGCGGATGCCGGTGCTTCACCGCGCCGATGGGCTGCATCGAACTCGCGCAGCTTGGCGAGAGCCTGTTCCAGCGCGCGGCCCATCCGTCCGAGTGCCGAAGCTTTCTCCTCGGCGAGCTCGTAAGCGAGAACGTCGATGGGAGTGCGATGGAAGCGAAAGTCGAGGGACATCGGTTATCCCCTAGGGTCGCATGCACGACGATGCGCCCTGAGTCTTCTGGCGCGATGGGACGGTTGTCAATAGGCGCTCACGCCGGTGCTTCGGGCCGCGGACTATGGCAGCGGCCCCATTTCGCTCCGCGCCATTCCATGCTGTAATTCGTTCCCTTGACCAACGGTCCGCGCAGTCCTGAGCCTCGGAGAAGGCAACGCAATAAGAGGAATTTCCAGCAAGAGATGATCCGCCGCCAAATCGATTGAGGGAGATGCGACCATGCAGAAGAGCTCGCTGATCAATCTCGTGGCTTCGGTGTCGATTTCCGTCCTCGCGACCGGCGTCGCGATTTCCGCGCAGGACAAATACAGTCTGCAAGTGCCCGGTGGGCTCGCATTCTCCGAGTTCAGGGGATACGAGGACTGGCCGGTGATCGCGATCAGCGAGAACGAAGGCGTCATCGCCGTGATCCTGGGCAATCCCGCGATGATCGGCGCCTACCGCGAGGGCGTGCCCGGCAATGGCAAGCCGTTCCCGGACGGCGCCAGGATGGCGAAGATCCATTGGATCCCGAAAAAGCAGGAAGCGTATCCCGGTCAGCCGACGGTGCCGGGCGCCCAACACGACGTCGACTTCATGCTGAAGGACAGCAAGCGGTTCGCGGATAGCGGCGGATGGGGATACGGCGCGTTCGAGTATGACGCGGCGTCGGATGTGTTCAGGCCGGCCACCACGGCGGACAATCCGCCACAGGAGAACGACGCGAAGTGCGGCTATGCCTGCCACACCGTGGTGCAAAACCGCGATTACGTTTTCACCGAATACGGCAAGAGGTGAACGCCGATCGCGCGAGCTGGCGCTCCGTTAGCCGCGCGCGGTTTCCGGCTTCAGTCCCTTGCTGAAACGGAGGCCTCCGCGCTGATGGCGCGGTCCAGGGCTTCGACCAGCGCCTGAACCTCGACGAACTTGCTGCGGGCCCGCTCCGCCTTGTCACGATCGAACGGAGCGGCCAGCACTTTCGCATGCGCGTCCCTGTCCTCGATCATGCGATCGCGGGCCTTCTTCAGTGTTTCAAGTCGCTCACTCATCTGGGTCCTCCCGTACATACCTGCTCACTCGCAACAGGAAGTCAGCCGAAATTGCCCGGAAGCTCACCCTTCCGAAAGAAGACCATGGGCCCATCATCATAGTCGCCCATTTCGGGGTCGCCGGTGGACGAGAATGCAACGACGGCGAGCTTGCTCAACGCCAGGCGCTCTGCCGTTCGCAGCGCGCCATTTGCCGTCTTGCAGACGATTGGAGAGTCGGGCTTCAGATGCCCACCCTTGCCGGCGTTGAATGTCTGCACGACGTAGGTCGTTTCGCGGGCCATGAAGGCTCCTTTGTGCTACCAAGAGACGCGGTTGACGCCAGTGGCAGCGAACGCCGCACGCAGCGTTTATCGTCACAACAGGCGCGGAAGTCTTGATCGCGGCGAAGCTGGAAGCGTGTCGGTCAGCGCATATGGCGAAACGATCGATCGCCCTCGCTGTCTCCCGCTCCCGTGCGCGCCCTGTCGCAGATCTCAGCAGCCGCGACAGATGTTTTTCAGCTTCGCCGCAACGCGGGCATCTTCCGCGATCAACGGGTCCTTGTATTCGGATCGCGGCGCGTTGCTATCGATGGCCGGAGGCTTCTTGACCGTCGGAGGGAACGCGGCATCGTAGCAGGCGAGACGACCGACCGTGCCTTCGATCTTTTGGCAGGCCGGTTCTGCGGCGAGCGCGCCTTGTGCAATCAGGCCGGCCGCAACCGCGGCGAATAGCAGCGTTTTCATACAGGTGCCTTTCCGGGCGATGATCACACTGAGCATTTCGTGATTTTGGTTGTGCGCCGACTGCGCGCTTGCGCGTTGCCGGTCGCATCAAGCGTCGGCCTGGCGTGGCCAAACGCCGGCACTGCCGAATTCATCGTTGAGGCGCCTTATCCATGCAAGACGGCGGCAGCGGCCACCAGGAGCAGAAGAAACAGGGGAACGATCACCGGCGGCACGATCCAATCGGCCAGACGAAACCCAGACACGTATGCTCCTCATCTGTTGGCGGGAGCCCTACGTTACCCTCAGTCACCGGTGGATGCCGTGGATGAGCGGTGATGACGCGACTCTACGCTCAAAGCCGGCGAATAGCGAGCGTTTAAACCCGATGCGGCAACAGCGTCAGGTCAACAGCGTCACCATCAAGCGCCGACCTAGCTGCCTGAACGCTCGGTCAAGCGCGCGCGGATGTCCGGCTTCAGCACCTTGCCGACCTTGGAACGCGGCAGATCGTCCCAGACCTCGATCTGCTTCGGCGTCTTGATGCTGCCGACCTGCTGCTTGACGAACGCGGCCAGCGCCGTCGCATCGACGGTCTGGCCGGCGCGCGGCTGCACCACGGCGACGATGCGCTCGCCCCATTTGTCGTCGGGCAGTCCGATCACCGCGCAATCCTGCACCGCCTCGTGGGCGCGCAACGCGTTCTCGACCTCGATCGAGTAGACGTTGAAGCCACCGGTGATGATCATGTCCTTGGCGCGGTCGACGATGTAGAGGTAGCCATCGCCGTCGATGTAGCCGATATCGCCGGTGTGGTGCCAGCCATGCGCCGAGGCCTCACGCGTGGCCTCCGGGTTCTTGTAGTAGCCTTCCATGACAAGCGAGCCGCGCACCACGATCTCGCCGCGCGATCCCGCGGGCAACAGCTTGCCGTCGCCATCCATGATGCCGGCCTGCACCAGCGGACCGATCCGCCCCGCCGACGAGAGACGTTCCATCGCGATCGATCCATCCGGATTGTAATGATCCGCAGGCGCCATCATCGAGATCATCATCGGCGCCTCGGTCTGGCCGAACAGCTGCGCCATCGGCCCGATCCGCTTCAGGGCCTCGGCGAGCCGCGTCGCCGAGATCGGTGCCGCGCCGTACCAGAAGCATTGCAGCGAGGTGAGATCGGCTGCATCGAGCCCGGGATGATCGAGCAGCATGTAGATCACGGTCGGCGGCAGGAACGTATGCGTGACGCGATAGCGTTCGATCAGCGCCAGGTACTCGCCGATGTCAGGGTGGTGCATGATCACGACGCGGCCGCCGAGCGTCATGATCGGGAAACAAAGCACCCCGGCGGCATGCGTCAGCGGCGCCAGAGCGAGATAGATCGGACGGCCCTTGA
Source organism: Bradyrhizobium altum (assembly GCF_020889705.1). GTDB lineage: Bacteria > Pseudomonadota > Alphaproteobacteria > Rhizobiales > Xanthobacteraceae > Bradyrhizobium > Bradyrhizobium altum. The sequence goes on along the minus strand of NZ_JACMYP010000101.1, from coordinate 7,883 downwards.
ACGGGTAGCCCATCAGGGTCAGCGCCGTCATCGCCTCGATGTTGCGGCCGGAGAGCATCACGCCCTTCGGCTTGCCGGTGGTGCCGCCGGTGCCCGGGATCATCGCGAGATCGTCGATCGTCTCGCGCTGATAGACATCATCGGCGACACCGCTGAGCCAGCGGTCGCATGACGGTGCAAACGGCATCTCGGTATCGAGGCAGACCAGCGCGCGCAGCTTGGGCAGATTCTGCCTCACGGCTTCGACCATCGGCGCGAAGCTCGAATGAAACAGCAGCAGGCTGCAATCGAACTGGTCGAGGATGAACTTGTTCTCGGTCGCCTCGTTGCGCGGATTGATCGGGCACCACACGGCGGCCGCACGCGAGATGCCGAACACGCAAGCGAACGCGAGCGGATCGTTGCCGGACAGGATCGCGACCTTCTCGCCGGGCGCGATGCCCGACCGCTCGAGCCCGCGCGCGATCCGGTAGCTCAGCCGCTGCACCTCGCCATAGCTGATGTCGCGTCCGTCCATCGTGAGGCACGGCGCATCGGCGCCGAGCGAGGCACCCTTGTCGAGATAATCGATGAAGCGCATGGCAGGTCTCGCGCAGGAGGCGGGTGACGCGCGACTGCGTCACCCGCGGAAGCAGCGTTTTCGAGCAAATTGGATACCGGTCCGCTTGACGAAAACGCTTCAGGGAAGGGAGTGTTGGGCCCCGAGCCAATCGGGGCCCAAGCTCAATCGTGCACGGTCAGGACCGGCTTGCCGACCAGGCCGAAGCTGCGCAATTGCCCGAGCAGTTCGTGATGGCCGAACGCCTGGCAGGCGGAGGCGAAGCCCACGCGCTTCGGCGGCTGCTGCAGCAGGTACGCCGCGGCAAAGGCCTGCAGCATGCCGGTCTGCTTGTAGTTGCTGTTGCCGTAGATGACGCAGTGCGCGCGCCCCAGCGGACCGGAGGCGTACACCGAATCCAACGACTTGTTGACGCGCGGGTTCTCGCGCGGCGGCATGGTGTTCATCACGCCGGCAGCGGTCTGCGCCAACGCGGCGTAGCGCTCGTCGGGCTTCATGTCCTTGGTCGCCTCCAGCGCGGCGGCGACGATCTGCGGTACGCCCAGCATCAGCGCGCGGTTGAACACGCCGCCAAGCACCTTGACGTTGGCCACGCGCGGATCGCGCTTGAACCACACCGGGTGCGAGGTGCCGCCCCAGGGCAGCGCCAGAGCCAGCTCGTGCTGGCCGGGGATGGCGAGGTTGTAGAGTCCGGCATCGGGCTGATGCTCGACGTACTTGTTCTGCTCCAGGTAGTAGGCCTTGGCCATCGCGGCGTTGACCAGGATGGTCTGCGTCGAGGCGATGGTCGGGCTGCCGCCCCAGAACACGGCGATATCAAGCGTGTCGAGGCCGGGCGTCTCCAGGCACAACTGCGCGGCAATCTCGCCGGTGGTGTACATCTGCGCGATGCCCGGCGCCAGCAGCAGGCCGGCATTGGCGAACTTCGTGCCAAACTCCTGCTCGAGCGTGATCAGCCAGTCCTGCTCGCCTGTCGTGTCGGTGTAGTGGCATCTGGAAGCGAGGCAGGCCTGCACCACCTCGGTGCCGAACTTGGCGAACGGACCCACGGTGTTGAGCACCACCGAGGCGCCCTTGAACAGTTCGGTCAGTGCGGCCACGGTGTGCGGCACCGTCACCACCTCATAGTCGGCGGTCTCGATGCCGGCCACGTTCGACTTCATCGCGGCATTGAGCTTCTCGCCGCTGCGACCGGCGGCGACGAAGGGGATGTTGTACTCGCGCAGATATTCGCAGACCAGCCGGCCGGTGTAGCCGGAAGCGCCATAGACGATGACGGGCTTCTTCTCGCTCATTGCGATCCTCCGAAATGCTTGTTGTCGGCTTTGTTGCTACATGCCCATGCCGCCATCGACCGGCAGGCCAATGCCGGTGATGAAGCGGGCCTCGTTCGAGCACAGGAACACCGCAGCGTCGGCGATGTCGGAGACCTCGGCGAGCTTGCCGAGCGGCGTCTGCTCCACCACCGAGCCGACGGCGGCGTTGACGTCGGGCGCAAGACCGATCTTCACGATGTCATTGGCGAGCTGCAGGCCCATGTCGGTCGGGATCAGGCCGGGATAGATGCAGTTCACCCGCACCCCATAGCCGAGCTTGCCGGCTTCCATCGCGCCGACCCGCGTCATGCGATCGACGGCGGATTTGGTGCCGGAGTAGACGGCGATGCTCGGAAAGGCGATCGTCGCCGCGACCGAGGCGATGTTGACGACTGCGCCGCCCTTGCCCGCGGCTCCGCCCGGTCGCATCGCGCGGAAGGCGTGCTTCATGCCGAGCACGGTGCCGACGATGTTGACGTCGCACATGCGGCGCGCGTCCTCGGCCTTGATGTCGGCGACCAGCGAGGTGATCTCGATGCCGGCATTGTTGATCAGGATGTCGTAGCCGCCGAGGGTTTCGACCGTCGCGGCGACGGCCCGTTCCCATTGCGCATCGTCGGTGACGTCGAGCTTGACGAAGCCGGTTTTCACCCCGGCCTTGGCGATGTCGGCGGCGCTGGCCTTGCCGGCATCGTCGAGGATGTCGCCGATCATGACCGCGGCACCGGACCGCGCCAGCGCCTGCGCGATTGCTGCGCCAATCCCCCGGGCGCCGCCGGTGACCAGGGCTTTCCTGCCTTCAAGGCTCTTCCCACTCATGACGTAGTCCTCCCTTTGCTTGATGATTTTGATCGGTGCCGCGACCGGCGGCAGCACGGGCCGGCGGTTGCATGTTCTCAGCGCATTGGTGGTGGCGGCAGGCGTCGGCGGGGCGCAGCGTTTGCGCGCCCGGCAGTGCATTTCCTCCTTGATGTCGTTAGGTCAGCCGTCTTGACGGTTGTCCAAATTATTGCGCCAACCCTCGTCCAGGAACTTGACACTTGTCAAGCCTGAATTTGACAAGTGTCAAAGATGATGATTGTGAAGAGATGGAGTGCGCTGCGGTTCGCGCGGTATAAGTTGCTGCAGGGAAGAGACAGGAAAGGCACGAGATGGCGCGGCAAGCGACAGGAGCGGCCCAGCGCGTGGCGGTGGCAGCCGAGACGCTGCGCGACGAGAAGTTCAACGCGCGCCGCGTCGAGCTTGCGGAGGCCGCGCTGGAAACGCTCGGCGAACTCGGCTTCGCGCGCACCAGCCTGCGCGAGATCGCGCAGAACTCCGCGTTCACGCACGGCGTGTTTCACTACTACTTCAGCGACAAGCTCGATCTGATCTGCTGCTGCGTCCGTCACTACAAGGCGAAATGCGTCACGCGCTATGACGAGGTGGTGACGACGGCACGAAGCCGCGACGAATTGACCGAAGGCTTCCTCGCCAAGCTCGCGGCGACGTTGCAGGACGAAGCCCGCATGCACCGGCTCTGGTACGATCTGCGCTCGCAGGCGATGTTCGAGCCCGCGTTTCGCAAGGACGTGCTCGAGATCGACAAGAGCCTGGAAGCGATGATCTGGCGCATCGCCACGCGCTACGCAGAGTTGGGCAACAGGAAGCCGGCATCGTCTCCGGCTGCGCTCTACGCGCTGTTCGACGGCCTGTTCCAGAGCGCGCTGCTCAGGCACCTCGCCAGCGACGAGAAGGCGATCCCCGATCTGCTCGACGAAGTCCGCCGTCTGCTGCCGACGATCTGTTGAGACGCTGCGAGCGCCTCGTAGCCCGATGGAGCGCAGCGAAATCCGGGATCCGTACCGACGGTGAGATTCCCGGATTGCGCTTCGCTCCATCCGGGCTACGGACCTGATTGCGACGCATATTGCCGATGCGCAAGCGCGCAACAGCCGACAACTGCTCAGATGATGATCGCGCGCTGGGTGATTACGCCGCGCTCGCCGGCGGCAGCGCGAGCACCGAGTAGATCGCCTGCGCGTCGCGCGAGGCGCGCAGCTTCTTGGCGACGTCCTGGTCGCGCAGCAGGCGGGCGATGCGCGCCAGCGCCTTGAGGTGATCGGCACCGGCGCCTTCCGGCGCGAGCAACAGGAAGATCAGATCGACCGGCTGGCCATCCATCGCCTCGAAATCGATCGGGCGCTCGAGGCGGGCGAAGAAGCCGAACAGCTTCTCCAGCTTGGGCAGCTTGCCGTGCGGAATGGCGACGCCATAGCCGACGGCCGTGGTGCCGAGCTTCTCGCGCTGCAGCAGCACTTCGAACACCGCGCGTTCGTTCTGCCCGGTCAGCGCGGATGCACGCGCGGCGAGTTCCTGCAGCGCCTGCTTCTTGCTGATGACTTTCAAAGCCGGGAGAATCGCCTCGGGTGCGACCAAATCGGTAATCGGCATTGGGACGTTCCGAGGTGAATGAACCGTCAGGTTGCGGAATAGGCTTTACAGCGGCGGCGTCAAGAAGTTGAGGTGGGATGCGGGCTTAGCCCGGGTCCAGCTGGCAGGGCTTCTACTCCAACGTATCGGCGGTGCCAACACCTGCGAACCCTGTTCCGCCCCCTTATTGCTGGAGGCGGCGGACCATAAGCAGGGCGGGCTTCGGACGTCAATGCCATGGGCCATATATCCTCAGGGGCTCACCGCCGGCGGATCGACCCAGCCGACATTGCCGTCCGTACGGCGGTATATGATGTTCAACCGGCCACTGCCGCCATGCTGGAATACCAGGCAGGAGGCGCCGGTCAGATCGAGCTCCATGACGGCTTCGCTGACCGACAGCCGCTTCAGCGCAGTGGTTGCCTCGGCAATGATCACCGGGCTGTATTCGGTGACCTCATCCTCGTTCTCGGGCGCCTCGATGACGTAGCTCGGCGCGTCGAGCCCAACGCCGTTCAATTCGGCAAACGCAGCGTTCGCGGTGTAGGTCTTACGGGCCGAGCGGTCCTTGAGCCGGCTCTTGTAGCGGCGCAGGCGCTTCTCGATCATCAAGAGCGCGGCATCCGCGCTGGCATAGGCATCGGCGGCGTTGGATTCGGCTTCCAGCGTGATGCCGGAATCCAGATGCAGCGAGCAGTCGGTTCGGAAGCCGAAGCCATCCTTGCTCAGCGTGATGTGACCGGAATAGTTGCCATCAAAATACTTTCGCAGGACCTCGTCGGTGCGCTCGCTGACGCGCGCGCGAAGCGCCTCGCCGATGCTGATGCTCTTTCCCGAGATTCGAAGGGTCATTTGATGCCTCAATTGCTGGATGCCTCGATCACTCTTGCAGGAGCATGATGTTTGCTGGGCTTCCGGCCACCTCCCTTGCTGGACGACGCTTCGCCAGGAAAGATTGAGACTATCGCGATTTGACGCGAACGCAACGAGAGCATGATCCTGCCCGTACTCGGACGGGGTCGTACTCAAGAAGTAACCTAAACGGGGGCTGTATCGCGCGAGCGGTCGGGCGAGGAGGCAGGAGCCGAAAGGGCATTACCGAGCATGCTCTGTTTGTCACGGCGGCGCTGCACCGAGGATGGTATCCGCATTGCCTCGCGGTACTTCGCGACGGTGCGGCGGGCGATATCAATGCCCGAAGCGCGCAAACGTTCCACGATCGTGTCGTCGGACAGGATCGCCGACGCCGCCTCGCCGTCGATCAATTGCTTGATGTGGTGACGCACCGCTTCGGCCGAATGCGCCTCGCCGCCGTCGGCGGAGGCGATCGACGCGGTGAAAAAATACTTCAATTCAAAACTGCCGCGATTGGTCGCCATGTATTTGTTGGCGGTGACGCGCGACACCGTCGATTCATGCATCTGGATCGCATCCGCCACCGCCTTCAGATTGAGCGGCCTCAAGTGCGCGACGCCATAGGTGAAGAATCCGTCCTGCTGACGGACGATTTCGGTTGCGACCTTCAGGATGGTGCGGGCGCGCTGATCGAGCGCGCGGACCAGCCAGGTCGCGTTCTGCAGGCAGTCGGTGAAGTACGACTTGTCACCGTCCTTGCGGATCGTCTTCGACAGCTCAGAGTAATAGGTCTGGTTGACGAGGACGCGCGGCAGAGTGTCGCTGTTGAGCTCGACATGCCAGCCGCCGTCGGGGCCCGGACGCACATAGACGTCGGGCACCATGGTCTGCGTCCGCGCGGTGCCGAACTTCAGCCCCGGCTTCGGATCGAGCCGGCGGATCTCCGCGATCATGTCGGTGATGTCTTCGTCGTCGACGCCGCACAGCTTTCGCAAGGCCGCGATGTCGCGCTTGGCGAGCAGATCGAGATGCTCGACCAGCGCCTGCATCGCCGGATCGTAGCGATCGAGCTCGCGCAGCTGAATCGCCAGGCACTCGCTCAGGTTTCGCGCGCACACGCCCGGCGGATCGAACTTCTGCAGCACCGCGACGACCTCGTCGACCGCTCGCTGCGAGGCTCCGAGCCGCTCGGCGGCCTGGCCGAGATCGGCCGGCAGGTAGCCGGCGTCGTCGACCAGGTCGATCAGATACTGCCCGATCATGCGCTGCGCCGGCGCCGAGAACGCCACCGCGAGCTGTTCAGCGAGATGGTCGGCGAGCGTCAGCTCAGCGGCCACGAAGGCTTCGAGATTGTATTCGTCGTCGCTGGAGGCGCCACCACCCCATTCGGTATAGACCGACGGCGGCGCGTCCTGCGCGGCGCGCGCGGCGGCTTCGGCCGGCTCTTCGGAGAACACGTTGTCGAGCCCGGTATCGAGCGTCTGCTCGATCTCGGCCCGGGTGCCGAGGTCGCGGTTCAGCCATTCCTCCTGGCCGGGCTCAAAGGCGGTTTCGCCGCCCGAGCTCGCGGTCATGTCGGACGCCTCGCCCTCGTCCCCGTAGCTTGAGGAACCGTCTGAGTCGCCGTAGTCCGGCCGCTCCATCGCCGGCTCGCCCGCCACCGGCGGTTCCGGCCCGTCGGCAGCCCGCTCGAGCAGCGGATTGCGCTCCAGCTCTTCCTCGACAAAGGCCGACAGATCCAGGTTCGACAGTTGCAGCAGCTTGATCGCCTGCATCAGCTGCGGCGTCATCACCAGCGACTGCGACTGGCGGAACTCTAGTCTTTGCGTCAGCGCCATGGAGGCAAGAACGATCCCAAAAATTGGCTCGATTCTTGCTTATCTTAGTCCGCTTGGGATGTACACGGCTTGACGGATGCAAAATTTGGGCTAGAGGCGGAATTCCTCGCCAAGGTAAAGCCTGCGTACATCCGGGTCGTTAACGATCTCCTCCGGGCTGCCCTCAGTCAAGATCTCACCGGCATAGACGATATAGGCACGGTCGGTCAGGCCGAGCGTCTCGCGGACGTTGTGGTCGGTGATGAGCACGCCGATGCCGCGGTTGGTGAGATGACGGACGAGGTCCTGGATGTCGCCGACCGCGATCGGGTCGATGCCGGCGAACGGCTCGTCGAGCAGCATGTAGTTCGGGCGCGTCGCCAGCGCGCGCGCGATCTCGACGCGGCGGCGCTCGCCGCCGGACAGCGCGATCGACGGGCTCTTGCGCAGCCGCGTGATGTTGAATTCGTCGAGCAACGAATCCAGCTCGTGCTCGCGCTTCTTCTTCGAGGGCTCGACGACCTCGAGCACCGCGCGGATGTTCTGCTCGACCGTCAGGCCGCGGAAGATCGAGGCTTCCTGCGGCAGATAGCCGATGCCCAGCCGCGCGCGCTGATACATCGGCAGCTTGGTGACGTCGTGGCCGTCGAGCTCGATCGCGCCGCGATCGGCCTTGATCAGGCCGGTGATCATGTAGAACACGGTGGTCTTGCCGGCGCCGTTGGGCCCGAGCAGGCCGACCGCCTCGCCGCGGCGCACATAGATGCTGACGCCGCGCACGACCTGGCGGCTGCCAAAACTCTTTTCCACGCTATGCACAGCCAGATAGCCCGGCCGCTTGATGAGCTGCGGCGCAGAGGCGGCGTTGTTCCTGGCCGGCCTCGCCCGCGCCGGGGCGGGTGCTGCCGCGGGCTGGGATCGCGG
>NZ_JACMYP010000100.1 GCF_020889705.1 Bradyrhizobium altum | reverse complement strand
GTGACGGCAACTACGGAATCTTCTTCGCCAGCTGGCAGGTCGCAGCAATCGACTTGACCAATGGCGAACCTGTCAGTGATGTGTCGGAACAGGTGTCAGCCATGTCTCCGGTCTAAACACTTCGCGGGTGATGACAGCTGTGTTGGCGGTACCAGCGGTGCTAGCGGCAGCAGCGCGCCTTTACGCCGCCTTCACCTTGGCGTCCTGGATCGCGCGCCAGACGCGTTCGGGCGTTAGCGGCATGTTGATGTGCTTGATGCCGTACTCCGACAGTGCATCCACCACGGCATTGACGATGCAGACGAGGCTGCCGGCACAGCCGGCTTCGCCGCAGCCCTTGGTGCCGAGCGGGTTGGATTTCGCCGGCGAGGGGTGATCGCCGACCAGCATCGACGGCACGTCGCCGGCGCGAGGTAGTGCGTAATCCATGAACGAGCCGGTGATCGGCTGGCCCGAGCCGTCGTAACTGACTTCCTCCATCAGCGCCTGGCCGATGCCCTGCGCCACGCCGCCATGCAACTGGCCGGCGACGATCATCGGATTGACCACGGTGCCGAAATCGTTGACCGCGGAGTAGCGCACGATCCGCGTCACGCCGGTGTCGGGATCGATCTCGACCTCGGCGACATGGCAACCGTTCGGGAAGGTCGACGCCGTCTCCTTGGTGGCGTGATCGACGTCGAGCGTCTCCGGGGTGCCCTCGGGCATCTTGCTTTCGCGCATCCGTTCGGCGAGCTCCATGATGCCGATCGAGCGGTCGGTGCCGGCGATCGTGAAGCGGCCCTGGCCGAATTCGATGTCGGCTTCGGAGGCCTCCAGCATGTGCGCAGCCGCCTTCTTGCCCTTCTCGACGACCAGCGCGGAAGCCTCGACGATCGCCTGTCCGGTCGCGGTGATCGAGCGTGAGCCGCCGGTGCCGTTGCCGAAGCGCACCAGATCGCTGTCGCCCTGTTCGAGCGTGATCTTCTCGAACGGCACGCCGAGCTGGTCGGACAACACCTGCGCGAACGGCGTGGCATGGCCCTGGCCGTAGTCCAGCGTGCCGGTGGTGAGCTTCACCGAGCCGTCGGGCTCGAAGGTGATCTTGCCGAGCTCGCCGCTCGGCGGCGCGGTGACCTCGAGATAGGAGCCGACGGCGATGCCGCGCAGCTTGCCGCTCTTCCTGCTCTCCTTCTTGCGCTTGGCGAAGTTCTCGTAGTCGGAGATCTCCAGCGCCTTCTGGAACACGCCGGCGAAATCGCCGCTGTCATAGGTGACGCCCGAGGCGGCCGGGAACGGCAGCTGCGAGGGCTTGATGAAGTTGCGCTTGCGCAGCGTGAAGCGGTTGATGCCCATCTCGTCGGCGGCGGCATCGATCAGCCGCTCCATGTAGTAGTTGGCCTCGGGCCGGCCGGCGCCGCGATAGGCGCCCATCAGCGTGGTGTTGGTCACGACCGTCTTGATGTCGACACCGAGCAGCGGCGTGCGATAGACGCTGGCGAGGTTCTTGCCGGTGTTGAGCGACAGCGGGCCCGGCGCGACGCCGGTGATGTAGGCGCCGAGATTGCCGTAGCCGGAGAGCCGCACCGCGAGGAACTTGCCGTCGGCATCGAGCGCGAGCTCGGCGTGGATCAGCTGCGCGCGGCCCTGACTGTCGGACAGGAAGCTGGTCGAGCGCTCGTCGAGCCACTTCACCGGGCGGCCGAGCTCGCGCGCTGCATGCGCGATGCAGGTGTATTCGGGATAGTTGAGATTCTTCATCCCGAACGAGCCGCCGACATTGCCGGTGAGGATGCGGACCTTGTCGGCGGGCACGTTGAGCAGGCGCGCCAGGATCGCCTTGTTGCCGGAGACGCCCTGGGTCGGCACCTGCAGCGTGAAGCGCTCGGTCTTCTTGTCGTAATGCGCGAGCGCGACGCGCGGCTCCATCGAGACCACGGCGACACGGGTGTTGACGATGTCGAGTTTTGTGACATGCGCGGCGGCGGCGAACGCCGCCTCGATCCTGGCCGTGTCGCCATAGCGATAGTCCAGCGCGACGTTATCAGGGATGTTGTCGTAGAGCTGCGGCGCGCCCGGCTTGGTCGCTTCGGCCGCGTCCGTCACCGCCGGCAGCGGTTCGATGTCGACCTCGACGGCCTCAGCCGCATCGCGGGCCTGCGCCGCGGTCTCCGCAACCACGAAAGCGACGGGATCGCCGACGAAGCGCACCTTGTCGGTCACGAGCGCCGGGCGGTTGGTCTGCTTGAGCGGCGAGCCGTCGCGGTTCTTCAGCGGCAGGCCGCAGGTGAAGGGGTTGTAGCCCGCGGCTGCCAGGTCGGCGCCGGTCCAGACGCCGAGCACGCCCGGCATCGCCTTGGCGGCCGCCGTATCGATCCCCTTGATGATCCCGTGGGCGTGGGAGGAGCGGACCATCCAGCAGTAAGCCTGGCCGGGCAGGGAGAAATCGTCGGTGTATTTGCCCTTGCCGCGCACCAGGGTGTCGTCCTCCTTTCGTCGAACAGGCTGTCCGACACCGTATTTTTGCAGTGCGATAGCGTTTTCGAGGGAGGCGGGCGGCGTATGATCTTGCATCGAAAATGACCTGAAATGCCCGGATTTGCTGGAGTTTGGGGGCGCAGACGAGATAACGCACGCCCCCCTTAACGACAACGCCCGATTGGGCATGGACCCAATGTGAACGGAGTTTGCGTAGGGCTTTGACGCTGCTAAAGTTTCCGTGAACGGACAATTATTCGGCGGGCCCCAAGAATCCCCCTGGATTGCCCTTGGGGTCCTGCGGAAAGACAGTGTTTTGATGAATGACTATGTGCGGCTTTGTGACGGCCCTCCGGCCGGCGAAGCCCCGTCAGGGCTGATTGCGGCGGCCGCGGAAAGCGGCGTCTACGCCGCGCTCGACCTCGGCACCAACAATTGCCGGCTGTTGATCGCCTGTCCCACCGGCGACGGGTTCCGCGTGGTCGATTCCTTCTCGCGGATCATCCGGCTCGGCGAGGGCATCGCCGCGACCGGCTCGATCAGCGAGGCCGCGATCGAGCGGGCGATCGCTGCGCTCGCCATTTGCAGCGACAAGATCCGCTATCGCAAGGCCCGCCGGCTGCGGCTGATCGCCACCGAGGCCTGCCGCGCCGCCGGCAATGCCGAAAGCTTTCGCGCACGCGTCGCAGCCGAGACCGGCATCGAGCTCGAGGTGATCGATCGCGAGACCGAGGCAACGCTCGCCGTGATCGGCTGCTCGCCGCTGCTCGATCCGAAGGGGCGGGGCGCCATCCTGTTCGACATCGGCGGCGGCTCGACCGAATTGGTGCGGATCGAGCGCGATCCCGGCGTGCCCGATGCGCCGCCGCGCATCAAGGCGTGGATGTCGATCCCGCTCGGCGTCGTGACGCTCGCCGAACATTTCGGCGGCAAGAACGTCACCAGGGACATGTATGCGCGGATGATCGATGAGGTCGCCCGCCACGTCGCGCCGTTCGCGGCCGAGCACGGCAAGGATCTGCGCGACATGCACATGCTCGGCACCTCGGGCACCGTGACCACGCTCGCCGGCGTGTTCCTCAATCTGTCGCGCTACGATCGCCGCCGCATCGACGGCATCTGGATGAACGATGGCGACGTCACCGCGACGATCCAGAAGCTGCTCGGCATGAGCTACGAGGCGCGCGTCAACAACAACTGCATCAGCGTCGAGCGGGCCGACCTCGTGCTCGCCGGCTGCGCGATCCTCGACGCGATCCGCAACGCGTTCCCGATGCCGCGGCTCCGCGTCGCCGATCGCGGCCTGCGCGAGGGCATGCTGGTCGAGATGATGCGCGAGGACGGCGCGCTGCGGGCGTGCTAGAGCTGCCTTAGCCTCGCCCCGCTCGCGGGGAGAGGCCGGATTGCATGTCAATGCAATCCGGGTGAGGGGGACTCTCCACGGGCGCATCTCTCATCCTCATTGCGGAAGCGGCCCCTCACCCCAACCCTCTCCCCGCAAGAGCGGGGCAAGGGAGTAGAGAAGCAATATGGCGAAAGACACCACCGGGCGGCTGCACGTCACGGTCAAGAGCGGCGGCAAGCGAAAACTGTCGTCAAAACTCTGGCTCGAGCGGCAGCTCAACGATCCCTACGTCGCCAAGGCCAAGGCGTTGGGCTACCGCTCGCGCGCGGCCTTCAAGCTGCTCGAGATCGACGACAAATATCGCCTGCTCAAGCCGGGCATGACGGTCGTCGACCTCGGCGCTGCGCCCGGCGGCTGGAGCCAGATTGCGGCCAAGCGCACCGGTGCCGCCGACGGCAAGGGCAAGGTGGTCGCGATCGATCTGCTCGAGATGGGCGAGATTCCCGGAGTGACGTTCGCGCAGCTCGACTTCCTCGACCATGACGCGCCTGAAAAACTGATCGCGATGATGGGCGGCCGCGCCGATTTCGTGATGTCCGACATGGCTGCCAACACCACGGGCCACCGCAAGACCGATCAACTGCGCATCATCGGCCTGGTCGAGACCGCCGCGCATTTTGCCGGGGAGGTGCTCAATCCCGCCGGGACGTTCCTGGCAAAAGTGTTCCAGAGCGGCGCCGACGCCGAACTGGTGGGGCAGTTGAAGCGCGATTTCGCCAGCGTGCGTCACGTCAAGCCGTCCGCCAGCCGGCAGGACTCTTCGGAGCGCTATGTGCTGGCGACGGGGTTTCGTCGGCAGCAGCAGTCATCGTAGAGATTGTCATTGACGGAGGGAGACCGGACTCACCCCAGCCGCTGATCTCGCGCGCGGCACGACATTTCAGTGCGACCGGTTGGAACCTTGGCGCCTGGCCGGAGTCGAGTCCATTGCTCCCGGCCAATGCCCCCCAAGCCCACCGGGAGAAAACCCCCCACTGGGTTGGCGGCCTTGGTGCAGCGTCGGGTTTCGCGCACTGGGGCCGTTTCTTGCCGGACTGGAAAATCGAGGAGCGCAGGCGCATATCTCTCATATGGCGACCATTGTTCAATGCAATTGCGGGGCTGAGTACAGACGCACTGAAGAGAAGTTCTTGGTGCCGCATACGGGTGACGCGATCTGCACGGTCTGCGGAGCTGCGCTGGAATCGTGGCTGGAAGCCACCCACGTTCCCACATACGAGCTTATTGAACGCCCGGATCGAGGACAGCCAGGCGGGATGACCGGCCACCCCTAAGGGCTTGGCCGTGACCGGACGGCGGCTTGCAGTGTCCGTGCTTCGGAAACGGCTCGTTCGATCAACTAACCGAGCCGTTGATCGCGCGCGTTCTGGGTGTCCTCGGTCGCTGCCTTGACGGCATCAGCGGCGGCGCGCTTTTCGGCGCCCTTGCGGCTCGAAATGTCGATCGCCTTGCGGCCGGCGATTTCGTTGCCGGCGTCAACCGGCATTTGCCAGAAGAACCAGGCGGAGGCTGCCGAGATCAGCGACACCACGATGAACGCCGGTCCGAACACGTCGGCGGACAGCTCGGTCTGGTGATGCAGCGCCAGCGTGGTTTCGACGGAGAACGCGCCGACGGCGACGCCCGCTGATACCGCGAGCTGCTGGTTAACGCTGACGAGGGTGGTGGCGCGGCTCATCTGCGGCGCCTCGACCTCGGCATAGGCCACGGTGTTGATCGCGGTGAATTGCAGCGAGCGGAAGAAACCGCCGACCACCAGGATGGTGAAGATCAGCATCAGCGGCGTCGAGATCGTGAACAGGGCGCAGGCGGCGAGGAAGGCCGAGCTGACCACCGCATTGACGGTCATCATGTTGCGGAAGCCGAAGGCGCGGATGATGCGCGCCGCCAGCGTCTTCATGCCCATGGCGCCGACAGCGGAGGCAAAGGTGACGAGACCGGACTGGAACGGCGACAGGCCGAAGCCGACCTGCATCAACAGCGGCAGCAGGAACGGCAGCGCGCCGATGCCGAGCCGGAACATGAAGCCGCCGACGATCGACGCCCGCATGGTCGGCAGCCGCAGCAAGCCAAAATCGAGCACCGGCGAACCGGTGCGCCGCGCGTGCAGGATGTAGAGCGTCATCGATACCGTGCCGACCCCGACCAGGCCGGCGACGATCGGCCACGGCAACAGATTGAGGCCTGCGACCGAAAGCCCGAAGGCGATGCCGGCGAGGCCGATGCCGGCGAGCACCAATCCCACCAGATCGAAGCGCTCGGGATCCTCGCTCTTGATCGGGTCGATATATCTGAGCGCCAGGAAGATGCCGAGCAGTCCGATCGGGATGTTGATCAGGAAGATCCAGTGCCAGGAGAAATAGGTGGTGATGAAGCCGCCGAGCGGCGGCCCGATCACCGGGCCGATCAGCGCCGGCACCGTCACCCAGGCCATCGCGTTGACCAGCGCGCTCTTGTCGACCGAGCGCAGCAGCACCAGCCGCCCGACCGGGGTCATCATCGCGCCGCCGAGGCCCTGCAGGATGCGGGCGAACACGAAATCGGTCACCGAGGAGGACAGCGCGCAGCCGATCGAGCCCAGCATGAACACGGCGACGGCGCCGGCAAACACGATGCGGGCGCCGAAGCGGTCCGCGGTCCAGCCGCTGGCCGGGATGAACACCGCGAGCGACAGCAGATAGGACGTGATCGCGAGCTTCAGCGTCAGGGGGCTGGTGCCGATATCGGCGGCGATCGCCGGCAGCGAGGTCGCGATCACCGTGGAATCCATGTTTTCCATGAAAAGCGCGGTGGCGACGATGAGCGGGATCAGGCGTTGCTTGTTCATCAAAATAGGACAGCTTTGCTGAAAAAGGCGGGCGAGGGGGCCATATCATCCTGCCCCGGACCACGCTATTGCGGAACCGGGCAAACGCCCTAAATCCTGCGTGACGCTGCTATGCATCCGCCAGCGCCCGAGGTGTGCGCCGTGATCTACGTCCTTGCCGCTCTGCTGCCGCCGATCGGGCTGCTCCTGAACGGACAGCCGTTTTCGGGCATCTTCAATCTGGTCCTGATCGTGTTTTGCGCGATTTTCGGGCTGTTTTTCCACGTCTTGCTGCTGGTGCCGTCGGCCCATGCGGTGATCGCGGTCCACATGAAGCGCGAGGACCGGCGCCACCGCGAGGTGGTCGAGGCGATCCGCCGGCACGGGCCGCCGCAGGGATATCGCTAAGCGAGCTACAGTGCCCCTGAACCGGCCCGTAAAAAGCCTGTGCATGGCTGGCAAACACTTTGATTCGTCATGCCGCCATGCTATCGACCAGCGTCAACCCCACCGATGGGCGCCGATTCGACGGTGACGCAGCGAGCGTCGCCGCAGGTAGCGTTCATCCGTAATACCCTCGCGGCTGAGGCCGCAGATAAGGAGTTGGCAATGGCCACGGGATTTCAGGCTATCCGCGAAGCCTACACATTCGACGATGTGCTTCTGAAGCCCGGTCTGTCCGACGTTCTTCCCTCGGAAGTCGACATCCGCTCGCGGGTCACCCGCGCGATCCAGCTCAACATCCCGATCATGGCGTCCGCGATGGACACCGTCACCGAGGCGCGGATGGCGATTGCGATGGCGCAGGCCGGCGGCCTCGGCGTCATCCACCGTAATTTCGACCCCGAAGGCCAGGCTGCCCAGGTGCGGCAGGTCAAGAAATTCGAATCCGGCATGGTGGTCAATCCGCTCACCATCGGTCCCGAGGCCACGCTGTCGGACGCGCTGACGCTGATGAAGGATCACGGCATCTCCGGCATCCCGGTCGTGACTGGTGCGGGCAAGAACGTGCCTGGCAAGCTGGTCGGCATTCTGACCAACCGCGACGTGCGCTTCGCGACCGATCCGCGGCAAAGGGTCTCGGAGCTGATGACGCACGAGAACCTCGTCACGGTGCGCGAGGGCGTCAGCCAGGACGAGGCGAAGCGGATGCTGCACCAGCATCGCATCGAAAAGCTGGTCGTCGTCGACGACCAGTATCGCTGCGTCGGCCTGATCACCGTGAAGGACATGGAAAAGGCGGTCGCCCATCCGCTGGCCTGCAAGGACGCGCAGGGCCGGCTGCGTGTCGCCGCCGCCACCACGGTCGGCGAGACCGGCTATGAGCGCACCGAGCGGCTGATCGATGCCGGCGTCGACGTCGTCGTGGTCGATACCGCGCACGGTCACTCGCGGCATGTGCTCAATGCCGTCAACCGCATCAAGCGGCTCTCCAACGCCGTGCAGGTCGTGGCCGGCAACGTCGCGACCGAGGGCGGCGCGCAGGCGCTGATCGATGCGGGCGCCGACTGCATCAAGGTCGGCATCGGTCCGGGCTCGATTTGCACCACGCGCATCGTGGCCGGCGTCGGCGTGCCGCAGCTCACCGCGATCATGGATGCGGTGGCCGCGGCGAAGAAGGCCGACGTGCCAGTCATCGCCGACGGCGGCATCAAATATTCCGGCGACCTCGCCAAGGCGCTGGCCGCCGGCGCCGACATCGCGATGGTCGGCTCGCTGCTCGCCGGCACCGACGAGACGCCGGGCGAAGTGTTCCTGTGGCAGGGCCGCTCCTACAAGGCCTATCGCGGCATGGGCTCGGTCGGCGCGATGGCGCGCGGCTCGGCCGACCGCTACTTCCAGCAGGACATCAAGGACACGCTGAAGCTCGTGCCGGAGGGCATCGAGGGCCAGGTGCCCTACAAGGGCCCGGTCGGCAACGTGATGCACCAGCTCGCCGGCGGTCTCAGAGCGGCGATGGGTTATGTCGGTGCGAAGGACATCAAGGACTTCCACGACAAGGCCGAGTTCGTCCGCATCACCGGCGCCGGCCTGCGCGAGAGCCACGTCCACGACGTGACCATCACGCGCGAAGCCCCGAACTATCCGGGCGGGGTGTAAGCACCTCGTTCGTCATTCCGGGTCGGTCCACGGGACCGATCCCGGAATCTCTTGACAGGGGACCCAGGTGACATGGTGAGCGACACGAACGTTCGGGCCGGCCAGTGCCATTGCGGCGCGGTGCGCTTCGAGGCGACGCTCAGCGACGGTTTCAGTTCGATCCGCCGCTGCACCTGCTCTTACTGCCGGATGCGTGGTGCCGTCGTCGTCATGGCGGAGATGGGTGGGATCAAGTTCCTGCAGGGCGAGGAGGCGCTGACAAGCTACCGCTTCCACACCGGATCGGCACAGCACTTCTTCTGTTCTCGCTGCGGAATCTACACGCATCATCAGCGACGATCGAACCAAAGCCTGTATGCCGTTAACGTGGCGTGCCTCGACGGCGTAAGCCCATTCGATTTCCCTGAGGTGCCTGTGATGGACGGCGTCAATCATACCAATGACACCGGCAAGCCAACGCGTCGCGCAGGCACCCTCCGTTTCATCCCGGCCGACTAACGATCGCGCGGAAGCCAGGCGGACTGCCCCGCAATGACGGATCTGCCGGGCGGCATGCCCCCGGCATGACGGCCGTCATTTCAAACAAGATTTCAAACAAGCGCGCGCGAAAGAGCAAATCCATCTCCCTTGCGGGGAGCTGGATTGCGTGACTACGTGTGCGCCACGAACCAATCACCTCAAGAGGAAATCATGTCCCAAGGAAAGCGCATCGTTCTGGCCTCGCGCCCGCATGGCGAGCCCACGCCGGCCAATTTCAGGCTCGAGGACTACACGCCGCCGACGCCGGGCGCGGGCGAGGTGCTGCTCCGCACCATCTGGCTGTCGCTCGATCCCTATATGCGCGGCCGCATGGCCGACGGTCCGTCCTATGCCGCACCGGTGCCGGTCGGCGGGGTGATGGAAGGCGGTACGGTGAGCGAGGTGATCGCGTCCAACAATCCCGCCTTTGCCAAGGGCGATATCGTGCTGTCGCGCGCGGGCTGGCAGACGCATGCGCTGTCCGACGGCAAGGGGCTCGCCAAGATCGATCCGAAGATCGCGCCGATCTCGACCGCGGTCGGTGTGCTCGGCATGCCCGGTATGACCGCCTATACGGGACTGCTCGAGATCGGCAAGCCGCAGGCGGGTGAGACGGTGGTGGTTGCGGCTGCGTCCGGCGCCGTCGGCTCGGCGGTCGGCCAGATCGCGAAGATCAAGGGCGCGCGGGCGATCGGCATCGCCGGCGGCAAGGACAAATGCGCCTACGTCAAGAACGAGCTCGGCTTCGACGAGTGCCTCGATCATCGCGATCCCAATCTTGCGGCGAAGCTCAAGGAAGCCTGCCCGAAGGGCATCGACGTCTATTTCGAGAATGTCGGCGGCGCGGTGTTCGACGCGGTGTTTCCGCTGCTCAATGCGTTCGCGCGCATCCCGGTCTGCGGCCTGATCGCACACTACAACGACACCGAAGCGCACGCCCCGAAATGGGCCGGCGCGATGATGCGCAACATCCTGACCAAGCGGCTGACCTTCCGCGGCTTCATCGTCAGCGACTTCGCCGCCATGCATGGCGACTTCCTGCGCGACATGTCGCAGTGGGTGCGCGACGGCAAGGTCAAGTACAAGGAGTTCGTGACCGAGGGCCTGGACAGCGCGCCGGAGGCCTTCATGGGCCTGCTCAAGGGCGCCAATTTCGGCAAGCAGCTGGTCCGGATCGGGCCGGATAAGGCCTGAGCGATAGTGTTTTCGAGCGAAGCCTATCCCGGACTTGATCCGGGATAGGCACCGGTTCGCGCCAAGAAAACGCGTCAAAACGAGGCATTCCAGCTCCCATTCCGCGCAACAAAGTATCAAAAGCGCCACAATGGCGGGCTTTTGGGGGCTTTTCGGCCCCCATTTGCTTGACGGGGACCCGGCGCAGTTGATTCAATGTGGCTATATTTCAGGTGTAGCCATGGTTTTTGAAGCTATTGTTTCCGGGGTCATTCTCCTCGCCCTCGGCTATTGGGCGACGATGTTCGTCATGGGCCGCCGCGACGACGTCCTGCATGGAAAATTTGTCGAGGACGAGCCGGCCGCCGAGCCGGTCCGCTTCATGCCGCAGGTGCCGCGCATGCGAGCCACGCCGGCGGCGGCACAGCCGAACAAGGACTCGCTGCAGGCGCTGCTTACCGTCATCAAGCGGGACCTGAACGACGCGGCGCGGAGCTGAGACGGCTCACGCCGGCTGCTTGCCGAGCAGCATGTCCAGGTCGACATCGACCTGACCCTTGGCCCTGATGTGTCGGACTTCAAAGCTGTCCGGCTGGAAGCGGTATTCGACCAGGCCGGTTTCCTTGATGCCGATCACTTCCTGTCGCGCATCTGAGATGATGAAGCCGGTCGAGGGCGCCCAGATCTGTCTGACGTGCTCGAACGTGTAATCGCGGCGCTGGTGCACGTGGCCGCTGCCGACCAGGCGCCAATCGACCTTGCCGAACATCTCGATCAGGCGGCGGCGCGCCGGCTGCGGCACGAAGCGGATCGCGGTCTCGACGCGTTCGGCATCGTAGGGCACGTCGAGATAGAGCGGCTTGTGCAGGAACAGCGCGACCGGTCTGCCGACGGCCTTGTCGAGCGCCGAGGCGAGCCAGTCGAACTGCGCGGCCTCGCTGTCGAGGCCGGTGTTCATGATCAGTGAATTGAGGCCGATGAAGCACCAGCCGGCGGCGTCGAAATGCCAGCGATCCTCGCCGAGCACCGAGGTGAAGGCGCGGCGCGTCTCTTCGGTCGGCAGTTGCGTCGGGACCGGGCCCACCGCAGTCGGATTGTCGCCGATGTCGTGATTGCCCGGCAGATAGAGGCAATCGACCGGCAGCGCGCTGTGCAGTTCCTTGGCGAACACCAGATCGTCGCGGCTGGTCGGCCCATCGAACGCGACGTCGCCGGAGTTGAGCACGAGATCGGGACGCGTCGCGTCGATGTGCTCGCTGACGCGATGAAAGTTGTCGACGAGCGGCTTGAAGCGGCGCGCGAGGTGGGTGTCGGAGATTTGTGTCAGGCGAAACTGGGGCATGCATCGATCCTTTCGGCCGAATTATAGTGTCGGCGCGAAGTCGGAACGATGACGATTTCAGTGTGTTCTTCGCTCCTCTGTTTGATGCGTTGTTTGATGTCTTGTTTGATCCGGCGGCGCAGGCCGTTAGATCGCAAGCTGCTCGTCCGCGCGGATGGGTAGGGCAGGCGGACCGCCGCGACCTCCGAGCAGCCCGGTGTTTGGCGGGTTTGTTCCCGTCGCGGCCGGCGATGCGTTGAGCCCGAGATAGGCAAGCGCATCGTGCCCCATGTCGTAGGCCGCATAGCCGAGCAGGCTGAGCACTAGCGCCGTGGCGAGGCTGTGCCCGAGGATGTCGCGCGTCGAGCGATAGCCGCGGCGGAAATAGACCGAGAGCAGGATGGCGACCGGGAGCGCGGCCGCGACGCCGGCGAGCCCCGACAGCACCATGCCGAGCCCGCCATCCGCCGCGTCGTCGAACCAGCCGATGCCGGGGTCGATCGCCTTCAATAGGGAGGTGACGAGATCGCCGGGGCCTGCGGCCGCCAGGGCCGCGCCGTCCAGGATCGGGGTGATGATGCACATCGCGTCAGCCGTGAGGAACTGAAACCGCCATTATTCCTGGGAGTTGGTCACCCGGGCTCGGATCGTGGTTCAACGGGTTACCGCGGACGATTCATTGTGTTGCGCGGCCGCGACCGCTAAGAGGGCGGCCGGACGCCCGGCTTAAGGGAGATTCTTGATGTCGGTTCAAATGGTTCTGTTGCCGGTCTTCATCCAGATTGGGCTCACCTTCGCACTTCTGTTTGGGATGGCCACGCTGCGCACGCGGACGCTGGCGAGCGGTGAGACCAAGATGGCCGATATCGCCCTGCGCCAGCCGAACTGGCCGGAGCGCGCCACCCAACT
This sequence comes from Bradyrhizobium altum, assembly GCF_020889705.1. Classification (GTDB taxonomy): domain Bacteria; phylum Pseudomonadota; class Alphaproteobacteria; order Rhizobiales; family Xanthobacteraceae; genus Bradyrhizobium; species Bradyrhizobium altum. The sequence continues at coordinate 16,132 of NZ_JACMYP010000100.1, read as the reverse complement.
CGGCAATTGCTTCGCCAATCAGTTCGAGCTGCCGGTGCTGCTCTATGTCCTGATCGCCATTGCGCTGCCGCTGCGCCGTGCCGATCTGTTCATCGTGCTGATGTCCTGGGTGTTTGTGGTGACGCGGTTTGCCCATGCCGGGGTATTCGTCACTTCCAACGACGTGCGGCCGCGCTCGCTCGCCTGGTTCGCCGGCGTGCTGGTGCTGGCGGCGATGTGGCTGTATTTCGCGCTCAAGCTCCTGCTGCTGATTTGATGCGCCCAACCGAAAGAGATCGATGACCCCTGCTGCCCGGCTTTCCGCCGCGATCGAGCTGATCGCCACCATCGACGCACAGCGCATTCCCGCGGCGAAAGCGCTGAAGGAATGGGGCACCGCGCACCGCTATGCCGGCTCCGGCGATCGCGCCGCGATCTCCGGCCTGATCTGGGACGTGCTGCGCCGGCAATCCTCCGCGGCCTATCTGATGGACGATGCCAGCCCCCGGTCGCGGGTGCTCGGCATGCTCAAGCTCGAGCGCGGCATGGACATCCCGACGATCTCGGCGCTGTGCGACGGCGGCCGCTTCGCGCCGGAACCGCTGACCGCGGCCGAGGAGGCTGCCTTGGCCTCGCGCTCGCTCAAGGATGCGCCGGCGCATGTCGCGGGTGACTATCCGGACTGGCTCGACCCGTATCTGGCAAAAGTGTTCGGCGATGACCGCGCCGCGGAAGCGACCGCGATGGCGAGCCGCGCGCCGCTCGATCTGCGCGTCAACACGCTGCGCGGCAAGCGCGAGAAGGTGCTGCCGCGGCTGTCGCATCTCGGCGCAAAGGAGACACCGTGGTCGCCGCTCGGCCTGCGCATCGAGCTTGGCGCCGACGCGCGCAATCCCGGCATCCATGCCGAGGAGGATTTCATCAAGGGCGCCATCGAAGTCCAGGACGAGGGCTCGCAACTCGCGGCGATGTTCTCGGCGGCCAAGCCCGGCGAGCAGGTGATCGATCTCTGCGCGGCGCCGGCGGCAAGACGTTGGCGCTGGCCGCAATGATGGACGGCAAGGGCCGGCTGATTGCGACCGACAGCGACAAGCGCCAGCTCGTGCCGATCCACGAGCGGCTGTCACGCGCCGGCGTGCACAATTGCGACGTGCGCACGCCGCGCGGCGAGGACGAGGTGCTGTCCGACATCAAGGCCTCCGCCGACCTCGTGCAGATCGATGCGCCGTGCACCGGCACCGGCACCTGGCGCCGCAATCCCGACGCCAAATGGCGGATGCGTCCCGGCGCGCTCGAGGTCCGGCTGAAGGATCAGGCCGCGGTGCTGGCGCGCGCCGCGCCGCTGGTCAAGTCCGGCGGCCGCATCGCCTACATCACCTGCTCGGTGCTGGCGGAGGAGAACGGCGAGCAGGTCGAGGCATTCATCGCGCGGCATCCGGAGTTTTCGGTGCAGCCGCCGGAGCAGACCGCATCGGTGCTGTGGGACAAGGCCGAGGCATTTACCGAGGCCGCGCTGCAATCGCCGGAGGGCCTGCTGATGACGCCGCGACGCACCGGCACGGACGGCTTCTTCGTCTCGGTGCTGAAGAAGGCGTGACGCGTCCACCGCTCGTCATTGCGAGGAGCGTAAGCGACGAAGCAATCCATGGCTCCGCACATATGGATTGCTTCGCTTCGTTCGCAATGACGAGTTGAGTTCCTACGCTTCGGAACACGCGCCCACTGGCACCGGCGTCCTGCTCACCACGATGACCCAGTACAGCAGCGCGCAGGCGCTGATCGCAGCCCCGAGCGCGCAGACGCCGAGCCAGCCGGCGGCGGCATAGGCCATCGTCGACGAGATCGCGCCGAGCCCGCTTCCGATCGAATAGAACACCATGTACACGCCGATCAGGCGGCTCGACGCCTCGGGGCGCGCAGCGACGATCAGGCTCTGGTTGGTGACATGGACGGCCTGCACCGCGAAGTCGATCATGACGACGCCGGCGAGCACCAGCCACAGCGAAGCGTGCAGGCAGGCAATCGGGGCCCAGCCGGCCAGCATCAGCAGCAGCGACAATCCGGTGGTGCGCTGGCCCCAGCCGCGATCGGCGAGGCGGCCCGAATTGCGCGCCGCCAGCGCGCCGGCGAGGCCGGCAATGCCGAGCATTCCGATCGCGGTGTGCGACAGCGACAGCGGCGGCGCGGCGAGCGGCAGCACGACCGAGCTCCAGAACGCGCTGAAGCTCGCGAAGATCAGGAACGCGAACACGGCGCGCTCGCGCAAAACATGCTCCTCGGCGAGGAGCGCGGCCGTCGAGCGCAACAGCTTTGCATAGGATGATGCGGTCAACGCCCGCGGCGGCTGCCGCGGCAGCACATAGGCGAGCAGCGTGGCCATCGCGAGCATCAGCACCGCCGAGGTCAGGTAGACCATGCGCCATCCGCCGATATCGGCGAGCGTGCCCGACGCAAAACGAGCCAGCAGGATGCCCGACACGACGCCGCTTTGAATGGTGCCGATGGTCTGTCCGCGCTCGGCCGGCGAGGCCGATGTCGCGGCGAAGGCAACGATCACCTGGATCACGACGGCGAGCAGCCCGACCAGCGCCATTCCGCCAAACAGCACGACCGCGTTTGGCGCTGTGCCGACCACGACGAGCGCGACGGCGGACAGCATGATCTGGCCGACGATCAGCTTGCGGCGGTCCCAGAGGTCGCCGAGCGGCACGATCAGCATCAGGCCGAAGGCGAGGCCGACCTGGGTCAGCGTCACCACAATGCCGATCGCGGCGGGGGTAATGCCGAGGTCCTGCGCCATGGTGTCGAGCAGCGGCTGGGCGGAATAGATGTTGGCAACACTCAGCCCGCAGGCGACCGCAAACAACAGCACGATCGCGGGCGACAGCGCGCCCGCCTTGGTGTCGCGGGGCTTGCCGTCCGTCTTGTGATCGCCCGTGGCCGGTCCGGCCTCCGTCATGGTCTGGTTCGTCATCTTGGCTCCGCTGCAATTCGCAATCTGGTCTTATAATGAGACCAGTTGCATCGCGGCCTGTCTAGTCTTATTTTAAGACCAGTTCGGAATCGTGATCGAGGGAGGTGGAGCGCGATGCAGCGGACCGGATTTGCAAAGGCGGAATGCCCGGTGGCCCGCGCGCTGGATGCGATCGGCGACTGGTGGTCGCTGTTGATCGTGCGCGACGCGTTCGACGGCCTGCGCCGGTTCGGCGATTTCCAGAGGAACCTCGGCATCGCCAAAGGCATGCTGACGGCGCGGCTGCGCAAGCTGGTCGAAACCGGCGTGCTCGAGCAGGTCGCGGCGTCCGACGGCAGCGCCTATCAGGCATATGTGCTGACAAAGCGGGGACACGACCTGTTCCCGATCGTGGTCTCCTTGCGGCAATGGGGCGAGGCGCATCTCTATGCGCGGGGCGAGCCGCATTCGGTGCTGCTGGACCAGGCCGGGCAGGCCGTCGGCCAACTCGTGCTGCCGTCGAAGAGCGGCAAGCCGCTGAGCTGGGCGGATACGAAGGTGAGGAAGGTTGCGACGCGGAGGCGATGAGTGCTGCGTGTGCGCAACGGACAACGTTGTCGCTATCCCCACACTCCGGCGTCATCCTGAGGTGCGCGTCGAGCGGTGCGCCAGCAGCGCTCGGCGAGCCTCGAAGGATGGGATGGGGCCGGGCCGTCGCCCTTCGAGGCTCGCTCCGCTCGCACCTCAGGGTGACGGGAGAGGGAGCGATGCCGCAACACCTCACCCCACCAGATGGTTCGCCGAGCCCTGCCTGATCTTGCCTTCGACGTCGAGCCTCAGATACTCGCAGATCTTCTTGCCGCGTTCGTTCTGGTAGAACACGACGACGCTGTCGGGCGAGACATAGAGGTCGATCAGCTCGAAATGCAGCTCGGGCAGTTTGGCGAGCGCGGCGCTCCAATAGGCCCGCAACTGCGCCTTGCCGCGCACGGTGCCGGAGGCGCCGAAGCCGAGCGCCGGGATCCGGTCCGAGGTCATCTCGGTATCCTCCGAATACATCGCCAGCACGCGCTCGAGGTCGCGCGCGTTCCAGGCGGCGATCCAGTCGTGGCCGAGCGCTGCGAGGCGGGATGGTTCGTGAAAATCTGGCATTTGTTTCCTCCCATTGGTTGTGGCGAAACTAGGTCAATAATGCTGACCTATATCGATTTGTCCATGCCCAAAGAAGAATGTGGGCGCCCCGCGCTGCGCGGTTGCGGGGGCGGGCGGTGTCGCGTATCTGCTTGCCATGACAGCCCAGCACACAGCCCAAGACACAGCTCATGACTCGTCGGCGCCCACGGTGGCTTCGGCGCATGACAAGATTCTGATTGTCGATTTCGGCAGCCAGGTGACGCAACTGATCGCCCGCCGCGTCCGCGAGATGGGGGTCTATTCCGAGATCGTGCCGTTCCAGAAGGCGGAGGCCGCCTTTAAGGAGATGAAGCCGAAGGCGGTGATCCTCTCCGGCGGGCCTGAGTCGGTGCACGAGACCGGCTCGCCGCGCGCCCCGCAGCTGATCTTCGAATCCGGCGTTCCCGTGCTCGGCATCTGCTACGGCCAGATGACCTTGGCCGCCCAGCTCGGCGGCGAGGTCGAGGGCGGGCACCACCGCGAATTCGGCCGCGCCGATGTCGAGGTGAAGACCGACAGCCAGCTGTTCGACGGCGTCTGGGGCCACGGCGAAAAGCACCAGGTGTGGATGAGCCATGGCGACCGCATCACAAAAATGCCGCCCGGCTTCTCGGTGGCCGGCACCTCGCCGAACGCGCCGTTCGCGATCATCCAGGACGAGAAGCGCAAGTACTACGGGCTGATGTTCCATCCCGAGGTGGTGCACACGCCAGACGGCGCCAAACTGTTGCGCAACTTCGTGCGCAAGGTCGCAGGCCTGACCGGCGACTGGACCATGCGCGCCTTCCGCGAGGAGGCGATCGAGAAGATCCGCGCGCAGGTAGGTTCGGGCAAGGTGATCTGCGGCCTGTCCGGCGGCGTGGACTCAGCCGTGGCGGCGGTGCTGATCCACGAGGCGATCGGCGACCAGCTCACCTGCGTGTTCGTCGATCACGGATTGCTGCGGCTCGACGAGGCCAGGACCGTCGTCGACCTGTTCCGCAACCATTACAACATCCCGCTGGTCCATGTGGATGCGTCGAAAGAGTTTTTGGGCGAGCTCGAAGGCGTCACCGATCCCGAAGTGAAGCGCAAGACCATCGGGCGGCTGTTCATCGAGGCGTTCGAGGCGGAGGCGAAGAAAATCGGCGGCGCCGCATTCCTGGCGCAGGGCACGCTCTATCCTGACGTGATCGAGAGCGTCTCCTTCACCGGCGGGCCGTCTGTCACCATCAAGTCGCACCACAATGTCGGCGGCCTTCCGGCCCGCATGAACATGAAGCTGGTCGAGCCGCTGCGCGAGCTGTTCAAGGACGAGGTGCGCGTGCTCGGCCGCGAGCTCGGCCTGCCCGAAGTGTTCGTCGGCCGCCACCCGTTCCCGGGCCCGGCCTTGCCATCCGCTGCCCCGGCGACATCACCAAGGAAAAGCTCGACATCCTGCGCAACGCGGACGCCGTCTATATCGACCAGATCCGCAAGCACGGCCTCTATGACGCGATCTGGCAGGCTTTTGCGGTGCTGCTGCCGGTCAAGACCGTCGGCGTGATGGGCGACGGCCGCACCTACGAATACGTCGTCGGCCTGCGCGCCGTCACCTCGACCGACGGCATGACCGCGGACTTCTACCAGTTCGACATGAAGTTCTTAGGCGAGACCGCCACGCGCATCATCAACGAGGTGAAGGGCGTGAACCGGGTGGTGTATGATGTGACGTCCAAGCCGCCGGGGACGATTGAGTGGGAGTAGTGCGGCCGGCGGCCGTCGCGCAATTTGGCGTAGTTTGGTCGAGTGTTCTCGCTTCCTTCGCGTTGAAAATTCTGACCGAAGTAGTGAGCTTGGCTTAGCCTAGCAGAGGTCCGATATCCATTGCGTCTTCACTGATGGAGTATCGCAGCGCGCTCGATCGTACAGGAGGGCGGGGCGCGCTTAGAATCTGGCCAGAAGCACCGATAGGTTCTAGCGCAAAGCGGACACTCCTTATTCGCCTCGGTCCCGTTGGCACCACCTAGCTCAAATTGAGCCCATGATGGATTGAGCAAAAGCTAAAATTATTCAAGATTAGAAGGCGGCTTGTGCATGACGTGTGCACCGGCACACTAAGAAATATCTCGTCACAGCCAACGTCGCAAGCTTATGGCGCATGTGCAGGTCTGGGTTTCCGAGGGCAGGAGGCCGGCGAGTGCTTACGAGCAGTGTCAGTTGTTCGAAGGGGGGCAATCGAGAATCGTGGGTTTGACTCCCACTCTCTCCGCCATCGATTTCGGACAGCGGAAAAGTCCTTCAAAATCAAGCATTCTCGAGCCGCCGGAAAATGACGGTGTAGCACTACGGTGTAGCACCGTGGCGTACGCAAGTTGCGATCATTGAACCGCCCGTGGAAGGCCTTTCCAAGAAGGGCCACGTTGCACGGTGCCGGCAGGTTTCTCAGCAGCGATCTCTGCCACTGCATTCGGAACGCTATCTCGTTTTGGCCTTACATGTTCCTTTCTCCGTCACGATCGACGCCCGCCGCCGCACCGCTCTCTGCCATCGCATCCAGCGTTTAGACAGGTGCGCTCGTGTTTGGGCTGATCGTTGCTTACGTCCTGAGAAACTACGTCGTTTCCCGCGCCGACGTGTGCCAGATCCTCGCAACGAACCGCTCGGCAGCAGTGCCGCCAAACTGCGGCCAAGGGGGTGAGTTGCTGCCGGCAGGCGCAGCCTAATCCGCTGAACCGCGGTTAGTGGTGAGCTGACCCCCGTCGTGCTACTTTGGGCGGCTCGAGCGTGACCTCCTTCAAGCGATCACCACTGGCGATGACGACCACGAAGTTGAGTTTGTCATCCTGCTTCACCAGACCTCCGGCAAGAGCACTCCCCGCTGCAGCCTGCTCGGCGATGCGTACGGCGTCCGACAGCTCTTGCTCAACTGACTTCAGGGCAATGATTTTGCCCAGATTCTCTCGGTCGAGCTCCTTCAGCGATGACGAAACTTCCCTTTCTGTCACTCTTCCGGTGTTAGCATCTATGACATTTTCCCAAAGTCGTTCATTGCCTACCGTCCGTACCCGATAAATGGCCGGACCGGAAATCTCAAAACTAACATCCGCAGTCTTTGAACCGTCATGTAGATGCTCGGCGATCGCTACCGCCTGACTGAGTGGAATTTTTATGGTGCGAAATTGCTCGAGCAGGCGACGAATCACCGTTTCATCGGCATCGCCTTGCGCGGCTACGCTTCTATTTGTGGCGTCCAAAGATGTGTGGGTGACATCGGCTCTCGCGCCCGTGGCAGCAAGCGTGGCGGACAAAACTATAATTGCTAACATTCGCTTCTTCGACATGATGAGGTAAATCCCGTGGCTATCCGTGAAAAATTGATCGGTGGTCTTATGGGTGTGCGAGGGTCCACGACGGGCCTATCGACACGAACCTTGGTTCAGTGAAGCGCAGCGTTCGAGAGTGGTATCGAAAGACGAATGCCGCGCAGGTCGCCGTCGCTTCTCGGCGTGAGTTCGAGCGAAATTGCGTCGTGGTTCCGAGGCAAGCCCGACTGGCCTCGTGCTTGAGCCGGCTTGATCGGAGACTCCCGGATCTAACTGCGCCAACGTTTCGCGGACATGAGTCGGGATTGCGGGACTAGCGTCACTCGCATCGGCTTGCTCGGATATTGACGCGGGCGGCTGTCGTACGGCGTCGGCCACTTCCGAGGTAAGCGGCGAGGGGACCTCAATCTCCCTGTCCGGGAGAATGGGGAGCAAACCGGACTGGCTGGTATCGATGATAATTGCTTCCGGTCCCTTCAGTTCGGAGGCGATCCGGATCGGCGGAAGCGTAGAGTGCGATTCGATGAGCTTGTTTGGCGGGGGCGCGGGCAGCAGGGAATTGGCTGCAAGGAGCAGCATGAGCAACGCTCCGCCGACCCACAGAAAGTAACCCCGCACGGGAGCTTGAGTCCCGGCGGAACTGCGCGCACGCATCGACAAAGCGGATGCTCTGCTCACAGGGCCGGGCTCCGGCGCCGAAGTGCTCTCGGCGCGATCCAGGAGCGCCCGCCGACGAACGCGTGCACCCCGGCAAGCAACGCGATCGTAACGCCCAGCAGCAGGCTCAGGGCCACGAGGGACAGAGCCACGACCAGGTTCAGGGAGGCGAGCGCAAGCCCCGGCCACGGATTTTCCTTCGCGCGCGACCACAAAAGTGTTGACATTCTCGGCTCCATAAATACACTAAACCGTATAGTTCATATACATCCTGTACCGCGGGGTGTGTCAAGAGCGAAGACTCACAAGCTCGTGTTGAGGCAGTTCGACGGGCGGGGGAATCGGAGCATGACGCTGCGTTTCCCGTTCGAGCGCGCGATGCCTCAGCAGAAGAGGGGATTTTGTATGTTCAAGCACACTTTAGTAGTCGTTCTGGCCGCAATGTTCGGCAACGCGACTGCCTTTGCGCAGGAGAGCCGCGGCACTCCCGAACAGAGGGCCGCCTGCGCGCCTGATGCCTTCCGGCTATGCCTTGGCTACATCCCCGACGCCGCGAACGTAGAGGCCTGTCTCCGGCAAAGAGAGTCAGCTCTGAGCGATGCTTGCAGAGCTGTCTTTGACCGCGCTGCGGAAGCTGCTTCGGTCAGGACTATTGGGGCGCCCCGCCGCGGCGCGAGAGAGGAATGATCGCATGAACACTGTTTATGCCCCCGCTTTCGCCGCGTTCGGTGGCTCGGCCTTCGGAGCGATCTCCACGATCGTGTCGGGTTGGGTGACCCGGCGCCGCAAACTTCGCGAGCGTCATAATACCCGGTCGATCGCCAAGCGCGAGCGGCTCTATCGGAGTTTCATCGAGGAAGCCTCTCGTCTCTATGCCGAAGCGCTCGTCAGCGACAGGTCCGAGATTCCTCAACTGGTCAATTTGTACGCGCTTGTCGGACGGATGAGGATTCTTTCTAGCGATGAGGTGGTTCAAGCCGCAGAGCGGGCAGGTCGCCTGATCGTCGAAACCTACCTTTCGCCGAATCCCGAACTGGTCGATTTGCCCGAACTCATGGAGGAGATGGACCCCTTGCGTCACTTCGGCGAAACCTGCCGGCGTGAATTGCATTCGATCCCATCTCACTGAGGGTTCCAAGCGATGCCGCAGCGGATACGCCAGGCCGGGTCGTCGTGCATCCGGCGGCGAATCGTACAGGCAGCGATCCGACTGCACCGCGAGATCGGCTTCAGGAAGACCACCGTCGCCGATATCGCTCGCGGGGCGTCGATGTCGCCCGCTAACGTTTACCGCTTCTTCCCTTCAAGGCAGGCGATCGACGAGACGATCGCGGCGGATCTGTTCGATCGCATGTCCGCGGCTCAACCCTTGCGGCTCGCGGAGACTCCGCCCTGGAGCGCCTAACGGCTGCCTTGAGAACGATCTCGCAGCTGCACCAACATCGGCTGGAGCACGACAGCAAGGAACACGAATTGGTCGCTGCGGCGGTACGCGAGAACTGGGCAATCGCCCAGTCTTACACAGACCGGATCCGGGGGTTTGTGCGCGCGACCATTGCTGCCGGACAGGCGAGCGGCGAGCTACGACCGGGATGTGCAAGGGCAATGACCTGTTGCCTGCTTGAAGCAATGGAGGGGTATCTCAATCCGCCGCGGATCAATACGGCTGCCGTTCGGCCCAAGTTCGATGAGATGATGGATTTCTGCACCGGCGCCCTGCGTCATTGACGGTGAGGTCGGCCGATCGACCTGCCCGCCGATATCCGTCCCAAAGCCGCGGCGCAAGGATAGCGGCGAGGCCTTCGGCTGGTTCACGGCCTCCAGTCCGTCTCGCAAGCCGCGAGAAAAAAATTGATTCGTTCGTGCAGGAACGTCGGCAACTCCTTTTTGAGATCTTTCAGTTCTTCACCCATCAGAGATCTCATCAGCATCGGAAGCAGGATAAGATCCATGAACATCTGCGCGGTCGCTACGCTCCGCTTTGCGCTGAAAGGTCCTTTAGGTGAGCGCGCGACCCTCTGCGTCGCTTCGTTCAAGAGTTGCGAAACTGCTCCAGCCGCTCGGTCGCGCGCCGCATCGTGAACATTCCGGCTCAACTCGGGAAATCGGCGCGCCTCGGCGATCGTTGCGCGCGTGAGGTCCAACGTGTCCTCGACAAATCTCTCCACGAGCTCGATGCCGAGATTGGCGAGCTTCTCCTGGATGGTGCGGCCTGCCGGCGTGAACCCCTCGAAATCCGTCAATCCGTTGATGGTCCGCACCACCACAGCCACGAACAGCGCCTCCTTGCCGGGGAAGTGGGCATAGATGGTCGGTTTGCTCGCAGGGGCCAACTCGGAGATGTCGTCGATACTGGCACTCCGGAAGCCTTTCTCGAGAAAGAGCTGCTGGGCTGCATCGAGAATCCGCGCCTGGACGTCGCCGGCTAGGTCCTTGGGCGGCCTGCCGCGTTTCGGGCTTTTGTTCGTCGCCATCACCGTCTCCCAATCACGAGTTTTTGCGTGTCTGGATTCCACTTGACATGGCCCGTCAGGAAATGCAATGAAAAGAAAATATACGGTATAGTGTAATTTGGTTTTCGCACAGGCCGGCGTTGATTGGCCTGCCTGCGCCAGCTGCTCCGTATGACCGGCCGACCGCCAGATGCGCGTTCGGCCGCCGCCTGGTCCGCCAACCTGAGGAGATCGTCGTGACTGTGTGCAGCCCGGACTCGCCAATCGTGGAGCAGGGCATTCTGCTGCGCGAATTGAATCACCGGATCAATAATGGGCTCGCCTCGGCGATCAACCTGGTCTCGGCCGCGGCGGTCCGGGTCGAGGGGGCGGAGGCCAAGCGCGCCCTAAGCGACGTGGTCGAACTGTTGCATGGTCATGCCGATGTGCAGCAGGCGCTCGCAATGCCCAAGGGCAAGGCACTTATCGACGCCGCGACCTACATCCGCATGATGGGCAGCGCCATGCGACGTTCGTTGCTGGATCGGATGAATATCCGGCTGGTAGTCGCCACCGAATATCTTCCACTCCAACCAGAGCGATGCCGGCGGCTCGGAATGATCGTCCACGGGCTCGTAACCGAGGCCGCGAAACATGCGTGCTTCGACGCGCGGACCGGAGAAATCAAGATCAAGCTGACACGAATCGGCGCGCTGGTGAATTGCGTCGTCCTGGACAATGGGTCGCGGCCGGCACGGGGCGTTGCGGGGCGCGGACTGCGGATCAGCAATGATCTTGCCAGGGGTCTCGGTGGCCGGGTCGAGCACGGCTCCGGCGATGAATTCACATCCGTCGTCCTTTCATTTCCTCTGAGAGAGCGTGAGTGGCAGGCGAACTTTGCGATCGCGGAGCGTCGCATCCCGTGGCCGTCTCGCCGATCAGACGTCAGTCCATCCGGTACCTCGGCGCTTTGCACGAGAGCAAGCTCCCCGGATCAGGACAGCCGCCCCACTGCAATTCGACCAGATCCAGGTCCGCCTCGGGGAGTCCAACAGCTCTCTGCCCAGGCGGCGGATGTGCTGGGCGAGTTGTTGTCACCTGGTCACCGCATGGACGTGTCATGAAACATACTACGAACCAAGCTGAAGTCGTTGAAACTGCCCGCAAACGCAAGCTGAGGGGTCCCAGCGTTCTGGCGGCCGCGCTTGTCGCGATCGCGCTGAGTGGCTGCAACGATCATGCCGCCGCTCCCATCACGCGTGCCGCGATGGTGCGAACAGAGATCGTGCAGCCGCGCGACCGACAAGCCTCCGTCACCCTGACCGGCGATATCCAGGCCCGGTTTCGCGCGGATCTGTCATTCCGCGTCAGCGGACGTGTGCTCGCGCGCTATGTCGATGTCGGCGCTCACGTCGAGGCTGGTGAGATCCTGGCTGTGCTCGATCCCGCCGAGCAGCAGGCCGACGTCGATGCCGCAGCCGCGGCGGTCACAGCCGCGCAATCTCAGTTGCGCGTGGCCATGGCGACCTTCGAACGGCAGAAGACGCTGATCGCAAGCGGTTTCACCACGCGCACGGTCTACGATCAGGCGCAGGAAGGATTGCGAACCGCAGAAGGTGCGCTTGAAGCCGCAAAAGCTGCGCTCGGAATGTCGAAAGACGCCCTTGGCTATACCGCGCTGCGCGCAGGAGCGGCAGGCGTCATCACCGCGCGCAATCTGGAAGTCGGCCAGGTCGTACAGGCCGCGCAGCCCGTGTTCTCGCTGGCGCAGGACGGCGAGCGGGATGCCGTCTTCGACGTCTACGAATCCATCTTCTTTGGCAACCTCGAAGACAGCCGCGTGTCGCTGGCGCTTGTCTCCGACGCAGGCGCGACGGCGAACGGGCGTGTCAGGGAAGTCTCGCCCGCGATTGACGCGAAGAGCGCGACCATCCGCGTCAAGGTTGCCATCCAGGATCCGCCGGCAGCGATGACGCTTGGAAGCGCCGTTGCAGGAACCGTCAAAGCGAAAGCCCAGCAGCAGATCGCATTGCCCTGGAGTGCATTGGCGGCGGCAGGATCGAAGCCCGCGGTTTGGACTGTCGATCCGGCGACCAAAACGGCTGCGCTCAAGCCAGTGACGATTGCCGGTTATGAAGCCCGCGAAGTGCTGATCAAGGCGGGCCTCAAGCCGGGCGAGCGCGTCGTGATCGATGGCGGCAAGCTGCTGAGCGTTGGCCAGGCCGTGACATATGAGGGAGACCCGTCATGAACAGGCGCGCCATGATTGCAACCGGCACGTTTATATCCGCGCTGGTGCTGGCCGGATGTCAGCAGGACACGAAAGCGCCCGAGCCCGTTCGGCCTGTGCTGTCGATGGTCCTTGAGCCGAGTAGCGCGGACAGCACAGTCGCCGTGGGTGTTGTTGAGCCCCGGTACAAGACCAATCTTGCGTTCCGCGTGCTGGGACGTCTGACCGCGCGTCCCGTATACGTCGGTGACCTCGTCAGCGAAGGACAGACGGTCGGCACGATCGACCCCACGGCCCTCGAGCTCGCCGTACGCGCGGCCAAGGCTGAGCTTGCGAAGGCCCAGGCGCAGCTGGCGACGACAACGGCGACGGAGGAGCGGCAGCGAACCCTCATCACAAGTGACGCCACCACAAAGCAGACGCTGGACAATGCCGAGCAGGCGCGGGCGGGTGCCGACGCGTCGGTGGCGCACGCGCAGGCAAACTTGATCAAGGCAATTGAGCAGCGCGGCTATGCACAGCTCAAGGCCGATTTCGCAGGGGTCGTCACCGCAGTGGGGGCGGAGGTCGGACAGGTGGTCTCGCCGGGCCAAAGCGTCGTAACGGTCGCGAGGCCCGACATCAGGGAGGCGGTTGTCGATATCGGGGAGGATTTCCCGGTGCCGCTTGAAATTGGCCTACCATTCACAGTCGGCTTGCAGCTTCTCCCCGCCGTTCAGGTGGAAGGCAAGGTTCGCGAGATCGCCCCGCAGGCGGACCCCGTGACGCGCCTGCGGCGGGTCCGCATCGCCCTCGACAATCCCCCTGAAAGTTTCCGCTTAGGCACGACCGTTACGGCGAAGCTCGGCACTACGCAAAGTCCGACATTGCGCGTCCCCGCCTCGGCGGTGCTCGCTAAGGATGGCGCGAATTTCCTCTGGGTCATCGATCAGCCTGCGAGCACCGTATCGCTGCACAAGGTCGATCTCGCCGGGGACCCCGCAGGTGCACGCGTCACCGATGGGCTTGCCCCCGGTGCGCGCGTCGTGACCGCCGGAATCCACAGCCTCAAGCCAGGACAGCAAGTCCGTATCGAACAGGATCAGAACCCATGAAGTCGTTCAACCTTTCCGACTGGGCGCTCCGCCATCGTTCGCTCGTCTGGTATTTCATGATCGCCTTCATGGCGGCAGGCCTCTTTGCCTACCTTCAGCTTGGCCGTCAGGAAGATCCCGACTTCACCATCAAGACCATGGTGATCCAGGCGCAGTGGCCGGGCGCATCGCCTGAAGAGATGACGCGCCAGGTCACCGACAGGATCGAAAAGAAGCTCGAGGAACTGGAATCGCTCGACTACACCAAGAGCGTGACGGTCGCGGGCCAGACCACCGTATTCGTCTATTTGCGAGACACGACAAAGGCGGCTGACGTCAAGCCGACCTGGGTCCGCGTCCGTAACATGATCGCGGATATCAAGGGTGATTTTCCGCAAGGAGTGATCGGGCCGGGCTTCAACGATCGCTTCGGCGACGTGTTCGGCAATATTTATGCGTTCACCAGCGACGGCTTGACCCAGCGTCAGCTGCGCGACGAGGTCGAAGGTATCCGCGCCAAGGTTTTGACCGTGCCTGATGTGGGTAAGGTCGACATTCTTGGCGCGCAGGACGAAGTGATCTATCTCGAATTTTCCACCCGGAAGATCGCGGCCCTCGGCCTCGATGTCCGCTCGATCATGGCCTCCCTGCAGGGACAAAACGCGGTCGCGCCGTCCGGCGTCTTCCAGGAGGGCCCCGAGCGCATTAGCGTGCGTGTGAGCGGCCAATTCACGTCGGAGGCAAGCCTGAAGGCGGTCAATCTCCGGATCAACGACCGCTTCTTTCCGCTGACCGACGTCGCGACTATCACGCGCGGTTATGCCGATCCGCCCCAGACCTTGTTCAGGTACAACGGCCAGCCCGCGATCGGGCTTGCCATCGGCATGAAGTCCGGCGCAAACCTGCTTCACTTCGGCGAGGCGCTGAAGGAGCAAATGTCGAAGGTCATTGCCGACCTGCCGATTGGCGTCGGCGTTCATCTGGTCGCCGATCAGCCTGTCGTCGTCGAGCATGCCGTGTCGGGCTTCACCGAAGCGCTGTTTGAGGCCGTGGTGATCGTCCTCGCCATCAGCTTTCTCAGCTTGGGCATGCGGGCCGGACTCGTCGTCGCAATCGCAATTCCGCTGGTTCTCGCCATTACCTTCGTGGTGATGGCCTATGCCGGCATTTCATTGCAGAGAATTTCGCTGGGTGCATTGATCATCGCGCTGGGCCTGCTGGTCGATGACGCGATGATTGCCGTCGAAATGATGGTGGCCCGGCTGGAGGTCGGCGATCCTCTGGAAAAGGCAGCGACCCACGTCTATACGTCGACCGCTTTTCCCATGCTAACGGGCACGCTGGTCACCGTCGCGGGCTTCATCCCGATTGGGCTGAACAGCAGCAATGCCGGCGAATTTACCTTCACCCTGTTCGTGGTGATTGCGGTCTCCCTGATCGTGTCGTGGATCGTCGCGGTGCTGTTCACCCCGCTGCTCGGCGTCACCATTCTGCCGGCAAAGATGAAGGGCCATCATGAGGAGAAGGGCCGGCTGGCGCAGATGTTCGCCCGCGTGCTGCTCGTCTGCATGCATCACCGTTGGATCACGGTCGGCGTGACGGTTGCAGCCTTCTTTGTCGCGTTGTTCGGCATGACATTCGTGCAGCAACAGTTCTTTCCCTCGTCGGACCGTGACGAACTGGTGATCGACTGGAACTTGCCGCAAAATGCCTCGATTGCAGACACCAATGCGCAGATGGCGCGCTTCGAGCGCGAACAGCTGCAGGGCAATGGCTCCGTGGAGCATTGGTCGACTTATGTCGGCACCGGCGCGCCGCGGTTCGTGCTGTCGTTCGACGTGCAGACCGCGAATACATGGTTCGGCGAAATGGTGGTCGTGACCAAGGGCGGCATAAAGGCGCGCGACCTCGTCAAGGCACAATTTGAGGAATATCTGAGGAAGACGTTTCCAGGCACCGACACCTACGTCAAGTTGCTCGAGGTCGGTCCGCCGGTGGGACGTCCCGTGCAATACCGCGTGAGCGGGCCTGATATCGCGAAGGTCAGGGATCTCTCCCAGGAACTCGCCGGCATTGTGCGGAGCAACCCCGATCTCGGCAGCGTGGTGTTCGACTGGATGGAGCCTGCGCGCGTCGTCAAGGTCGACGTCCTCCAGGACAAGGCGCGCCAGCTTGGCGTCACGTCGGAAGACATCGCCACGGCCGTGAATTCGGTGCTCGAGGGCACGCCGATCACACAGGTTCGCGACAGCATCTATCTCGTCAACGTCACGGGGCGCGCGACCGCGGTCGATCGCGGCTCGATCGATACGCTCCGGGATCTGCAGTTGAGCGGGCAGGGCGGGCAGTCG
>NZ_JACMYP010000099.1 GCF_020889705.1 Bradyrhizobium altum | reverse complement strand
GGAATCCGCATATTGTGTGCCATCGCGGCCGGTGCTTCATCCGTGTTGACGTGGTGGAGGAAGCTAAAATTCGGCCACTGTTCGGCACTTGCACAGTGAATGATCTCTCGAACGTGAGCCTTAGCCGGCTCAATCTCGATGGGGTCCCGCACGACGAGGTGCATCCGGCAATGTGCCGTTCGTTTGTCGATCATACGGAGAACTATCACACGATCCTTCTTGCAACGCATGGTCAGACGCAATCGGTCATCGACATTATGCCCCACGACGATTTGGCGGTCGCGGCGATCACGCTTCCAGATGGAATCGGCGGTATTTCGGCTGAAGCATTTCCGAAGAAGCCAGGCGCGGCCATAGATTTCCGACCTGGATTCGGCAATGGCGTGACGGACGGGAACGGCATCATCATTTCAGCCGCTGCCAATGGTGATCTGCTCTCGGCGAATTCTCAATCAGGCGGCTACTCTTATCCGGAAGCAGGGCTCCTCAACCATGAGATGCCCAAGATATTCGCATTCCGCACGACGCAATGCTACACCCGCGGCGCTGTAGCAAATGTGGTGTCAATGGATTACGTATTCATAGAAGCGGACGATCAGGGCAACCCGGTCGACAGCACGATCTGGCTAGAGACATGGGATATGCCTTTACCGCTGCCGGACGTGCGCGCCACCTCGTCCGAGAATAGCGTCACGCTCACTATTCAGAAGGACGGATGGTTCTTTCCAGGAAAGACAACTGTGGGCTTTTCGGATCTCGCAGTGTCAGTTGTAAGTACGAAATTGGTAAATGATCGGACCTTAGAGATTTCGGTGGACCGCCCACCTAGGTCAGGTTCGACAGTTAGTTTCGAGACTAAGAACCAATTCCTTCATCACGCGGGGCAAACAGCGATCCCGTAGTCAGGTAGACGGTTTTTCTGCACGAGAAGACAACTCGCAAACTCGGGGAACTCTGCGGCGGGCCGATTTAGACGGCCCGCTGTTTAGCTATTCAAGAGGAAGTTGTTGACGCGGTCGATCAAGCCGGCCCACGTAACCCAATCATGTTCAAAGGCAGAGATACGCAGGTTATTCTGCTTTCCTGGCCTCACTCCACCTGCAGCAGCTGCTTGCGCCTGCTGGGAGGTGAAGAAAGCATATCTTGCAGCTCCGTGCTGCTTAGATCGGTCTCCGAGTATCCAGCGGATGGACCGGTTGAATAAGGCCAGTTCCTCGGATTGGCGCGGCCTGCCGAGACCAGAATCGAAAAGCAGGCGTATTTGATTTCCTTCTCCCTTTTGGTTTCCAAACCCACAGCGGCCGTGGCCCGGATCGAACGCCTTCACTTCAAAAAAGAAGCACCCGACTTGTGAGAACACTGCCAGATCAAGACCATACCCTCTGACTATGACTGCGCTCTTTCCCGCCTTCCGCAAGCAGTCACTTGCGACCCTGCCGACGGCATCCTCAAGCTCTCTCTCGCTGGCGAAGTCTCGTTCCTCAATGGACATGCAAGCGATCTCCCTGTGCACGCATGCTTCACGTTGCGAATTCACTGGTCATCCAGAGAATTGATCGATCTGTTGCGCCATCCAATTGAGTGCGGCAATCGCCTTTGCCAGGCCATGCGGGTCGGCTGCAATCATGCTGAGCGGAATGCTCGGATACCCAAGTGCGACGAGGAAATTTTTCGCGGATGCTTCAGCCACAGAGGCATCGCGACGAGGCTAGTTGCTGAGGAGGCTAGTCTGCCAATTACGCCAGCAAACCAGCAAATCCCAGCGCGTTCGCCGCTGTTCACCGGCGTCTTATTCAACCATTATTCAACGTAGGCAGCTGAAGGCTATCTAAGTGCCTGAAATTGCTGGCGCTCCCTAGGGGAATATCACTCAGTAGCAATTTCAATGATTTGGAGTGGCTAACGTCTATGGGAACGTCCCAGAAGGGTCTTTGAGATCATTTCGCTTTTAAGGACCCTGGCTAACGAGAAGCACTGTTTGAGAACCTCTCATGAAAGCCTCCAACAAACGCCCCGAGCTCGAAAATTGTGTCTTGCGATATCCTGATCTCTCGCTGGACGTCCAGTTTAGGAGGCGCTTCCGCAGAACGGTAGACGTTGTTCGTACTCCCCACTTTGTAGAACCACTGGATACTGCCGGCGAGGCGAGTCTGCATGATTGCGATGGTGAAATAGTTTGGGCGATACGCGACGAGCTTTTGGGCAACACCTTCGACCAAAGCCGCCAATCCCTCACCAAAGGTGTGCGGAGTTGGCAATCGATCAAAGGTCGAGATGCCGATCGGCTGCTTGGAAAAGCTGTGAGACAGCTTCTCATCAAGCTGCATGGATCTGAATCGCCGGACGGTCTCGACACTATCCTTGACGTTTGGAGTTGCCATTACTGCAATCAGCAGGTTGGCGGCATCCGTGCTCGTTACGTTGTTCACAGCCCGTCCTCGACCGGCTTTCCGTCGGAGTCCCGCAGCTGACAGGTTGCGGTCGTGCAACACGACAGTTGCTAAATCCGCCCCCAGCAGGGCACTGACGCATTCAACGAGCTGCTTAGGAGAAGCCGACATGTGTCCAAATGCTCTTGACGGGCGCATTATTGTTTAATAAACAAAATACAAATTAAGGTCAAGATTCATGCAAATTCACACCGGTACCCAATGCCCGCCCATGCCACGCGGTTTGCGTCGCGAACAAGCCGCAGATTACCTGGGAGTGTCGCCATCAAAGTTCGACCAAGCGCGCAAGATGGGGTTGATCCCAACCGCGAGACACTTCCTGGGCGTGGTTTTGTACGACCGCCAAGCACTCGACAGGATGTTCGAAGACTTGCCGTTCGAGAACGCACCTGCCGCCAACGATAACGAATGGGACATTGCACTGCGCGGCGACGAACCGTGATCTTGAGGTTCAAAAGAGTTCTTCCAAAGCACTGCGGATACTTCGTTGACAGCCGCGGGAAGCAGCGACTTCGATTTCGAAAGGGCGCGCGAACAGTCTACCCGAAATCGCAACCTGGCTCCGCTGAGTTTCTTGCCGAATACCAAGCCTTCCTAAACGAGACCGTCACCCTTCGACCAACTGCATCTAAGGGCTCGGTTTCAGCGCTAATCACACAATATTACGAAAGCGCCGACTTCAAAGTTCTTTCGCAGTCAACGCGAACCAATTATCGGCGCTTCTTCGAGCGCTTCCGAACCCAATACGGTTCGCTGCAAGTAGCATCGCTTCAGACGAAGCATGTAAATGCGATGATTGACGCGATAGCGGATAAGCCGGCCGCTGCAAAGCATTTTCGGTTGCGCCTGAAGGCGCTGATGGAGTTTGGCGTCGGTGCCGGCTTCCGCGAAGATAACCCTGTCGATAAAGCAAAAAAGGTTAAGCATAAGGACAAAGGAATTCGCCCTTGGACGGAGACCGACATCGACGATTTCCGAAAGCACTGGCCAGAGGGTTCCTCTCAACGCATCGCATTCGAGTTCATGCTGCATACGGGGTTGCGCCGATCTGACGTCGTCCGCCTGGGTCAGCAACACGTCCGGCACTTTGACGAAGGCACCCGGTTTGTAATCAAAACTGTGAAGTCGCAGCACACCGTTGAACTGGCAATTCCCATTCACCCGAAGCTGCAAGACATCATCGCGGACCTTCCCAAGGATCACCTGACTTTCATTACCACGGAGTTTGGTGCGTCACGATCGGAGAAAGCATTCACTAACTGGATCCGCGAAGCGGCGCACGCAGCAGGACTGCCGTCAAACAGCTCGCCGCATGGCCTTCGCAAAGCAGCATGCCGTCGTCTAGTAGACGCCGGATGCGATCCGTTTCAGGTGCAAGCCATCACGGGCCATAAGAACCTGGACGAGATCATGGTTTACGTTAGGGATCGTGATCGCAAGCTGCTCGCCGGCCAAGCAATGGCAAACTACGCCAACAAATTCGAATGAGCCAAAAATAGCTGCAAACATCCTTTGCTTGATGCTCCCCAATAACAATACAGATGATGAGGACGACGTGTTACCCACTTGGCGCGAAACAATGATCGTAACGGCCTGCACTGGCACGACCGATCGCAAGGCCGGACACAGCATGGACGTGTTCGCGAATTACTTGGCCAACAACGGAGAGCTTACCCCGTACTTGCGGAACTGGTTTGTCCCCATACTGCGAGCAGATCCCGGCCAGAAGTTCGTACTGGATTTCAAACGCCGGGATGGCTTTGAATCGATCGCTAAAGATCCTTCGTTGGCCCTCGAGATCGAAAAGACGACCTGGCAGATGTGCACCCACAGTCACGGTGGGAGCAAACCAACGATCGAGCCGCTCGTTCAATACCTTGAGGCCGGAGGAGACCTAACTCCGTTTTTCCGTCAGCGGCTCGTCGCAATGCTTCTGAAAGATCGCGGAGAAAAGCACTACCTCGAATTCAAGCTGCGCCAAGGACGGCCCTCAATGTGGATGGAGGACTGGATTTGGCAGAGCACAATCGTCGATCGCTTCGAAGACCTTTGTGGGGTGACAGTCACGCATAAGTTCCGATGGGAACTAGAGCATGCTCTTGGACTTGAGACAGCTGAACCAATCGAGATTGGAGAGCGGCAAATCTTCCGGCTCGGCGTTAGCCTTGAGGATGAGTACGGGAAGTACGTTGAGCATACCATTAGCCTCGAGATGGGCACGCCGCTCAGCGCCAAGCAGGCGCGGATCATCACCGCGGCCGAGTATGGCACTTCTGACTCGACGGTGAAGCGAATTCTGCGACGATTCGATGAGGCTGCCCGGATCGTATGACGTTAAGCTCGATTTCGGTTCTTTTCCTGCATCAAATGCGCAGCATGTTTTCTGACCCAGCCCCCCGTTCCTAGTTCAGGCAAAACCCGCCCACGTCATCAATCCTGGTGACTTGGGAGACAACATGAAAACTCTGAATGATAGCGAGGCGAACTACCTGAATGTCAGTCAAGCGGCCGAGTATCTCGGCCTCTCGACCTCATTCCTCAACAAGCGCCGCCGCGCTCATGGTGCCGGGCCCTCTTTCATTAAGGTCGGCAAGCGCGTCCTGTACGATTGCGCCGATCTGGAGCTTTGGATGCACAGCCTCAGAGCCGCGAGCACCACCGAAGCCGCGGGGGTGATTTCGTGAATCAGGCCCAAACCGAACGTGTCAAGCTGCCGGTTGGCAGGATCAAGAGTATCATCAGTTCTGCCGTCGCTCGGGTGCAGCGAGAAGGAAGCTGGGGATCGTACGAGGATCGGGGCGCGTGCCTTAGCATCTGCGAGAAGCGTGGCCTGCATATCATCTACATCACGCCCTTTCAACGGGATTGGCCGCGGCCGGAACCGATCGGGCTGGATAGCTACGGTGTGATCATCGAGGACGAGCACGGCACTGTCTTCGCTGCATGGTGGTTCAGCGATCCCGCTGGTGGCGTCTTAGAAGCTTATGATCCCGGCAAATGGGAGAAGAAGCTGCTCACCAAGAACGGCACCGCTCGTTACAAGAAGCCGCGCAAGGTGGCCGCATGATGCGATCGTCAGCCAACACGAAGCCCTTCCCGTACAGCGCAGAAACCGTCGCTCGTGCGGTGAAGGGTAAAGCCGTCTCGAAGACGGAGATTCGCGCACCAGGACCAGGTCATTCCGAAAAGGATGACTCAATGGTCATTACGATCGATCCGTCCGCGCCGGACGGCTTCCTCGTCTACAGCCACGCGAATGATGATCCCTTGAACTGCAAGGACTACGTCCGAGAGCAGCTGGGCATGGCTAGCTGGCAGAAGGGTTATTCCAGCAAGCCGGGAGTTGAGTACGTCTACCGCACTCAAGCTGGTACGGCCCATATGAAGGTTACACGCCTCAATGGAAAGGGCGGCAAGAAACAGTTTATTCAGCACAGATGTGAGAACAACGATTGGGTGATCGGCACCAAGGGCATCGATCGCGTTCCCTATCGGCTAGATGAGATTGCCGCTTCACCTGACAAGACTATCTATTTCGTCGAGGGTGAAAAGGACGCTGACCGTCTGGCCAAGGAAGGCCTTCTTGCGACAACCGCTCCGGAGGGCGCCAGCGCTCAATGGAAGCCAGAATTGACGCAGTGGTTTAAGGGCCGCCGGGTCGTCATCGTGCCGGACAACGATCAGCCTGGTCGTGCGCACGCGGTAAAGGTGGCGGACGCCATTTCTCGCGTGGCGGCCTCGGTCAAGATCGTGGAGCTACCGAATCTCCCGCCGAAGGGGGACGTATCTGACTGGTTGGACGGTGGCGGGACGATTGATGGACTGATTGCTCTCTGCGAGTCCTCGACTCCCATGCCGGCAAACGACAACACTGCATTGCCCGCCATGGATTTCGGCGAGCCGTTTCGCGGCGTGATCACCGAAGCAGACGTAGCTGCCCGCTTTGTCGAATTTACGCTCGACAGGCTACGTTATGATCACAGTCGCGGAAAGTGGTATCACTGGAACGGCCATAGGTGGCAAGAAGATGATAAACAACTTGTCTTGAACTGGGCCGGCCAGTTTGCGCGCAACGCGTCCGAAGGCAAGGATGCAAAAGTTCAGATTGCTTCTCGCCGAACATCGTTTGCGCGTGCCGTTGCCACGATGGCAAGCTGCGATCCGCGATTAGCCGTGACGGCCTCTTCTTGGGACCGCGACAGCTTCAAGCTCGGCACGCCGGACGGTCACGTTGACCTCAAGACCGGTCAGCTACTGCCGCCCGACCGCCGTGCGATGATCACGAAAAGCACCAGATTCTCGCCCTCGCCTACGGCAAATTGCCTCACTTGGATACGCTTCCTCAAAGACGCTACTGGGAACGACGAGGGGCTCATTCGCTTCCTGCAGCAATGGTGCGGATACTCGCTCACCGGTGACATTCGAGAGCATGCCTTGATCTTCGTCTACGGCGGCGGCGGGAACGGAAAGTCCGTGTTCTTGAACACCGTGAGCAGGATATTCGGAGACTACGCAGTCACAGCGGCCATGGATACGTTTACCGCATCCAGGGACAGCAAGCACCCAACCGAGCTTGCAATGCTCCGTGGCGCGAGACTTGTTACGGCATCCGAAACCGAAGAAGGTCGAGCATGGGCCGAAGCGCGGATTAAGCAACTGACGGGCGGTGACCTGATTTCGGCTCGCTTCATGCGGCAAGACTTCTTCACCTACAGCCCGCAGTTCAAGTTGACTGTTGTCGGCAACCATCGCCCTGTTCTTCGCAAGGTGGATGATGCCATGCGGCGACGGTTCAACATCATCCCGTTCGTGCACAAGCCGGAGGTGCCCGATCCTCAACTGGAGGCGAAGTTAAGGACAGAAGCACCCGGGATACTTCGTTGGATGATCGAGGGTTGCCTGGATTGGCAAACGCACGGCCTTGGGCAGCCCAATGTGGTGAGCGCCGCGACCGAGGAGTACTTCGATGAGCAGGACCTTGTGTCGCAGTGGTTGGAGGAATGCTGCGATGTCGATCGTGACAACAGACTCAGGAAGGCGCAAGCATCCGCCCTGTTCAACAGCTTCAAGGCCTTTGCTCTTGAGGCCGGCGAAGAACCAGGCACAGCAAAGGCGCTTTCGGCAACCCTAAGACAGCGCGGGTTCGAGAGAACGCGCAGCAATACGGGCTATTGGTACGTCGGTATTCGCGTGCGCGAGCCGGTCTTCGGTTGATTGGTGTAGGGTCGTGACGCCACTTTCCTATTATCGGCTCTACACGCGCGTGTAGGAGTTCAATTGGAAAACCCGCCACGACCCGTCACCGTTCACCTTTGGGTACCCGCGTGCCCAACGAAATCCTTCCCAGTGGACTCGCGCGCCGCTCGAGCGCGGGCGCGGATCCATGGCTTAACTCCGAAAGCAAGACTATGAAAACAACCTCGCCCACCGTGCCCGCACCTGTCGGGCGGATGCAGTACTACGCCCTGACGAAAAATTGGCGCAAAATCAGACCCCACCTAGCCGATGAAAAGCTGAGCAGGATCATGAGGCGCGATTTTGGAGAATTTGTTTTCGCGAGATGGGCAAAGAGCTTCGGGAAGATCAATATCCGGGTCACTTTGGTATCTGGTGGCGGCAAGGCGTGAAGGGTCGGCCGGCAGAATGGTGGCGTTATGTTCGCCCCGGCGCTTGCCACTGGCTGGTCAATACTGCGCTTCGGCTTGCCAAGCTGGTCGAGCCGCGGCGTCCGTGGCGTATTGTCAAATCTGATCGACATTCCACCGTATGGGACGGCGGAGAACTGCTGTTCGAGTTTAATTATCAGGCCTTCGGTATCTCGGCTGATGAGTGCTTTGCCGCGGCCACCGACCCAGGTTCTCGCCCTAGAGAATTGAAGCCGGGCAACGAGTACAAGGCGGGCCTCCCCGCATCAGTTGAGGAGGAACGCCGCCGGCGGGAAGCAGCGCGAAGTCTTGTCGCGGCAAACGACCACAATCCAGGTATCAAGATTGCGTCGTAACAGGGGATCGCCCAGGAGACGTGGGACAAGGCGGCGTGTACTTATAGATCGGCCTTCGCTGCACGTCAGGTGATGTTCGGTTAGGCACCGAAATCGGACATCAGAAGGCACGCCCGCAATGGTCGCAGCGCCGAAGTTGCACACGCGACGCTCACCCTAGAGCCGCATTGCTCTCGACGAAGAGCTGACTTTGGCATCATCTCGTCTGTTCATCTGCAACCTGAACATTTGGATCGTCAGCTCGCACAGAAGTCTGCAAGGCTGCCGGGTCTACCTTCTTCCGCTGTGACCATTCGACAAGATTTTTTGGCCGATACGATGGATCCTTGCGCCACCTATCGAAAACGCTGACATCGATTGTCTCGTTAACATTGATATGAGCGCCATCATCGCGCACTTGGGGCGGCTCTCCTATCGGACGGTAGTAGGCTCCTTCGAATATTTTGTAGATCCCCAAAAGAAATGGACCATACGAGTCGACCACAGGCGAACGAAGCAAATCTCCGTCCAGCTGAACCTCAGACCGGAACGCAAGTCCGTGCGATTCTGCCTTCTTCATCAACCACAGCAAGGATGCCTGAGGAAGCAAGTCAGTCGGATAACCTCCTCCGACATTTGCATGAGCACCTGCGAACCAGCGCTGCTCGACTGACGTCAGTGCTCGCCGCGGCGGCCTAATGATGTCGGTCGGGTCCGTACGATGGACGTCCCAAATAGTCGGAACGAACTTTTTTCGGTGCTCGTCGATGGCTAACGCATGGTATGCGTTGAGGATCGGTAATCGCAACCCTGTTTGCAGATAATCAAATTTCGAACTGCTGATACCTGTAAAGTCACCTGCTTCGATGCCAATCGACCCAACGGTGTCCCAAACTCCAACGAAGTTCACGTAAGCGAGCTGAGAATATTTCAAAAGCAATCGCTCTTGATCGTCTATCTTCTCAGAGTGCGCAGCCTCCATGTCCCTTAGCGTCCAGATGGTTTGCTCATCCGCTCGCCTGTAGCGATCAAACAGTTCTGTGACACCTATGGGCGATCCGGCTTTCAAAATGCCGTCGATTGCGATCAAACCAGCTAATGCTCTCGCAGTGTAGGCGCCGCGGCTAAAGCCGAAGATGAAGATTTCATCGCCAGCATTGTAATTCTCAACTAGCCATTCGTAGGCAGAGCGAATGTTCTCATCGAGGCCTTGGCCAAAAGCCCCTCCGATGAAGCCGTTTACGCCCAGCCCATAGTAGATCAGCTGCGGCTTGCCATCGCCTCCTTTCGATGCGCATAGCGCTCGCATGCGCCATACGTTTGTGTTTGTCCCGATGCTATTCCAAGTGCCATCGAGAAAAACCGCGAGACGCTTTTTCTGCTGCTCTGAGCCGATGAAATCCGGCTGATTGCCTGTTTTTTCCGGAGGGCGTCCAATGTAAACGCCGACACCAATCATCGCGGCGATGCCAATGAAAATCAGAACCTTATGGCCAACTCACCAGACTTTCCGCAAAACGGTCATGGCTAGACGCCTTCGAATCGGATGAAGAAAACGTCATAATACAGCTGCGCGTATGCGGTGGGTAGTGCGCGGTCCATCGTACAACCGATTTCGGACCATTCTTCACGGTTTAGGCGTTGCCTTGGCAGCAATTGAGTGAGGATTGTAGTCGCTGAGGAGCATGGGCTGGCCGAGTTAAGGAGAGTGGCCGGTATGTCGGCTGCCGGCGGTCGCGCGTTGGTGCGGCCGCCCCTTCCGATCGTACCAAACCGCATTATCTTTTTACTGGAGGTGCTTCATCTACAAGGTTCTAGTCGACGACAACTACCATTTTGGGAACGAGAGCGAACGCGTTACGCATGGCGTGTTCGACACGGCCGATGAGGCTACGTCCGCCTGCCGATCCATTGTCGATCAGTTTCTGAACGGTGCATTCGAGCCAGGCATGACCTCGGAGGCCTTGTGGGAGGCGTACGTCGGTTTCGGCGATGATCCCTTCGTGGTACCGGTCGATCCAAAGGACGCACCGGTGGCCTTCTCCGCGTGGGAGTACGCTCGTAGCCGCTGCGCTGAAATAGCGGCCATTCCGCAATAGTCGCGATCAGAGGTCGGGAATGGCGCGGCCATTTTAGTGACAAACCGTCTCGTACTGTCAGCGAACGAGCGGGGGAGCCATGACCAAGTACAGTCCTAACGAAAAGGTGATCGGGCGGTACATCGATAATGCACGGTACCCGGCCCGGATCGTTCGTCTCGAGCCTCGTGACGCAGACCACCACCCCGACGACGGCGATAGCTACCTAGTCCGCTGGGAGCCGCCTGATCCGAATATCCCCGAGACATACGTCGCCCATGAGGAAGATATCCACGGTTTTGATCTGCGGAGCGACTACCTTGGGAACATCGGGCCGCTAATATAGAAGGGCTTCGATCGCTTACCCTTACGATGCTTAGGTCGCGGCGACTTGACCGGAGTACCGTAGAGACGTTTCCTCGATGGACCGGCGGCTGTCCTAGACCACCACCATGGCGAGACGATCAAGTCTCCCACCACTCGGTATTGCTTGTCCCCCGTCACAAAAATGCGGAGGTCGATGGCTTGGCGACTGACCCTGGCCCGACGCTCGTCCCTGACGGCTTCAAGGTAATCGTCGAAAATCTCTTCATAGCCGGCGTACAAAGTTCGCATTAGGCAGCAAGAGCCTCCTGACCGACAACGAAACGCTCGACGATGGTGATCTTGTCGGTCCAATCGCACGAGACAAAGACGTAAGTGTCGCCCGGCATGGCCCCAGGGAAGGTTGCGGCGTACCGCTTGCAATTGGCGAGGTGCGTCATAGCGATCTCGCTATTCTTCGGGGCCGAAATCCACAACCTCACGTCGGCACGGGCCTGCACGAGCTTGGCGAAATCGCCATCGACCGGCAATTCCGGCGATTTTAGTTCACATTCACCAGCAAGAGCCAGTCGCGTCGTGTAACCGTCCGCAACCTCGTACCAAACCATGTCGTAGAGCCACTCTTGACCGGCATTCGCGCATCCCGACGCTGACACCTCGAATTCGAGGTCGTGGCCCAGTTGGCAGATAAACTCCTTGATCGCCGTGGTCGTCAGTGCCCAGTGGCCGCTTTGAAGTGACGCGATCAACGGTGTCGCCGCGAAGTACGCCGCCAACTTTTGTTCGATGATCTCGGCCAACTGCTCTTTGTTGATGTTCTGCGACATGTACCGCTCCATGCTCTGCCAGCCGGCGATGCCGTATCAAAGGTCGCTCTCACCTAAAATCCGGAGCATTCCGGGTGTTGGGCGCTTGTCGCCGCACCAAAGAAGCGCACCTGGGCAAATGGGCGCGCTATGCATCCTTGAGCTTTTCGGCTCTAGTGAAGTCGATCCTAAGGGGTGTACCGCGCCTTGTGCTCACCGGCGGCCCTGGCAAACCTGAGCTAGGGCCGCTCCTTGTTTCTGCAGGCCGCCGTGCGACAGTGTCACCCGTATTCATCCGGGATAAAAGTTCTCCCCGCAGCGCAGCATGTCATCGAGCTCATATTTCCTCTCCACCTAGCAGACTTAATTGGCGGTCGGGCGTTTGCGTGAGCGCCAGACCCGCTCACTTTTCGATTGCATGCCCGACCCCATGCCGATCAAAATGGCTCGGACTGCGGGGCGGGGTTAAATCATGGAAAGCCTATTGTCGCTCGCCATTGGCGGCGCCGTATCATGCATTACTTTTTTAGTCATCATCGCACTCAAGCGACGATCCTCGCAGGACCACGCACGGCAACCCTCAACGCCTGACGCGCCTGAGCAACCGATGGAGCGCACGGTACGGGACACCTCAACGTCTCCATCACCAACGCCCGTCACGGCCGATCGTCCCGCTCTCTCGCGCGCGGTCGCAGCACAGAACGCCGCACCACAGCCCTCGCTGGACGCATCGCACTCCGTCCCCTATCTGATCCCGCAACAACCTGTTCCTGCTTGGCATGCGTGGTCCCTTCCGTCCTTGGGCCTGAAAATAACTCCGCCAGTCACTCCAAACTGCGTGACGTTTTTCGATGTCGAAACAACGGGTCTCAACAGCAATGACCGGATTGTTACGCTCGCCGCGATTAAACTGATAAACCACGAGACGTGTGCAACTCGGCTAGAGGCCGAGTTTATGCATTTGGTATTCGATCCCGGCAAAAAGAGCCATCCGAGAGCGGAGGCCGTTCATGGCTATTCCGACTGGCTGCTTCGGCATCAAGACGTGTTCGATGATCATGCGGCAGTTATTGCCGACTTTTTCAATTCGTCCGACCTGCTGGTCGCGCACAATGCCGAATTTGATCTGACCTTCTATAATAGAGAAATGGAACGCTCCGGCAGGATGGCGTTCTCCAAGGAAACGTTCTGCACGATGACGGCGTACCGAGAGCGCGGCCTTCAAGGAGGCGCGTCTTTGGATGCCGCTTGTCGGAAGATCGGCATCGCTCGATCAAACAACCAACATGGCGCTTTAGAAGACGCATGGCTCGCGCTTCGGCTCTATTTGTGGCTCAAGAACAATCCATTTGCCGCAACCTTGCCATCCGCATTCCAAAAGCCGCCTTCCAACTTGAAGCCAACGCCATCATTGCCGGATGGCCGCTACCACGCCGTCGGCGCCGAACACCGAAGGCAAAACTTGCGTCGGTTACTACCGCGAACGTCGGGCCATCGGCGCGTGCAAACGAATTGTAGAGCCGGCAAAGCTTGCATGGGACAATGCAGTCGCCGCGCCGCACTCTGATAGGGCACTGGAATGACGAAGAAGAACGGGACGTCGGGGGAAAATACCTCGCAGCACATTTCGTATCTGGCTGCACTCCAACAGTTGGCGGATCATTCTAGGCGTGAACTAGCACAACTGATGCCGCACTATGGCGAGCGTGGTCGAATAGCCGAGGAAATCATAAAGGGCGTCCTGACGCGGATACTGCCTAAGCGCTTCTCCATTAGCACCGGCGTGATCTTTTCAGCCGATGGTCAGGTCAGCCAGCAAACGGACATTGTAATCTATGACAACTTCTACAATTCGCCGCTGCTGTCTGAGTTCGGATCATGCGTTTTTCCGGTCGAGACCGTCTACGCCACAGTGGAGGTCAAGTCGGTACTCACAAAGCGCGAGCTTCGGAAGTCGATGGACGCAATCATGCGTCTTCGCTCAGTCGGTCGCAAACGGCACTACGTTGTTCCGGGTCTGAAAATTGAGAACGACAAAGTGAGAAGTGTTTCGTTGAAGCAAATTCAGACCGTGCCACCAAGGAATTACATAGTTGCGTTCTCGGAAAAAGGCCTCGGGCCCAAGTACGAGGGGTTCTGCACCAATCTGCGGGCGTGCCTGGATCAGGACAATTCGCACGTTCACGGCGTGTGCGTGCTCGACCGCAATTGGTTCGCAGGAAGGTGGGCGTTTCGCTCGCCGGCGCAGCTATTCGGACGCGAGGGGCACGGCCTGCTCGACCTGTACACGCACATATTGAAGGGGCAACAGAACTTTAGCATTCATGCTATGGACATGGATGCCTATCTAACAGAGCAAGAAGGCGGCTAGGAACTCTCTTGGTTGTTGCGGGGAAGCTGATGTTCGAAAAGTTGCCGAAAGCACGACGGATCGAGCTTGCTAAGGCAAAAATGGAACGAGTACTCGATCATTTCCTATACGTCGTTGAGCTTCATGCCAACAACTCATTCGTTGTTTACTCTGATACATTAGCTTCTCAAATTCCTGAGAGTTTCGCAGCGAACGCCTTCTTGATCTTTCAGCGCAGCATGCATCAGATCGAGATCGTCCGGGTTTGCGCATTGTGGGATGGTGCCGATCCAGACAAAGAGAATATACCAACCGTTGTCGAGTTGATCGATGACGACGAGATCATCGAGCAACTGGCGGACGAAAATCGCCGCCATTGGAGCGACGTCGAGGGCAATGTCTTCATCGACCCTTCGGACGATCCCGAGACCGTCGAGATGGTCCGGCAAGCGGTAAGACGATCCAATAAGGAATTTGGTGACGAACAGGCGGCGAGGGCGAAATCGCAACTAATACAGGCAATAGCTGATACTCGCACAATTCTGAAATCACCTCGGTGGGCATCAGTAATGAATGTTCGCGATAAGCACCTCGCGCATTCGCTTGAGACAACACGACGGGAAAAGCGAGGTCCAATTCAACCGATGAAGTACGGCGACGAAACCGAGTTGTTGGAGGCATCCATCCCCATCGTCGAGCACCTGTACTGCTGGGTTAACGGAAAGAGCTTTTCGATCAACAATTCGCAGGAAATCGACCAAAAAAACGCCGAAGCTCTATGGAACGGCTGCAAATTCAACGTACTTCGCTAATTGCGTTGTCGCCTCACCGTGAGACACCTCTCAGAGTAGCCGGCACGGATAACCCCTCCACATGCGCGTAGAGAGTCAAGATTGGTGATCACCACCCTTCACCGTTCACTAGGAGGTCGAGCACATCCCCTAGGGGGCGGTGAATCGTTGGCAAAATAGAGGCTCCGACCGGACCATAGGAAATCTTTCATATCCACAAAATGGAGAGTCGCCGCTGGATCAGCACGAAGGCGAAAACGCTTGGGAGAGCTTTCCTGTTTCATCAGGCTCTTTTTGCTCGTGCCCGCGGCCGGGTCAGATGGCGGTCGGCACACTGGTAAAATTCGAAAAACACCAGGCACTTCGTGATGACGGGTCAATTGACCCTGCGTGGGGCGATCAGCTCCGCTCCAATCTCTCCGAGTTGGCCGCCCGCGTCCTGAGGCGGGACACGCCGGTGACGGATCTAGACATAAGCGCTATCTGTCAAATTATCTCCGATCGATACTACCCCAAAACGCAAGGCGACGAACGCCATGTCACTATACCGATGGGTGGATCCCACGTTATTAATTGGGATTGGTACGCGTTTGCGCGGCAGTGGGATGCGGCCAGCGTCGCCCATGCGCTCAATCTCGACAAAGCCGCTCTCACCCGGATCTATGAGCGCGTCTTTTTTCAGTATCGGCAGATCGATCCGCTGAAGAACTAGCAAGGGCTTGTGCGTTTCGTTCGCGTCGAGAAACGCCAGCGGCTTAAAAACGATGCCTTGAGAGCACAGACCTTGGGCGAGATGGCCAAGATGCTCCGACTCTTCCATTAGGACGCCTTCGGCGAGCCCTTTGCGGTGAGTTCGGCCGGACCGTTCTAGATCGCACGCCCGATATCATGGCTGAAGAGATTCCTTACGAGCGCTCGAGCTTGTGGCGAATGATTTCGGCGTCAATCCGAAGCCGCAGCTTGTCCTGTTCGTGGAAGGTGGAACCGAGCTTATGGTCGTCCCCATGCTCTTCGACAGGATGTACGCTACGACGCTTGGCGTGTTCGGCATCGAACTTGTCAGTGTGAGAGGCGTGTCGAATGCCACCGGGGGAAGTTAGCTCGTACAGTGCGCTATGGCGCCTGATCGATTATCTGCATCATCACCAGACGATTGCCTTCGTTCTTCTGGACAGTGAAGGTCTCGCCCCGGTCAATATTGGTAAAGGGCTCCGGCGGGCAGCCTCCATTCATTTTCCGGATCGTCGCGTCACGCGGCCTAACTATGTCAAATTGTGGAAGCTATCCTTTGAGATGGATAACTTCAATGATGCCGAACTCGCAAAGGCACTGACGCGCTATTCGAATGAGCAGGCTAGATTTTCGGCAGCTGATGTCAAGCAGTGCCGCGAAGTGCGAGCTTTCCAAAGAAGAGAGGGAAGCTGCGCACGCTCGACGTCCTCTACACGGAACGCGTGGGACGCAATCTGAACAAACCCCAATTCGGGCGCACGCTGCTTGAGCTTATGTTTGATCCTGCGACAAAAAGGAAGCCGCAGCATCGTCCGATCGTGCGCTTCCTCGAAGAGGTCGCCGAGTGCGCCGCCCTCAATCATCAGCCGGTGACTCAGGCGATATGGGAGTACAACCAACGCACCGGGTATTTCGGGACGCTTCGTCCCGGAGCCGTCGCACGGCGCAAAATTACCTTCGGAATGCCAAAGTGCAATCCCGGAAAGCCCAAATAGTGAGTTGGTACCAGCTGCCGCCGTGCGCACGGCAGGTGGCCCCTCTCCGTGATCGATCGTCGTGACCCTACGCATCCGTATTGGCGGACCCTAATCCAATTTATCCGAGCTGGCGTGCGTACGCTGGAATGCGAGAAAAGAGCTCAACGCCTCAGTTGCGCAATCGCACGAGAGCGTCCGGCAAGGACGCCAAAAACAACACACTGCATACGCATAGCAGAACGATGTCTTTGAAAAGAAACTCGCCCGTCAAATTCCAAGCCATCGGGTCGGTCGATAGGCTCCATTTGACGACCCCTGGCGTCGTGAAGAAGAACGACCACGTGACGGCAAACGTGACAATCCCCATAAGCGATCCCAAGGCCGACAGGAGCGGGTTAAATGCTCCCGCAACAAGCAGGGCAGCGATTGTAAGTTCCGTCACGCCTAGAAAGTAGGCTTCACCCCTCACGCCCAGCACCGAGAGCCAGGAAACAAAGGGACTATTGCTGATAAACTGTGCGATCCCTTGAGCAGACTGCGGTGTGAATTTCTGCATACCGAACGAGATGAAGATGACCACCATGACCCCGCAGAGGATGACGAGCAGTCGATAGGATCCAGCGGGGACGCCTTCGCTGCTCACAGCTTTTCCGTACGGCGGATGATGACCGCTGTACGGAGGCAAACGGCAGTTCGTTACGGAGGCGATACCGAGCCTGGTTCACGTTTCTGTGCCTGAGCCCGGAGCTGAACGCCACGCCGATGCGCCACTACGCCGTTCGTCGAAAATGTTCGACGCTTCGCTGGAAGCGGGCACGGCGCCGACAGAAACTTTGCAGCGAGCGCGGCCGCCTGATCCCGCAATGTTACTTCGGGCTCCTAGATCAGCCCGTTGTTCAGGCAGAGGACTTTGCGACGCCGGCGCCGGCCATCAGCTGGCGCAG
This sequence comes from Bradyrhizobium altum, assembly GCF_020889705.1. Lineage (GTDB taxonomy): Bacteria > Pseudomonadota > Alphaproteobacteria > Rhizobiales > Xanthobacteraceae > Bradyrhizobium > Bradyrhizobium altum. Next base: position 11,518 of record NZ_JACMYP010000099.1, on the reverse strand, counting down.
TTGCTGCTAGTTTCTCCGTTGTGAAGAGAGCGGCGGACGCCAGCGCAATAGCGCGAATGAGCGCAACGCTACCGTTCAGCCCATCAGCAACCAACAGAGGATGTATTTGCGGGGCCGAGACCATTGCTGGCATAAACCCGTTCTCTACGGCAATACGCGCCGCGCGGTCATCTCGTCTCCTGGCGTGATAAGCTCGAGAACCCTGCGGCCCGCAAACCTACAAATTGTGCAACTTGTCCGTAAGTGGCGATGGGGTTCCGGCGGCCTGTTGCGCCGGTAGCAGGCGGCGGATGATTTCGTTCAATATCTTGGATGCGCTGATCTTAACGTCGGTACCACTGTCCAGTCCGGCCCGAACTATTTCGCCCGCTGCCGCGAACGGCACAGCAATTCGATGCCCGAGCGTCGCAGAGTGTGGTCTTCGCGTCCGAAGCCAAACCGGCGTGCCGGAACAACGATTTGCACGAGGTCCGCGCACCAACCTTGGCTCCGGCGAAGCGAACGATTGCTCCGACCGGAAATGCGTTTCCGCAGCCGTGCGCGGCCGGCCACAGCCCTAAACGACAGGTTGGGTCAAGCTGCCCTCACTGAGTCCAAGAAGTTCGTCACCTCGCGCTTGAGCCGCTCGCTCTCCCCTGCCAAGGATTTGGCAGCGGCCAGCACGTCGGCGGAAGCCGATCCAGTCAGATCGGCTCCGTGCTTTACGTTGACGATATTTGCCGAAACCTCTTGGGTGCCATGCGCCGCCTGCTGAACGTTACGGGAGATTTCCCGCGTTGCAGAACTCTGTTGTTCGACTGCGGACGCAATTGCCAAGGCGATCTCCGACATGTGAGAAATCGTTCCACTGATCTCCCTGATCGAGCCGACCGACTCCTGCGTCGCGCCCTGAATGCCTCCAACCTGCTGTCCAATTTCTCCTGTCGCTTTCGCTGTTTGCTCCGCCAACGCCTTTACCTCGGATGCGACAACGGCAAACCCGCGCCCAGCCTCACCGGCGCGCGCGGCTTCGATGGTGGCGTTCAGAGCCAACAAGTTTGTCTGTCCGGCGATCGCGTTGATCAGTTCAACGACGTCTCCGATGCGCGCAGCGGCCCTCGCAAGCTCTCCGACGCGCTCGTTAGTTTTTCGAGCCTGCGCCATCGCCTCGGTGGCGATCCGGGCAGACTCCTGAACCTGGCGGCTGATTTCATCAACCGACGATGCCATCTGCTCGGCCGCCGCCGCGACCGAGTTTACATTCGCAGTAGCCTGCTCGGATCCTGCAGCGACAGCTGTCGCAAGGTCGAGCGAGTGGCCCGCAGTCGTCGTCAGTGACCCGGCAGATTGCTCCAATCCGATCGATGCATCCGAGATGACAGCGATTACCTGGCCGATGACCGTCTCGAAATCTCGCGTGAATTTGTCGACCCGCGAGCTTCGGTCTATCTTCGCTTGCGCATCCGCCGCGGCGGTCGCTTCAGCCTGCTTCTTCGCGAGCAGGGCCTCTTTGAACGTCTTAAGCGAGCTTGCCATAGCGCCGATCTCGTCGGAACGATCACTAACTGGAACCACGACGTCGTCACGCCCGTCAGCCATGTCGCCGATGGTACTCGTCAGTTCTACAATGGGGGCAATAACACGCCTGCGCAGCAACATAGTCACCGTCAATATCATGCCAAGCAGCAGGAGGGCGAGCAAGCTGGCGACCTTCAGACTCGTTCGGGCATCTCCACGCGCAACAATCGCACGGTTGCGCGCCGCCGCGATCGCTGTATCGCGAACTGCCAAGAATTTCTCCACCGCAGGTACGACTATTTCCGCGAGCTGACCGGTGGTGACGGAATAGTTGGCATCTCCCTGCCCGGCTGCCATCTCCTTGTCGATCACCTTCGCGGCGCGCCCGAAATAGGCCTCCTTGGCATCCAGCAGTACTGCCGCAAGTCCGTCCGGACTACCAAGCTGCTGGACTCCGGCATTCAAGAGGTCGCGATCGGTTTCGATACGGCCTTGGATGCGATCCATGTCGGCTTTCTCAGCCGAGGTTAATGGACGACGATCGTTGAGCGCCCTCAGCAGGACAGATCCTCGGCCGCCCGTGGCAACGCGCAGATCCTGTGCCACGCGAGCTGTATTCAGGAGCGTTATGAGCGATACGTCGCTGTTGGCAATTCGGGTTTCCATGCCATTCAAGAGGGGCTCGATAAGCTCAACCACCTGCGACATGCGCGGTAAAAAGCTCTTTAACATCTCCTGGTCGCGCTCATTCAGCGGTCTTCGCAGTGAAGCATCCGTCATGTTCCGCAATTCGGCAAACGTCTTTGCAGCTCGGCTCAGGCCGTCGGCAACTGCTCTCCCATCATCGAGCGCAGCAACCATTGTCTGCGCATGGGCTAGGGCGGTGTCCGCCGATTGTTTGACCTTCGCTGTCCCCGAGAGCTGAGCGCCGCTGGCAGCGTTTTCCTGAAAGAGTTGTCCGAGATAATCCGCGCGTGTGCTCACGACTGTTTGCCCGAACAAGAGGACTGCAGCGAAGGCATCGATGACTTCGATTGCACGGGTCTTGTCCGCCAAGGTTCGATATTGCGTCATCATAATCTGCGTAGCCGGCACAACTGCGAGTGCCATTATCGACAGCATAGAGATGGCAAATAAGCGCCCGATCCTCATGAATATTCTTCCCCCTCAACAGCCAGCGTCTGCGTCTGAGATGTGTCCATTAACCTTGGTTTTTGGCGCAATGGCGCCCTCAGTCTTGCCTGTGCTTGGCATCGAGCGCCAGCGCTCGGATCGTTTCGAGCGACGTTCCCGCTGGTTGCCGCGAAAAACAAGCCGCCCACAGTGGCGAATGCTTCCGACTTCACATCCGCACTATCAGCAATGCCGGGCCCGCACAGTCGTGGCTGCACGTTGCGTACGACACGCAGCCACGACGAACGAACGCTCATCGACAAGTGCAAGGTAACTAGCCCACTACTTGCCGGCTGCCTTGGGCGCAAACCACGGCGGATCAACACGCGTTTGAATGGTGACCGACTTCAGGTGGGTGTACAGGTCCAGAGTCGCGTGAGAGAGTTCAGCTCCATAGCCGCTCTCCTTAAAGCCGCCGAAAGGAGAGCCGCTTGCCAAATTGAAGTATCGGTTAATCCAAACCGCGCCAGTCTCCAAGCGCTCTGCTGTTTCCCACGCAGACCTTAGGTTGCTCGTGTAGAGGCCGGCAGCAAGACCGTAGCGAACCCCGTTTGCTTCGGCGATCATCTCTTCATAATTGCTCCAGCGCATCACGCTAAGCACCGGGCCGAAAATCTCTTCTTGTGCGATGCGCATGCTGTTGCGAGCTTCGAAGACGGTAGGCGCGATGAAATAACCGGCTTTGTGCCCTTCAATGTCGACGCGGCTCCCGCCAGTCAACAGGCGCGCTCCCTCCGCCTTGCCGATATCTATGTAGTTCAATACCCGCTTGCCCTGTTTCTCGCTCACCAGATTCGACAGAATTGTATCGTCGCCAAAGGGGGATCCGACCCTCACCCGCTCTTCCATTCCCGCCACGAGCCGGTCCATTACCTCCTTGTAGATTGCGTCGTGCACAAAGAGGCGAGTGCCAGCCAAGCACGATTGCCCGTTACAGTAGGTTGTCGCAAACATTGCGTTATCTACCACCGCATCGATGTCCTCGATATCGGGGAAGATGATATTGGGGCTCTTGCCACCGAGCTCCAAGGTCACCGGTACCAGCCGCTCTGCCGCAGCGTGAGATATAGCTCGGCCGACCTCACCACTGCCAGTGAACGAGAGCTTGGCGACGCCAAGATGCGAGGTGAGAGCGGCACCAGCTTCCGTGCCGAAGCCGGGAACGACGTTAATCACTCCAGGTGGGAAGATCTTTGCAATATGCTTGCACAGCTCCATAGTGCTGAGCGACGCATTCTCATCGGGCTTGAGCACCACTGTATTGCCAGCTGCTACAGCGGGCGCGACCTTGTGCGCGGTCATGATTGCGGGAACATTCCAAGGAATGATCTGACCACAAACGCCGTAGGGCTCCCGACGCGCAATCATGTAGCCGTTCGGGATTGATCGGTTTAGCCCCTCATGGACGACAGCCGCGGCCGCAAAATACCGGTACTCAGCGACTGCAATCGTGTGATCCAACTTGGTCTCGAAGAGCCGTCGACCGATATCCATTGAATCGATCTGCATTAGGCGTGGCGTATCCGCCTCGATCGCAGCGGCGAGCTGAAGCAACATCGCCGCTCGCTCCTCAGGCTGCGTCGCCTTCCACGCAGGAAAAGCCTTCTGCGCAGCCAATACCGCGGCGTCGATTTCCGGCTTCCCACACTGAGCAATTCTCGCCAATTGCTCGCCTGTGCCACTGTTATTGGCGGCGAACGTCGGTCCGCGGACCGGCACGAACTCGTTGTTTATGAACGCCCCATACGTTTCCGACAAACCGAGCTTAGAAGTCGAACTCATGAATCCCTCCACAATGAAGCCGTTATCCGTTCGCCCAGGAGCAATGCCCGCGGCGCTTAACTTTCCAAATCGCTCAACACCACTTCAGGCGAGCGTCATCTCTGAACGTCAGAGCAGCCCTGTCGACTGCATCAGCAACGCGGCGTCCAACTCTCTTTGCCGCTTCAATGCCGCCAAGCACCATCTCATCGATAAACGCGTCGGAACGCGTAACGGTCATCAGGCCGAAGGATGAGCCGATGTAGTTGGGGTCATTGCACGTCGCGGCTTCTGCGCAACTCGACACAATTCCAGTTCCCACCCGGAAAACGCCGTGCCGTTCGCTTAGCGAGAAAAGATATTGAAGCGAGTTCAGCTTATCGCCGTTCACGCCCGGCTCCCCTATCTGACACTTTCGACGCAGCCTATGACCGGAAGCCCAACCGTACTGGCCGCAAGAGGCTTGCGCTATCCGCCGATTGCGCAGTTGCGCCTTCAGATATCCGGATCTTTCGAACACGCCTGCATTTTCGGGGTACGAAAGGAGACCGCGTGGAGAACGCCTTGTGATCGGCAAAAGCTAGTGGAACGGGAGATGTCACGGCGAGACGCTCGTGTCACATTGACACTCGAACACCCAATACTTGGCTGCCCAGCTCATTAGAGCGGAAAGATGTCGCTGGTGAATAGGCGGAGAATATTCGGTGGCGCTAATCGCTTCCGACATGCGCGCTCGCGTCGAACCCGATAAGGGCACGCTTTGCGCGATCACCTTCATCGCCCGCCGCCCCCTTCACGGTCAGGCCTCGCCGGTGACGCACCACGGCAAACATCTTTTTGCGAACCTTTCCTCTCCGCTTCTCGTCGGACGCTATCACTCTCTGGCGGTTGAGCTCGAAGAGGCACCCTCCACACCTCTCGTCGTCACCGCACGGTCAGAGAAAGGAGAGATCATGGCTCTAGCGCATCGTTATGCGCCAACCTATGGCGTACAATTCCATCCGGAGTCGATACTTACCCAGGATGGCAACGCCCTCCTTGCCAACTTCCTAAATTGCGCCGATGAATGGAATCAAGAGCACATCAAGCGCGGAAGTACACTGCTGGCCGTGTCGCCGACGTCGAGCGGCTCAACGAAGCAGGACTCGGCCAGGGCTCGGTGTGAAAGGACAAGACACGTGGGTCCGTCGGACTATAGAACCGCTGGGGAAATTGAGAGGAAGCGGCATAGACTAGCCTTGCCATCTCGAAGTGTCACAATGTCGATCCAGTCATATTTCAACTCCGGGCATCCATGATCCGTCACATCGCTCTGTTCAGCGCAAACAACGAAGTCGACATCGTGCGAATTATCGACGGCCTTGCGCTTCTTACCAAGATCCCACACGCGCGCCGACTCGAAATCGCACGAAATGCAAAGAAAGATCAGATTGAGAATACAATCGATGTCGTCGTCTATGGCGAATTCGACAGTGAAGCAGCACTTGCGGCCTACAAGGCAGACGCCCTTTACGAAGAGTCTATCAAGCGCGTCCGGCCAATTTGGGAGGTACGGCTCGCCGTCGACTACGAGGTTGCGAGCGCGGTGGAACTCCGCTTGACTTAAGTCCTGGGCACACAAATCGAAAGCGGGTCGTCACGCAAGAACGACCTGCACTTGACTTTACATGATTTTCTCGAACTGCGTCGCCTCCCGCAATGGCGATGTTTCGCAATACGCGTCGAGCAGATTGGCGCGTTCGGATCTGGCCAGATCATTCGAAACTTGCACTGCACAAGTTAGCGGCAATCTTTCAAACAAGATTGAGCGTTGACAATCTTGGCAAATCGCGAAGATCGGCTACCAAGTGAGCGGAGATATTGTAGTGCCTGCCAAGCAGGGGGGCAGTTTATGGTCCGAAGTGGGCGACGTGAGGTTGATCGCGCTGCGAGCGAGGCCCGGACTGACCTTGCGAGACGTTGCTCATCATCTTGGCCGTAGAGAGGCGGCGGTTGCTTCCCGGCTTTCAATCGTTAGAAGCCGCCTCAGGAGCGACAAGGCCGTCTACTGGTCACTGGTCTACTTTACTGCTCTTCTGCTCGGTGCCGGTCTTGTGGGTGACAAAAAACGAGTTTTTCTCGCTAAGTCGCAGGCATCGAGAGTGATGCGTCAGGGACAATGCCAGAGTATTGACACAAGCATTGTGAACCCACCTCATCTGTTAGTCATGGAGAATCACACCTTTAAGCGGATCGAACTCGTCTCTCCAGGGCGCACGCTCCAGCACGGCCTTGGTGTCGGCATAACCCAAGTCCCACCGTTGCATGATTCCCTTCGCGCTGAAATCGATGTCCTTGGTATGAGTTTCATGGTCAAGCCGGGGAGCAAGAAGACGCACGACGTGCATTCGGGTTCGGCATCCATAGGCAATCAGTTCGCGAACAGCGGGATCGGCTCGCTCACCCTCCGATAGTCTAGAGGCTAGCTGATCGATCACGTGACGGAGCCGGTGCGACTGCTGATGTCGCGCGATTTGGCTGGCGATCCGGCTGGAGTACTGTACGTCCTTGTACCGGTTGAACACCTCCGACATTGTCGTCGGCTCATGTCCGATCGGATTCCACAAATGCACGGCGAAAATTAGCGAGTTCTTGCGCGGGTTGTCCTCAAACACCACTTCCGTTGGCGTGTTGGAAAGGATACCCCCATCCCAATAGAGTTCGCCATCGATCCTGATGGCCGGGAACGCAGGCGGTAGCGCGCCCGAAGCCATGATGTGCTTCACTGCCAGTTCGCTGTCACGACTGTCGAAATAGTGCATCTCGCTAGTACGAACCTGGGCGGCGCCGACAGTCAGCCGCGGCTTGCAGCGATTGGCGAGGCTAAAGTCCACGAGCTCGTCCAGCGTGTCCTGGAGCGGCGCTGTCGAATAGAAGCCCGCGTTATCGGCGCCGAGAGGATAAAAGTCTCCCGCACGAGCCAGCGGGTTTGGGCGGAAGAAACCTGGAATTCCGCCAGCAAGTGTCGCCCAGGATGCGATCTTGGCATCAAGATCCGGCAACCCCGTCGGAAGATTCCAGATAGCTTTCCGCTCAATCCGGCTCCAGAAGGTTCTGAGCTTCGTTAGCCTGTCCTCAGGCTCGTTTCCCGCAATCAGGCTGGCGTTGATGGCTCCGATCGACGTGCCAATGATCCAATCCGGCTCCAATCCCGCCTCCTGAAGAGCCTGATAGACGCCGGCCTGGTACGCGCCAATTGCCCCGCCACCTTGCAGGACCAGCACCAATTGGCCTGGCAGGTCGCTGCTGGCTTGGCTCAGGTCGCCCTGGGTCGCATCCATATCTCGCTCCTGTGAGCATTGGGTCCTGTATCCTTCGCGGCGCTGGGAGATTTGTTACGTCCACAGGCACACTCGCTGCCGTCCTAAGGATCCTGCGAAATCAAACGCTCCGCCGCCGCCAACGACGGCACGAGCGTGTTACCGGTCTTATGGCTAGGCGAACTACGCTAGGTCACACCGTTCTTGGATCGGTATACGAATCGAGACATCGGCGATTTGGATGTCTCGTTGATGATCGACGACCCGCTCAGTCGTCCTATCGTTCAGATTTGGATCAGTATGAGTACCAAGCGAGCGCCTGCATGAGAACGCACTCGCCGCACAGCGTGCTGCTGTCGGCAAATACGCACCGCTCCACTCGCATCTAGATCAAGTCAGTGGCCTGGCCGCCGGAAAGCTCCACTTTCCGTCAATGATCTCGGACCGCGGGCGAAACATGCGTACAGTATAATTCCAGCCACGCGTGATCGGGATGCAGTTTGGTATGTTACCGTCGCATCCACCAAACTGGATGGTGACCATGCCGCCTTGATCTTTTTGCCGTCAAGGCTGTTCACCGAGTAGGTGTTGGTCGAGTTGGCCTCTAGGAAACCATCGCTACCGTACACGGTAAGCGACCAGAAGCCGTCGACGGGAACATCACCGACCGTCAGCCTGTAAATGGTAGCGCCGTCATTTCGCTCCGGAACGATCGGAAGATAAATCGCATCCTTCTCGGGATTACCGCCCCACAGCATCGCGCTTCCGATCAGATGCTTTACAGGATCAACCTGCTGTTTGGTGGCGCCAAACATACTGCGCGTATCGGAGACTGTCGTCCCTAGCTGAATGAATGCAGCCCTTATCTTGTTAAGGCTTGCCTGATCCCAGTCCGGCACTTGAAATATGCCAGTGTGCTCTTGGCGAAACGCGATCGCATCCTGCAAGCCATGGACCTTTTGTATTTCCGCCTGATCTGAAAAATCGACCAAGAATCTAACAACAACAATGGCGTACCGAGTCCCAACCGACTCGCGCGTTAGAACGTGCACGCCCGGTTCATAGAATGTTGCTCGTGTAAATTGATCCTCGTTGACGATCTGCATCCCCATAAAGCGCGGAGCGCCATCCGGCAACGTAATCGTGACAGGCCCGGCATCGAAGTCGAACACCCCAAACGAATACAGAGTATCGCGGTTTGGACGCACAATGCCTTGCTTGACGGGTGGCGCGAGCTCACGGCCGTGGACAAATTTCCCGAACCCACCATTTTTGACTGTGCCCCCAAAGTACACATCGGTCTGAGCACGGCTGTAGTTATCAACGTTGACGGTTGACGACACCGTTGATGTCGTTTGAGCAGACGCCGTCGAGCTCGCTAGCGTTACTGACATTGCGGACAAAACGGTCATGATGATCTTCATTGTTATTGCGGCGAAACGCCTCTTCGTCCGGCATCTAATTCGTAGCGCGCCGAAAGCGAAAATGAAGACCCTAGTTTGACAACCTTCCTCTCGAATATGGTAGGGTGCTGCATGGACCTCAATGCAGTGCGCATGTTCGTCGCAGTTGTTCAGGCAGGTAGCCTCTCCGCGGGGGCGGTCCGCCTCGGAATTCCTCTTCCAACGTTGAGCCGTCGAATACGTGAGCTAGAGTTGCAGTTCAAGGTACAGTTGCTCGAGCGGTCAACGCGTGGGACGAAGCTTACGGACGCCGGAGAGAGATTGTACGAGCATGCCGGACGCAGTATCGAGGCACTAGTGGAGGCCGAACAAGCTGTAACAAGTGACCAAGCACGCCTAAAGGGCCGGCTGCGCTTGTCGTTACCACAAGCGTTCGAGCCATGGTGGAGTCTACTGAACTCCTTCCAGCACAAGTATCCCGAAATCCAGGTTCAGGTTTACACGACCGAGCGCCGCATGGACTTGATCGAGGACGGAATCGACGTGGCACTTAGAGTCGGCACGATCGTTCACGAGACGATGGTCGCCCGGAATGTTCTATCCTATCGGCACATTCTCGTCGCCAATCCACAACTCGTGCGGGGCTTCGGCACGCCGGCGGCGCCCCACGACCTGAATAGATTTCCTTGTGCCGTATGGACGTCAAGGATGGACAATCCTGTTCAATGGGACCTTGGCGGCCAGGTGATTACGCCTAAGACGAAACTTGTTAGCTGGATTTTTGCCAAACGTATCGCCCGACCATCATTCAAGCCTGTCAATCCTAGTTGACGTGTCAACATTGATGTTAACGCGGAAGGGCCGGCTGCGATCATCGAAAGCTGCCATGCCCACCAGTCGCAGCTAAGACAAGGATAATCTCAGTAAGCTTGCGCTTTCCCTCGATCGGTTCGGACACCGAAGTGCTTCTGATGCCCGTCATCGAGATGTCGTGCGTCGCGTCCGCCCCGAAAACAAAGCGGCTCAGCTCAACTACGTCCAGCAGGTTTGATTTCAGCGACCAAAATGCGTCGCCAAATAAGAAACAGCCTCATTGCCCGACGGCGGCGCGTCTTGAGCGTGGACGGAACGTCTCGTGTGCTGCTGGCATATGGCAAGCGCCTTCACAGAGCATTACGCGCCCGGCCGGCTTCCTCACGGACACGTGAGAAGCGCGTTGCGTAACGACGAACTCGCCCTCAGCGAACGAGACGGTGGGCCCGTTGCCCAACCCAAAAGGAGAACTTCCATGTCTACCAGGACCGCCATTAGCTCGCTCGTGATCGCGAGCGCCGTTTCAACCGCGCTCTCAACGCTGGCCGTTGCAGCACCTTTAACGAATGCTGAAGCCGAGGCAGCTATCGCCGCCAAGAAAGAGAAGTGCTTTGGCGTCGCATTGAAGGGCCAGAACGATTGCGCCGCCGGGCCCGGCACGACCTGCCAGGGCACCTCGACCATCGACTTCCAAGGAAACGCGTGGAAGTTCGTCCAGGGCGGCACCTGCACGAACATCGAGCTACCTGGCGGCAAGCACGGCTCGCTGAAGCCGGTCTAAGACATCGGTCCAGGGCTTAGAACTGAATAGCGCGGAGAAGCAACGTGAAGTCAGCGATGAAGCTCCAGACGGTTGCCACGGATCTCCTCCGCGTTTCCTTGTCAATCGGTGGCGTTGCAGGAACGAGCTTTAAGCCAGATCATCTTCCAGCCATCCTAGATGAAAAGGAGCGATGCGGCTTCTTTGAGGTTCACGCCGAGAACTACATGGGCGCGGGTGGGCCGCCACATCGCGCGCTGGAACGGTTGCGCCGTGACTATCCCCTTTCGCTGCACGGCGTCTGCATGTCGATCGGAGGTCCAGTTCCGCTCGATAGCCAACATCTGGCGCGCTTCCGCGATTGCGGCCCGTTCTTGTTCATTGAGCTTCCCTTTTCAGTAGCCGCAAGCGTCCCACAAGGAGTAACGAAGCGCCTCCGCACCGCTAATAGTCCGGCTGCGGTCAGAACATTGCATGTAGACTCGACGAGCGAGCAGGCCACTGCAACTCGCCTCTCCCACGTCGTTCCTCAGGCCACCGCTAGCGAGTACCGCTTTGCCGTGGCCAGGATCCGGCTAGTCCTCCGTCTCGTGGCGGGAATCGCTCATGTCTGCCGCCTCTCCGCGCTTCAGTTCTCGATCGATCCGCATTTTGGCACGGCGGATCGCTAGGAGCTTCATACTGGTTCGTGTCTTTCCAACGACACTTCTGCCGTTAAGTATGAAGCTGTAACGCCAAACGAACGATTCCAACTCATTGATGGTGATTTCAATACCTCGATACTTCACATAAACAGTACGCATCCGACGGGC
>NZ_JACMYP010000098.1 GCF_020889705.1 Bradyrhizobium altum | reverse complement strand
CGGGCGTGCCCGTGACGAGGCCGCTCAGCCTCACCGCCGTCTCCGGCACGATCTCGATGCGCGACGGCTCGTGCCCCGCAATGAATTTGTAGATCTCGCGAAAGGCGCGCGGATGATACGCGGTCTCGCGATGATCCACGGCGCCGAGCACCAGGTTGGTCGCGCCTTTCAGCGCCGGACCTTCGGCCGTGACGTTGGTCGGCGTGCCCGGCTTGCCGATGAAGCGGCCGTCGGCTTGCGCATATTTGTCGAGGCCATCGCTACGCAAGGTCATGAATGCGGTGCCAGCAGTCACTTCGCTGTCGCCGTCGTTCAGCCCGCGCAGGAACGGACCGCGCCCGTTGAACTCGTTGCCGAGCCCGTCGTCCGAGGCATACACACCGTGATTGGGCGTGCCGCACAGCACCGCGTGGCTGATGTCGTCGCCGCCACCATTCTTGATGGTGTTGCGGATCGCATTGCCGCCGCGCGAATTTCCGACCAGCGCGATGCGTGCGGCGCCGCTCTTCTGCTTCAGCTCCCTGACCGCCTCGGCGAGCTCGCGGCGCTGATCCTCGGTCGAGGAGCGGCCCGCCTGCTCGACCTTGTCGTCCGTGCGCGCCAAGGGATCGGTGAAATTGATCGCGGCCATGCGCTCGCGCGGCACGCCGTTGGATTCCATCCGCCAGAGCGTCGTCAGCCAGAGCGCGGCGTGATCGCCATTGCCATGCACGAACAGGATCGGCGGGATGTCGTCGGCAGGCGCCGGCTGAGCCAGGGCCGACTGAACCAGGGCCGGGACAGCAAGACGGCCGGACAGCAGGGACAGCGCGCCGGCCCCTTGCAAGATTGTTCGCCGCGACAGCGCCATCGGTCCCCTTCCTCAGGTCTTTCAGTGCTTTAGCTGTGTCCTACAGCCCGTAAGGATACCGTAAACGCTGGACAGGACACGCGTTTCGCGGGCATCAGTTGATGCAGCTGGAATCATTCAACAGCCATAGCAGGCCAACCGGAACCGGATATGACCGCACCGCCTGATCGACCCGACAGTATCACTGCACCGTTGCGGCATTCAATCTTCAGGCGAATCTGGCTCGCCAGCCTGCTCTCCAATCTCGGCATCCTGATCCAGGGCGTCGGCGCCGCCTGGGCGATGACCCAGATGACCGCGGAGGCCGACCAGGTCGCGCTGGTGCAGACCGCGCTGATGCTGCCGGTGATGCTGATCGCGATGCCGGCCGGCGCCATCGCCGACATGCATGACCGCCGCATCGTCGCCCTGGTGTCGCTGGCGATCGCACTCTCCGGCGCCACCACGCTGACGGTGCTGGCCTGGCTCAATCTGGTGACGCCGAACATCCTGCTCGCGCTCTGCTTCGTCGTCGGCAGCGGCATGGCGCTGTTCGGTCCGGCCTGGCAATCCTCGGTCAGCGAGCAGGTGCCGTCGGAGACGCTGCCCGCCGCGGTCGCACTGAACGGCATCAGCTACAACATCGCGCGCAGCTTCGGCCCGGCGATCGGCGGCATCGTGGTCGCCTCCGCAGGCGCCGTGGCGGCATTCGCCGCCAACGCCGTGTTGTATCTGCCGCTGCTCGCCGTGCTGTTCCTGTGGAATCGCGTCAGCGAGCCGTCGCGGCTGCCGCGCGAGCGGCTGAACCGCGCCATCGTCTCCGGCGTGCGCTACATCACCAATTCGCCGTCGATCAGGATCGTGCTGACCCGCACCATGGTGACCGGCATCATCGGCGGATCGGTCTCGGCGCTGATGCCGCTGGTGGCGCGCGACCTGCTGCATGGCGGCGCGCAGACCTACGGCATCATGCTCGGCGCCTTCGGCATGGGCGCGGTGATCGGCGCGCTCAACATCAGCGAGATCCGCAGCCGGCTCAGCGGCGAAGCCGCGGTGCGCACCTGCGCGCTGCTGATGGGCGTCGCGATCGCCATCGTCGCCGTGAGCAAGCAGCCGGTGCTCACCGCCGCCGCGCTGGTGGTTGCCGGCGCGGTGTGGATGCTTGCGATCGCGCTGTTCAATATCGGCGTGCAGCTCTCGGCGCCGCGCTGGGTCGCAGGCCGTTCGCTTGCCGCCTTTCAGGCCTCGATCGCCGGCGGCATCGCAATCGGAAGCTGGTGCTGGGGCCGCATCACGGACCTCGGCGGCGTCGAGATGGCGCTGTTGATCTCCGCCGGGCTGATGCTGCTGTCGCCGGTGCTCGGCATCTGGCTCAGGATGCCGCCGGTCGGCGCGCGCAACGAGGACGCCACCGACACACTGGCCGATCCCGAGGTGCGGCTGCAACTGACCGGGCGCAGCGGGCCCTTGGTGGTCGAGATCGAATACCGGGTGGCGCAGGACAAGGCGCGTGCCTTCCACAATGTGATGCAGGACGTGCAGCTGAGCCGCCAGCGCAACGGCGCCTATGGCTGGTCGATCGCGCGCGACATCGCCGATCCCGAATTGTGGACTGAGCGGTATCATTGCCCGACCTGGCTGGATTTCCTGCGCCAGCGCAACCGCGCCACCCAGATCGAGCGCGAACTGCATCAGAAGGCGGCCGACTTCCACATCGGCGCCGAGCCGATCCGCGTGCGCCGGATGCTGGAGCGTCCGTTCGGTTCGGTGCGCTGGAAGGACGAGACCCCGGACCGCGCCGCCAAGGAAGTGATCCCGGTGGTCGCGACCGCGGCGGGCAGCAGCACGTAGTCTCAGTCGTCATTCCGGGGCATGCGAAGCATGAGCCCGGAATCTCGAGGTTCCGGGTCTGCGCTTGCGCGCATCCCGGAACGACGGTGATTGAAGCTACTGCCCGTTATCGATGAGCGTCTGCTGGCAGGCCTTGCTGAGGCGGCTGCGATGCTCCTTCAGGCAGGCCAGCACGACCTGATCGCCCTCGCTGAGATGGGCGCGGCAGAACCGCGAGGCGTCGCGCGAGCAGGCATCACGCCCCTGCTGCTGTGCCGAGCCGGCCGACGTCAACAGAACCAGTGGAACGACGGCGACCAGAAATCGTGTCATCTTCAATGCCTCTAAGGAATGCAACGCCGGTTCTATAGCGTTTCAGGGCCGCGAAGAAGCTTGAAACCGGGGGCGATCGGCAGGTTCCGCCCCGGGATGACCATCCGGAGACGGCCTGCGTCTCGTCGCCGCAGGTTTGCCCCGTCAGATGCCGCGCAAAAATCACTCCGCGGCGGCCCTGCGCTGGGCGGCGAGATCGCGATCCAGCACCACCCGGCAGCCGCTGCTCAGCTGGGAGCGATTCCTGACCATGCAGGCGGTGATCCTGGGGATGTTCGGGATCTCCGCGCTGCACAGGCGGAACGCGTCACCCGAGCACATCTGCTGCGCTTCGGCGCTGAACGCAAAGCTCGCGGTCGACGACAGCACGGAAACGGTGGCCGCAAAGGCCAGCGCGACGCCGACGCTGCGAACTGCACGCCCTAGAACCTGACTTTCGAAGACGGTGGTCATGATCGGCTCCCATCGGCGCCGCAAATGGCGGGGCCCGTTGTTCGATCGTCCGATCCTGAACGGCAGCGCGTCTGAAGACTGTGACGATCATCACGCACGGGTAAGGCCCGCTTTTTGTTGTCCTTCCGGCGCCTTGTTGGGATCGCGTTAAGACCTTGTTGGCATTAATCGCTCGTTGCGGCTGTGGCGTATCCCGAGTTCCAAGAGAGTGTTAGCGATGCGTAGTGCGTTGGGCCTGATGCTGGCCAGTGTTGTAGCGGCGATCGTGATCGCCTGCGTGTGGTTCTGGACCTCCTCCCCGCGTGCCGACGCGGCTCCTCCGCAGACAACTGCCGCAGCCAAGGCCGATCCGCTCCCTGCGGCAGCGGCAAAGCAGGCTGCCAAGGACGATGTCGAGACGACCGCCGCGCTGTCGAAGCGCGCCGATGCCACCCAGGCGGCAGCCCCGGCCGCAGCCCCCGCACCGGCGGCGCCCGCCCCGGTCGCGGCCATGCCCAAATGCGCCAATCCCGATGCGCTCGGCATCAGCCGCACCGTCGTGGTCGACACCACTGGCGGCCCGGGCTTCGGCTTCCTGCAGTACAAGCAGTATGACTTCCTGACCGACCATGAGGTCGTGCTGACCTTCGACGACGGCCCGTGGCCGACCACGCCCGCCGTGCTCAAGGCGCTGGCGGACGAGTGCACCAGGGCGGTGTTCTTCCCGATCGGCCTGCACACCACCTATCACCCTGATATCCTCCGCCAGGTCGCCGCCGCCGGCCACACCATCGGCGCCCACACCTGGTCACACGCACACCTGGCCGGCAAGAAGATCACCGAGCAGCAGGCCAAGGACGAGATCGAGAAGGGCTTTAGCGCGGTGAAGCTGGCGCTGGGTGCGAACCCCGCTCCGTTCTTCCGCTTCCCGGCGCTGGCGCACACCCCGGCGACGACGGCCTATCTCGGCACCCGCAACATCGCGATGTTCTCGGTCGACGTCGACTCCAACGACTTCAAGTCCAAGAGCTCGGACGAAGTGATCAACAACGTGATGACCAAGCTCGACAAGGAGCACAAGGGCATCATCCTGATGCACGATTTGCAGAAGCACACCGCGCAGGCACTGCCCACGCTGCTGCGCAAGCTGAAGGCGGGCGGCTACAAGGTGGTCTGGATGAAGGCCAAGACCCAGATCGAGACGCTGCCCGAATACGACGCGATGATGGCGAAGACCGAGAAGCCGATCGCAACGGGCCGGCCGATCGGCAATGTCGTGCAGACGGTCGCCGAGTAACACAGCCAACGCATTCGACACGCTCAACGCAAAGCGCGCCCCCGGATCCGATCCGGGGGCGCTTTCGTTTTCTGATCGCAGCGACCTTCATCCCGCCCTGCGGCTGCGGCTCTCACCAAAATATCGAAAATAACCCCATGCAAAGTAGCCGGCAGGTGCCGGGCTACCAGTAAATCCCGCGGCGATGCAGCTCGTCGATGATGCGGCCCTCGGTCCAGCGCCGCGCGTGGCGGCGATGGCTCGACCGGTGCGCGGTCGCGGGCCGGTCTGACGTCGGCCTTGCATCCGGCGCCGCAGGGATCGCACCATCGCGCGACGTCTCGCGGACGGTGACAAGCACGTGTTCAAGGGCCTCAAGCCAGGCGGTGACGCCGGTAGGGTCAACGGAGAAATAAGAGCCCGAGCCAACCAATCAAATCATTGGACAGCAGAATCGTCAGCCTGATCTTCGTCATTGGATCCGCACGTGGATTCGATCTCTTCGTCCAGAAACATCGCGATTCCTTCTTTGTCCAAGAGACCCACGCCCGTGCCCTTGGACCTCTCCCGCTCTATCTGATCAGTCATGTCGAATACAACTTCGACAAACTCCCAAAGGCACGGCTCGTCATTTTGTTTTGCCCTAACGTAGTCGCGCGCTGCGGACCAATATCCCCTTATCCAATGATGAAATGCATGGTGCGCTGCTTCCGCCGTTATTTGGTCTCCTTGGAGGTAAAACCCAACTTGATCAAAGAAATCTAGAAGATCATCTATATCGGTAGACTCGCAGTTCGCGACCTGGGCTGCATTGGTCTTTAGGTAGTCCGATGCATGGCACCTTACAGACCGCATTGTGTCCTCATGAAAGTAATCTACAAACTTCAGCACCCAAGTCGGGTCGTATGTCCGCTTCCGATACTCCGCGCGCATTTGAAATAACAAGAGCAGGATCGCAAGGACCAACACTCCCCATACGAGTGCATTACCTAGACCCAATCCCGCTTTAACATTCGTGGCTGCAAAACCTGCGATGACCAAGCCGCTGGCTAGGAGAACCGGTGATCCCGACGCGATTGCGCGCCGAGCACGATGCCAGAACACTGAATTGGGAAATGCCATGGACGCCCCTCTCAAATCTCTCCAACAACCGTGTAAGTTGATCCAGCGCTATCGCTTGTGCCTAGCGAAGTCGACCATACGCCTTGCCATCGCCTCGCACTGCTGATCTCGATTTAGTTCAAAGGGCGGACCCGAGCCGAGCGGGAGCTACCATTTCCGAAATCGCGTCGGCTAGACGAACAATAAGAATCCGACGAGGGCTACACCGCCGCCGAGGCAAAGGCAAAGTAGAGAGATGGCCGTAGCTGGGCCCACCGGTCGGCTATCTTCCGCCGCACCGCTTATGCGAGAGTCATTTAGGTTTAGCTCTTCATCGGCGCGGTAATCCAAGAGAATAACATCGATCGTTCGCTCCCAATGATAGTTGCGCCAATAAGCGTATGCAAAATGCGCTAGTCCGATAGCAAAGATCAGAAAGCATAGTTTTGCGATCAATCTCGCGAAGACAACTTTGGGCGCGGCAGTGGACGTTAAGAAAAGCGCAGTCGAGGTTAGTAATGCCGCGTTGGCCCCGCCGAGTAACTTAAGAGCGTCGACTTGACGAGCGGAATACTGCCTAAATTCGGTAGACTTACCCTCGAAAGCCTTAAGATGTTTTTTTGCTAAAATGACTTGCGATTCAAGCGAGTGTTTCCACAGCATCACAGCGCTCCTGAGGTGGCAAATCCGATGCGGACCCCGGCCTTTTACCGATAAATGAATGCGATCGTCGAAATCATTCATATCACAGGATTGCAATCTAAGGTAGCTCTCGCGTCGCGTGTTTCAGATCGGCTCCGGCATCTACCTCGCCGCGTTCATCGTCACCCATCTGAATTCGGCACTGGTCTCCGCGCGGGCCGTGCACCACATCGATACCAACTGGGCCTGGGCGTCGGGTGCACCTGTTGGCCTGATCCACGATGCCGGGAGCATCCGCCCGGTGCCGCACTACGCGCTCGGCGTGTTCTTCGTCCTCGCCCATCTCGCATCGGGTTTGCGCGGCGTCCTGATCGCGCACGGCGTGACCACCACGATCGCCAACCGGATCTGGGCAACCGGGCTCGTGGCCGGCGGCTGGTCGCGATCGCGATCATGAGCGGATTGTGCGGGGCGCGAATCTAGAGTGCCGAAACTCGACCGCCGATCGGATCGAGGCGGGAGATGAAGCGTGCAGCAAGAGGGATTCGCCCCCCGACCCCGTCAAAGAACAGAGCCCGGCAGTAGTGCCGGGCTCATTCGTTCTGAACTCCGAACAGCTAGCGCTTCCGAAAGAGATCGATGATGCTCCCGTCCGGCAAAGCGCGGGCGACACCGGCAAGTTCGAGCGCCTTCACGAATTCCCGAACGGCCGCATCGAACTCGTCCAGCGAAATAGCCGACTCGACCGGCATTTCGTGAACATTCAGCGACCGCCCCTCACCCAAGTCATGTTCGCTAAGATCAATGATAAGCGGCGTCGGGTCGTTCGGATCATCGATGCAATGCAGCTCATAAACGCCGCGAGCAAGAAACCGAAGATGGTCCGGAAACAACCGCTGGCGTTTGCGAGCATTTATGAGCACCGCATAAGCCCGACCATCAACGAACCAAATTCCCTTGATACTCGGCTTGAACAAAAACCCGAGCACAGAGATCGGCTTTGTTGGGAGTGAGTACCACGTGCCGCGACCGCCAAAATGCTTACGCAGAAGTCGAACTGCATCGCGGATGGATTCGTTCTTCCAGTCTTCGTCGTAGAAGCCGAATTCCTTCTCAATAAAGGCATCGTTGGCGTGACCGCCAACAATTGCAGCCATTCTCGGCCATATCGCTGCGTACGACATGAACCCGCCGCCGCCCAAACGGTCGGACACATTCTGCGACGTCAGAACGGCGTCCATTCCGACGACGGACGGATAGGCGAACTTCGGAAAATCTAGCAACTCGAAAGTTTTTCCACGACTTGCCATGGGACGAATCTCCTTCGTCCGCAATAGTGGATCATTGGCACGATTCCGTCGAGTCGAACGGTTTCCCACTTAATGTCGAGATGAGGACTTGACCTCCCCAGCGAAGTGACGCCGAATCAGATCATTCGGGATACGCGGACTCGCTGTGCGGTCCGCAAGGTGCGCTCGATACACCAAGTCCCACGGACCACCGGGCTCGTGCGATAGAGCGACTAACTGCCCGGTTGAAAACCCACAGTACTGCGCAAAGACCGCATCGATCAGTTCGCGGTCTTCTGGGCGAATGTCGTCGAATGGGATCGAGCGATGTTGGCCCGTGGCATAGTCCAAGAAGGTCGCTGGCTCAGTAATCCATCGGTCACCGTGCTTTTTGAACGCATCGAAAACCGGCCGCACAACCGGACCGTATTGCCACGCTTCGAAGTGGTTTCGGATTAGACCGTCCTGGCGTGTAGCGAGCGACGCGGCATGCATGAAGAAGAGCAGCTTGTTCAAACGGAGATTGCTCAGTTGGAATCGCTGCGCATCGTAGCGCGCGAGAACGAAGTTGCAGACTTTTCGAGCTTCGTACATCGCGGTCAAATATCCGAATCAGCAGGGTGAGACTATCCGCGTTCGTCGCCGTCTGGCGTTGTCTTCGTAATGCCCACAATCCACAGCAGCCGAATCGGCCCCACGTGTTCCTATTTTGTTCCTATCATATCCAAGGTCAACTTGAAGCATGACGTCGGCCCGATTACCCCGGCCGTTACGTTGACGCGCTTTCGAGATCGACGATCCGAGAGCTAATTGTTGGTGCGCAAGAGGGCATCGCACTATGTGCGCATCACATTGAATATACTTACTGTTCTCTGCGCGCTTTTCGAAATGGACCACGAAAAGCACCACAGACTTGTCGGCTTGCGTCTCTTTCGCGCCGAAGTAGAACGAAAGTCTCGGCTGGCAGTTATGCGCGAGTGCTGGGCGGAATCAGTCGGCTAGGCTAAGAAGTCAAAGAAGAGGCCAATGGCTAGCCTAAGCCCGCATTAACTGGGTTTCTGAACCGGGTATTAAGTGCGTTCAGGCCTATATTAACCCCCAACAAGAAAGGAGGGGAGCATGTCGACAAAGCACCTATTCGCTCTCCTCAACTCTCATATCGAGGGCGACGTAGAGCAGTTTCTTTCCATCGCCCTTCAGGTCGCGGCGCAAGAGGCCCGGCAAGGTCACGCCGAGGAAGCCGAGAAGCTCAAACGTTTGGTCCAGAAAGCCCGCAACCAGCAACGGAGCGGTCGTCCGGCCAGCGGCCAAACGCCAATCCCGCTCGCGCGCCCGCGCGGCGAGCTGCAGGGTCTCGTCGAGAGCACCTACCCCAAGGTCACGCTCGCTAGCATGGTCCTTTCGGAGAACGTGCGGGAGCGTCTAAGCCGCATTGTACGCCAGCAGCAGGAACGAACGAGACTGCGCGACCATGGACAGGCCCCGACCACCCACATGCTGCTGGTCGGCCCGCCAGGCACCGGCAAGACTATGACAGCGTCCGCGCTGGCAGGTGAACTGCACCTGCCCTTATTCACTGTCCGGCTCGAAGCACTGTTCAGTCGCTACTTCGGCGAAACGGCTGCGAAGTTGCGCCTGCTGTTTGATCAGATCGCGCAAATGCGGGGCGTATACCTACTCGATGAGTTCGACGCGATCGGCTCGCATCGAGGCGATCCGAACGACGTGGGCGAGATCCGCCGCGTGCTCAACTCGGTGCTCGCCTTCATGGAGGAGCCCAACTCGACCGACAGTCTGGTGCTCGCCGCCACTAACCACGTGGGGATCCTCGACGAGGCGCTAGCGCGGCGGTTCGACGAGGTAATTGAGTATAGCTATCCGGATGGGCAAGCGGCGCGCGCGATCCTCGAGCGGCGACTTGGAAACTTCAAACTCAGCGGCTCGTGGTCGTCCGTCGAGTCCGCGCTCGACGGGTTAAGTCAGGGCGAGCTCGTCCGTGCGGCCGATGCGGTTGTTAAGGACGCAATTCTCGAAGGCGGCTCGAAGGTGTTGCCGAACGCTCTCGGGCGCGCGCTTCAGAACCGTCAGACCCTGAAGGGCAAATTCCGCCGGCGGTAGCGACACCCATCGCCTGCCGGAGGGATGGAACATTTATGCTCAAGGGTTAGGGTCAAATGGCGGGGCCTGAAGATTACGGGACGCGAGATCGTCCGCACATCTCAATCGATGCATTTCGGGAAGCGACGCAGTACGAATATCCGGCGCGCGCCCAGCAGCGAAAGCCACTGCGCGAGAACTATGCTGCGCACGCCGACACCCTGCTCGATCAGCTAACGGATGCACTGGGCGCGCTGCCCGCGCCGGCCGCTGATGCGCGCTTGCGAATCGAAGGGTTGAAGCCGGGCACAGTGGTCGAGGTTTCGACGCGCCCGCCCGACGAAGGGTCACGCATCAAGGCGGCGAAGGTGCCAACGACGCTGGATTTTCCCGTGCAAGAGATCGTGGTCCTAAGAACCGAGCGAAGAGACGATCGCACAGAGAGTGCGCTGTTGTTCGTACCCGACGATGCCCGCACTTTCCTCCAGGGCCGCATCAGGGACTACGGGCGCGATCCAGGCAACGCGCGACGTCCTGACATTGATCGCTTCGAGGTCGTCGAAACGATCGCGGCCGCCCCCGTCGGATCGCTCTTCGTCGGTGACGTCGACTTCAACGTACCGGACGTCGTCTGGTGGGAACTTTGGGTCCAGCGCGGGCCGGGCCGAGCTGAACGAGTCGCTGATCTCGCACGCGCTGCTAACCTCGACGTCCATGCCGATCGCCTCCTCTTCCCCGACACGACCGTCGTTTTCGTCCACGCTGCCGCGCCTGCGCTCGCCGACTTCGCGGCGCGAGTGGCCGGGGCAATCAATGAAATCCGACGTGCGCTCGGCACCATCGAGCCCTTCTTGGACCGCGGCAAGGGCGGGCTGGGGCAGCACGATTGGGTAGCCGAGCTCGCCGAACGCGTGGTGCCGACGCCAGATGACGCGTCCGTGGTCTGCACGCTCGATACCGGAGTTGCGGCCGGGCACCCCCTCATCGCGGCCGGCCTGAAAGGCGCATGGGCCTACGATGCGGCTTGGGGAACGGACGATCACGCGCCTGACGGGGGCCACGGAACGGGCGTCGCCGGTCTTATTCTCTACGGCGACCTTGAGCCGCACATGAACGGAGCGGAGCCATTGGAGCTCACCCACGGCGTGGAATCCATGAAGCTGCTCCCGCCGCAGGGCTTCCCGCCGACTAAGCCACCAAGCTACGGAGTGGTCACCCAAGGTGCCGTTGCGCAGGTCGAAATCGAACGACCAAACGTGACACGCTCATTCTGTCTTGCCAACTCCGCAATCGACTTTCCGCCGAACCGGCCATCGAGTTGGAGCGGGGCACTCGATCAAGTCGCCGCAGGCTCAATGCCCGGCGACCCGGCCGATGGTGTGCCTGCGTCTGGAGCACCAAAGCGGCTCGTTTTGGTCGCGACGGGCAACGTTTCAGGCGGGATGATGGTCGACGTGGTCCCGTTGCAACCGCTTGAGGATCCTGCGCAGAGTTGGAACGCGCTGACGATCGGCGGCTTCACGCGCAAGGAGCAAGCACCGGCCCCACCGCCAGCTCTCGAGCCGGTCGTACCCGCCAACCACCGCAGCCCTTTCAGCCGCGGGTCTCAGTCACTGCCCGACGATCTGACGCCGATCAAGCCGGAGGTGCTGTTCGAGGCCGGAAACATGCTATCCGACGATACCGGCTTCTGCGGATGGCATCGGGCAGTCTCGCTGCTTGCGACCGGATCAGACGTTATCACCGAGCCTCTGGTGCCCTTCTGGGCGACGAGCGCGGCAGCCGGGTTGGCAGGCAACTTTGCTGGTCGGCTTCAGGCAGCCCTATCTGAACGATGGCCGGAGACGCATCGGGCCCTTGCCGTAGATAGCGCGACTTGGCCGGAGCCAATTCGAAAGAAGCTTATTGGCAGCGGGGCGCACTGGAAGACAACAATCTCGAAGGCCGATCGGCAGAAACTCCTTCGCGAGGTGGGCTACGGCGTGCCGGATCTCGAGCGCGCGATCTTATCTGCCAGCAACGACGTAACGTTAGTCGCGGAAGCGGAAATCCAACCCTTCGCCTTCGGCAAGGATGGACGCACCGGCGTATTCAACGAAATGCATTTCTATGATCTGCCCTGGCCGCGGGCGGCGCTGGAGCAGCTCGAGAATGAGATCGTCACCATGAAGGTGACGCTCTCCTACTTCATCGAGCCAAACCTGACGGGCCGCGCCGCCACGCGACCCGAAACGTATCGATCTTTCGGCCTACGTTTCGCGATCAAGAAGCGGACCGAGACCGACGCAGCATTCCGGGCGCGCATCAACGCTGCGCAAGATAAGGATGGGACCACTGCTGACAAGGAAGCCGACTGCTGGTTGCTTGGTCCAAAAGCCGTGCAAGCCGGGTCGCTCCATTGCGATCTGTGGCGCGGTCACGCGGTCGACTTAGCTGGCCATGATGCAGTCGCGGTTTATCCGGTTGGCGGTTGGTGGAAATCGCACGTAGGACAGCAACGGGTGACCGACAGGGGACGCTATACCCTCGTTATATCAATCGCCGCGCCGGAGCACGCCGTTGATCTATATGCGGAGATTGAGACTGCTGTTCGAGTGGCTACCGAGGTCGAAATTCCCGCGGCCTAAAGCCGGCTTCCATCTTCTAAGCAAGGCTCACGACCATTTCGCCACCACGTGTTCCCTAGTCCTCATCGGAAACCCGAGACAGCCTGCGCTGTAGACTGTGTGCAGGCAAACAGTTGCGCCGAGATCTTGTCTCAAAGCGCATCACCATACAGTGAAACGCGCCCGCCGATAGGACCAAGGTCCAACAATCCGGCTGGACCATGCCAAGCCGTTTGCAGCCCGGACTGGGAAGGGAACCGCCCCTGTCATTCCGTCGTCGTTCACGAGAGCTTCAATGCGCCCTGGTTGCACGATGGCATCGCCGAGATCCACGAACGCCGCCAGATCCCGAGGTGCGTCCGTCGGCGTCGCGGGAACGGCGGCCCAGATCGCGCGGCTCTACAGAAGATAGACGCCGTAAGCCGCTTCGATCCCGGTGTAGGCGTTGGTCCTCAGTTCTTCCTGGATTGAGTAAGCTGCCAGCGCGGCGTCGGCAATCGACGTCTCGATGAGGGCTTTTCGATATCTGGGGCGGTGCACGACAGTTGGCCCGAACGTGGCGATCAGCTTCCTCTCGGACGTCTGCACCACGACAAGCACACCGTCGAGAATGCTGCGGAGCGGACGCTTGGTCGCGAGCGGCAGGTATTCACGCGGATGGAGGAATACATCGACAGCGGGCGTGAGCGCGCCGCATCCGCTGTGACCGAGCACGACGATGAGTTTGAGGCTGCCGCCAAGATTCTCGAGCGTATTTGTACTTCCAAGCACCTCAATCCGAGGCCCTTGCCCGCGACGCGGACCTCGAAGAGATCATTGGGCCCTTCATTGAAAATGAATTCACCGGGCACCCGGGCGTCGGAGCAGCCGAGCACCGCTGCAAACGGTCTTTGTTTCGGTACGGCGCTGTCAGCGAGCAGGTCACGCAGATCGACCGGGATGATCTGCTGGACCACGCTCTCGTCCTGGTCAATGAGTGTGGCGAAGCTGCTATTGCCCCGTTCCAGACGGAGCAAGGCCGCATGACTGTCCGACAGAGGGGGCCTGATCGCGGCATCGTCACTGCTATAGCGATACGTGATACCGAAGGTCTTCATGGTAGCCGCGCTGTGCTGGCAAATTCGGGCAAGCAAATGCGACTCGGACAGCAAACAGAGACCTGCAATCCTATTGGACGCTCCAATGGGAAGCCCGCCGTTGATCCAGATCAAGGCTGCTGCAAGGCGGCGATGGCGGAGATGACTCTGTCTAGGACGCCGCCGAGGTGATGGCGTTGTTGCGGCGGGCGATCAAAGGGAGATGAATGGGTCACGCGATGGCTAGGCGGTCTTGCGATAAAATCGGGCAATTTCAGTGGTGATGTATGTTACCTGTTCACGTAGCAACGTGGGAAATACAGGCAAACAAAGCCCATGTTCATAACCGTAAGTTGAATTCGGATAGTCAGCATCCCGCAATGACGGAGACGAAGCCTTATCCGCGAAGTACGACGCGAAACAAGGCTGCTTGTGCATTGGATAAAAGAAACCACGCGACTGCACTTGGCAAGCGTCTAAGTGGGCCATCAAAGCGCGCGCACGACTGGCGATTAATACACACCTAAATGGAACATGCGTTCCGTCGGGCGCGGGACCGAGTAACCGAACCTCATCAATGTCCTTCAAATCTGTCTGGTACCAAGCGTGGATTGCGCGTTTGCGGCGGATGATTTCGTCAAGCTTGCTCAGTTGGACGAGCCCAATCGCTGCTTGCATGTCCGTAATGCGGAAATTGTACCCAATCGCTGGATGCTCAAAAGTTCCTGCGTTAAATCTGCCCTGGTTTCGAAAATAGCGTAGCCGGTCGTACGTCGGTTCGTCTTTGCAGACAACGAAGCCACCTTCGCCAGTTGTTATAGTTTTGTCTGCAAAAAAAGAGAAACATCCCACATCGCCAATGCCACCTACATGTCGTTCGCGGTGGACGACACCGATGCCTTGAGCTGCGTCTTCAACGATACGGATATTGTGATGCCGGGCAAACGCGACGATGGACGTCATATCGCACGCAGCTCCGTACAGGTGTACAGGCATGATCGCGCGCGTAGAGCCGCTTACGAGGCTCTCAGCGTGAGTTAAGTCAATCTGAAACGTCTTCGGCTCCACGTCGACGAAAATAGGAGTTGCCCCAAGGAGGATCACTGCATTTGCAGATCCGATAAATGTAATGTCAGGAACCAACACTTCATCACCAGGACCGATACCAATCGCCATCATCGCTAGTGATAACGCCAATGTTCCGTTTGGCGCGAACACTCCGAAGGGCACTCCAATCAGAGTTCGTAAGCGTTCGGAGAATTGGGTGCAATTTGGTCCTTCTGTTATCCAGTTAGAAGTGATTGCGCTAGCCGCCGCCGCAGCTTCGGCCTGCCCCAACCAAGGGCAAACCTGAGGAATAGGGGTGAGAGCCGGCATCACAAAACAACAACCTTGGAGCAATCGATCGCGCAAATGTTCATGTTGGTCATCTCCCACATCATTGCTAAACACGCTGGAATTTGTCAGTTCAACCGGACAGACCGCCTTCGGCCATTCCCTCTCAAGAAGTTCATCCAGCCGATATCGCGACACCGCTACTGATAGAGAATTCTAAGTTTATGCTGAACGAAGCTGATCAGAACTACACCAGCGAATTCAATTTGCGGCCACTGCGTGAAATTCGGGTCGAGCTTGGCTCACATGCCAATAGTGTTCAAAAACCGCTGTCTTTCCTAACCTTTTTGTATAGCTAGGGTCTTTATGACGAGCTAAATCGCCTTGGGGGCCGACGAATACCACCGCGTCCTCTCTCAAGCTGACTAAAAATGCTACGCCGTAAGGTGTCTCATTATCGCGGCTCATTGGGATCGGGTAAATAAAAGTCGTAAGTGCCGGTTCTACTTTGGAGTTTCCAATCGTTTGAAAAATTCCTTCCCGGTCCGAAACCAATGTATGCAAAGCATCCGTTGGGTCTAAGAGATTGTTAGTTGCCGCGATTAAGCCAGCGGCTCCGCCAGACACTCCTTTGGTCCAATTCAAAACGGCGCCAAGGTAACGAGGCGGATTAGCCAAAGTGACTTTGCCGTAACCCGCAAACGACAGCGCCAGTCCGCCAGTGTTAGCCACCCACTTCCGCTGGACTATCGCAGTTTCGATGTTCCCGGTCCTTTCGATTAACTGACCTGTCGGAGAGCGACCGATTGAGCGATTATCCGCTCGATCGAAATCGTCATAAAACGACTGATAGCGCCGACTCGCGATCTCGGCATCGAGGATACGTCCTTTGAAAAGTGTGATCTGACCTATAGTCGAATTCCAGTGGCCGTTCGCGCCGCTTCCCAGCTTCGCTATCGTTAGTCCTTTTGGTGCGACACACGCGGCAAAGATCGGTCGCTTGCCGTTTAGCGATGCGCTGATGCCCTCGGTAGCGATAACCAGACAGACCGAAAACCGCATGAGCGGAGGAATAACACCCAGACGAATCTCGGTGGGCGTACCTTCAGAAACAACTCTTGCGTAAAGAATTCTCTCGCGCATTTGGATCTGAATACTGTTGTCGTCATTTCCGTACTCGTTCCACAATGTAGCGTTCGCCACAGCTCTCGGAGCATCCGCAGTGATAATTAGGGAGCGTTCCGATAGCGAGAGATAACCGATCGATGTGGAAAGCGAAACCTCATTGGTTGAACGTGAAACGGCACAGAATGTGGATCGCCACGGCCGCTTCTCCAACTGGGGAAAGTTCAGATCGAGCGTGATATCAAATTTGGCTGCAGTTGAGACCTTTATCGCGAGAGTAGCATAGCCGTTTGACCTCGCTACTGCTTGAACCTGCGCCCACCAATCTCTGTCGGTTTGTAGTTGTTGAACCCTTGCAATTGCCGAAACGGGATTATTTGGAATAGCCTCGCCGCCTTCTTCTACAATGAGCAACGAAAGGCCCATTAAAATTGAGGGGTCTCCGTTCACCAGGCGAACCGAAATTGAACCGGTCAGAGTTTCACCTTGCCTAACCGGGAAGTGCTGGCTGGATCCAAGTGCTACGTAGAAATCTCCGCCATCAGCACCCCGTAGGCGTATTGAGCCTCGGCCATCGGCGTGTTTATTAAATTTTACGGTGCAGTTTACAGGAAAAAGGTCCGACGGCATCCGCCAGCCCGCTGGGTAATCTCCTGAGCGTGCATAATCGGCATCCTCCACGCCGTTTATTGAAGCGTCTTCAATTATGATGCCGGCGGGGTCCCCGAACACTTCATGCGAGAAGTAGCGCAATTGACCGTTCAACGAACGCGCATGCTCGGTTGCAGCGTTTCGATCGAATAGGTTCAGGTCTAACAACAGTGCGACATCGTTCGCCGCCAATGTGGGTGAGGACTGCACTGTTGCAATCGCGATGGGTGCGGCCGCTAAAAAGGATCTACGAGAGAGCATGGGGGTTACTTCCAAGAAAATCGCAAGTCTGAACTCTAAGCAAAGGCGCTGTGCTCATGCATCAGCACCTCATGATTGCACGGAGTCGGCGGAGTTTGGTGATTTTTCTGGTTTGGCCGGATTTCGATCAAAGATTGTTACTGATGGGGCGAACGTCATTAGACTCGCCGGTAGGTGATAAATCGGCAGCCGCCTGGGGCAAGTTAATCACCGAATCTTCTTCTAGTTGAACTTCCTCCATCGCAGCTGCACACTCGATCTCACGGAGTGCCTCAAGTCTGTCGGGAAAAAGCGTGTAAGTCTGAGCGGTACCGTTCGCGCTCCGGCTCGCCGAGCGCCCGCTCCAATGTTGGAGTTCGCCTTGATAGAGGTTGGTTCGGCTGACTGGACAGAACCGCCAGAACCAATCGGAACCATCGAGCGGTGCTTCGTTGTGCGATCGCAATCGACGCTACCCGTCACATCTGCGGCGCTTGCATCGCTTGTGATCAAAATAAATGGCGCCAAACAAGCCAATAGGGCGCTCCATCTTCCTTAAATACATGCTGTCCCACAAATCGGAATCGCCGAACTGATATTAGCATTATTGTCCGTGGTTTAGCAGTCACCACAGTGTTGGCGTTCGCGGATGAACGCGAATGCCCTGGTTGCTTGGAATTTTCGCCGGCTACGGTCGGTTGCGGACTATCCCCAAGAGGCTCTGGCCGTAGATGCAGAGATTGATCGAACCTACGTAAGCCGCTTGGAGAGAGGGCTTGAGAATCCGTCCGTCGCGGTATTGGAGAGGCTCGCGCGAGCCCAAACATACCGGATCTTTTTCTCGTTCCGCTGAAGGGGAGCTGCATCCCAAACCTTTGCGAGGTGGAAGACGGCCTGCAAGCGTTGAGCGGCCCCGTGTGCCAGAAGTAGCACATGCAGTCGACTGGCACACTATTCGCGCTGCTCTCCGGTAGCAAAGGGCCACGATGCCGGCGAAATTACGCAGAACCGTCCTAGATCGCGATCTGGGTGTGCCACAGCACGTGACACTCTGTCACGAGACTCGGCTGGCACAGTGCGCGCCGGCTCGGACGGCTGAAAGATCGCTGAACCGGAAATAAGCTCTCGGAACCGGACTGCCAGACCATGCCCCGCCATCACACGACGTCGTCTGCTGAAGACGATGGCGAGCACAGCATGCAGCAAGCTACAAGCTGTGCTCTGTGCTCAGCTTCGGGCTCAGCCTTAAGCATGCTTGAGGCAAAGAAATCGGGCCGGCAGTTGGTCAACCAATGCAGCGGCAAAATCTATTAGTGGGTCAGTTTGGAACGGCCTCTACGCAGATGCACCCACCCCCTAGGTCTTATCTGCCCGCACTAATGCTGCTGTCTTCGGATCGTACAGGTAATCGGTGATGGTGCCGTCTCGGATCCGATCGACGGCTTCGTTGACAACGAACAGCGGCACGAGAAACCATTCGCGGGGGCTCACTGGCTGTCCGAAGCGATCCTTAATCTCGATGTCCAAGCGCGCCGAATCGAAAACACGGTGGATCAGGTTCTCAAGGCGCGTGCGGTTGACGTTGAACAGCTCGTAGGTAGCGATCACCTCAACGTCGGCCATGAGAAACGTCGGGTCTTGCTTTGCAAAGGCGATGCGGCGCGCAATGTCGCCGCCCGTGACCCCGATCTTGTGCAGTACATCGCGGTGGGCCGCGACGGTCGGATGGTCAGACTTGCTACGAAGCACATAGATCGTGCCGCTGGCCAAGTCGCCGTCTTCGCTCTCACCGGAAAACAGCGGCCCTGCCGTGGGATCGGTGATGCGCCGGCCCGCCTCATCGCGGTGCAGGGCACGTTGCAACGAGCGCAATAGGACATCGCTCTCGGTGCCGTTGTCGTAGATCACGCGCAACCGGCTATCGCGACGGTCGTACTCGGTCACAAATTCCTTGCCGACTCCCGCGACATAGGCGATCTGGCCACCCACGATGAAAAATTCGCCCTGCTTGATTTCGGCCATCGTCTGGAACCGCCGTGTCTGACGTATGCCGGCGTCGAGGTCTTTCTTCACCTGAACGAACAGCGGCTTGAAGTTATCGAAGTCCTCGCAAGGCGTGCGGTTGGCGATTTCCTCGGCCGCACGCTTGTCGGCGGCGGCGCGGACATGGCGAAGCTCCGTAATGTCGGACGCGCCGCCGATGCCTTCTAGTTCGGCAAGCAATTCATCCTCATCTATCGATTCGACCGGCTCGATGGCAGGCGTCACCACGCTCGCCAAGAGACCCTGCTTGTCGAGCGGGGCGAGAAGCGAACGGCATTCTTCCAACCCGCGCAGCCGATCGAGGCGCACGGCATAAAGCCGCTCGAATATGTCGTTGCTCTCGCCATGCGCTGGCGCGCGGCCTTGCGTTTCGACGAAACGCTGAATTTCCTCGAAGCCCGCGATGATGCGCTCTTCGCGTGCGCTACGGCCGCCTTTCTTTTCCTGCGGGGCGAAGTCGGCGAGGTCAGCCGCCAGTTCGTCAAGATCGAGGTCATCCGTCATAGCGGCCCTCCTTCTTGAAGCGCATGAACGCGACCGCCCCCTCTGCCATCCGTCTTTCCCAAGGGTCCTGGGCGTCGATCGAGGGCAGCCGGCCGCGCTCCTTCTTGAACCGCGACGCGCGGACGGCCAGCTCTTTGGCATCCTCCGGCGTCAGGCTGGTGCGCTTCGCGGCGATGGCCGCGGCGACCTGTTTCAGGCTGTCCTCGCTCATGCTCTTGGCGAGAATGGCATAGGCTTCGCCGAACGGATTGATCCGGTCGATGAGGTCGATATCGAGTTCGCGAACGTCCATCGCGAATTTTCGCACCCCGTCGATCAGCGCAGTGTTGGCGCTCGGCTCGTCATCGCCGCCGGCCCCGTCTCCGCCAAGCGCAGTCTGCTTGGCTTTCTGCGTGATGTTGAGAGCGGCGATGGCGTGTTGACGAACGGCCTCCTGATCTTCCTCGTCGAGTTCGGGATACTTATCCTTAATGATCTTCCCCATACGCACCTGGGTCAGCTCCTCGGGGATCAGTTCCTCGTCGAATAGCCCGCGCTCGATGGTGGCTTTGTCCTGAACGAAGGCGGCGATGACTTCATTCAGATCCTCGGTGCAGATGCGCGCGGCTTCCTTGCTCTTGGGTTCGGCAAGGCCCTTGATCTCGATGTGGAACTGCCCGGTCTGTTCATTGAAGCCCACATTACCCTTGCTCGGGTCGTAGCCGCCCTCGCCATAATCGAAGCCTTCGACCGGGCCGCTCTGCGGATTCTTCGGCGTGAAGTTGAAGCGTGGTGCGAGCACCTGTTCCATCAACAGGCTGGCGGCGATGGCTTTCAGCGTGTCGTTTACAGCCTCGGTGACCGCCTCCTCGGAGGCGTCCGGCTCGGCGATCAGATTGGTGAAACGGGCGCGGGTTTTGCCCGGTGCATCGCGGGTCGCGCGGCCAATGATTTGCACGATCTCGGTGAGGCTGGATCGATAACCAACAGTCAGCGCGTGCTCGCACCAAATCCAATCGAAGCCCTCCTTGGCCATGCCGAGCGCGATGATGATGTCCACATGGTCGCGATTGTTCTTCTGCGAGGGGTCTTTCAGCGCAGCTGAAACTTTGTCGCGCTTCGCAGGGTCGTCGTCGACCAGATCGGCGATGCGCAGGATACGACCATCGGATCGCTTGACCAACTGGAACCCGGTCGCGGGGTCGATGCCTTGCCACTCGCCCAAAGCCTCGATGATGTGTTCCACCTCCCTGATCTTATCTTTCGTGCTCTCACGCGAATTGACGCTTGGGATGTGGATGATGGTTTTCTCGTTGGGGTCCAGGACGCTCAGTATGTCGTCGGCATAGGGACCGGAATAGAAGAAGTAGCCGATGTCGAGTTGCTTGAGATATTCGTAGCCGTTGAGTTGTTCGTAATAGGTGTAGGTGACGGGCTCGAACTTGGCCTCGTCCTGCGGGCCGAGCACTGGCACGGCATCGCCCCGAAAGTATGAGCCGGTCATGGCGACAATATGCACCTTGTCGCGGGCGATGAACGCGCCGAGATGCTGGCCGAGCTTGCTCTCCGGATCGGCGGAAACGTGGTGAAACTCATCCACCGCGATCAGCCGATTGTCGAACTTCTCGACCCCGAACTTGTCCACGGCGAAGCGGAAAGTCGCGTGGGTACAGACCAGAACCTTATCATCGCTGTCGAGGAACGCACCGAGGGAATTAACCTTGCCGCCGTTGTCCGAGCCGGGCGCGTCGCAGAGGTTCCATTTGGGCACAACAATCCAATCAGCCGAAAAGCCGTATTTGGTCAACGGCTCGTCATGGAAGCTCGCGCCGATGGATTTTTCCGGAACGACGATAATGGCCTGCTTGAGACTCTGATTGGCGAGCTTGTCGAGCGCGATGAACATGAGCGCCCGGCTCTTGCCGGAGGCCGGCGGCGACTTGATGAGCAGATATTGTTCGCCGCGTCGTTCATAGGCGCGTTCCTGCATCGGCCGCATACCGAGCGCGTTAGCCTTGGTTGATGACCCGTTCCGAGCATAGGAAACCGAAACGGAAGGAATCGTTTTCTTGTCGTCGGTCACGCGCTTGCCCCCGTCTTTTTCTTCTTCGTCGCCGCCCCCGACGACGCAACCATTTTCGTGTAAAGCTCAAACAGCTTTTCCAGCCGCTCCGTGTCATTGCGGAAGCGGCGACCGATATAAATGCGCTCAAGTACTTCGTCGTTGCGCTCGTGAGCCGCGCGCAAGTTAGCTGGCATGTTCTGCGGGTCGTAAAGGTTGGCGATGGGGTCCGGGAAATGCGCCTCGCGCGCCAGCAGGATGCCCTCCGCGCAGCAAGTCAGGTCCGCCTTGTTCTTCTCGGTGAGTGTGGGAACTGGAAAGGTATTCCAGCCGAGCGTATTGGAGTATGAGTAGTCGGTTCTCATCCGAGCGCAAACCGTGCCGATCCAAACCAGATGAAGCCGGGACGCAATGAGTGCCATATTCCAAAGGGGCGCGTCGTAGAGCGCATAACACTTGTGGCCGACGACGAAATTGCTTCCTACGACATCTACAGGCAGGTATGGCCTGTTTTCTGAGCTGATTGCAGGCATCACTATGGAATGGTGGTCTGCTTCAAATTGCTCACGAAACAAATGAGGCTTGGCCGCCAGCGCCTGAGCGGATTTGTCATGCGTAATTTTCCTTCTGGCATCCGCAACGCGGTCCAGGCGCTGTTGTATGGGGGGAGTCTGTGTCGCCTTAGCCTGCTCTTCGTCGGATATCCAAAGGCATTTTCGAGGAACGCCTGATGTTACTTCTCTCGCTCCGAGAAAGTTTCGAAATAATGGGGCTGAGGCAGGCCACCTTTGGATGATCGGCTCGGCCTCGGCGCGCGTAAGCAACAGGTCGACACCATAATATGTATGGTTGCCAAACTGCATCGCCGCCCGTTTGTCTGGCGGCGCCGGCAACGGTGTTATTTCTACATTTGGTCCCGGTACGAGATAGCCATTTATGTTTGGAACCGATCTGACGGAGGTTTCACCGTTCTCAGATTCCGTAAACAATCGTCGTGCTGGACCGGCATGGTTGGAGATTCCGACAATTACAACGGTAACGCCAGCGTTGTGGCTGGCGAGGTTCGCCCATTGGAATGACGTATGGGCGAAAACGATCTCATGGCCGGTACGAAAGATGGGAGACCAAAGCGTATCGACCTGCCGGCCTTGGCAAATCGAGTTTGTGGACACGAAGGCCGCCACTGTCGGCGTCTTGCTTCCGTAGTCGGCAGATTTCATAAACCAGCCTGCTACGTAGTCTAGCTGCTTCCAGTTCTTGATACGCCCGTCAAATATCGCCTTGAGATCGGATTTCTGCTCATCGGTCTGCCATTGATTTCCCTTGTATGGTGGATTTCCGCAAATGTAGGTTTCCCCGCCCTCGTTTTCGAAGTCGATCTGCGCCTGGTCCAAAGGCGTGCTGAACAAGTCCCCTGCCTGCAATCTCACTCCGGTCCCCGTTGGAGGGCAGATGCCGAGCCAATCGAGCCTCAAGGCATTGCCGCAGGTGATCCAGTTCTGAGCGTCGAGGGGCAGGAAATCTTGTAGGGCTTCCTTCTGTCCTCGATAGAGAACGTCGCATTGGAACTCGGCGGTGATGAGCGCAAGCCGCGCGACCTCGGCCGGAAAGTCACGCAGTTCGATGCCCCGGAAATTGGTAAGCGGAATTTCCGTGCGCAAGTCGGCCTCGCCGCGCCGCGTGTTGATCTCGTGCTCGATGGCGCGCATCTCCTTGTAGGCGATGACAAGAAAGTTGCCGGAGCCGCAGGCCGGGTCGAACACCCTGATTTTCGCCAGACGGTTGCGCAGGTTGAGCAGTTTGCGAGGATTGTCGTCCGCTTCGGCAAGCCTGGCGCGCAGATCGTCGAGAAACAGCGGATTGAGGACTTTCAGGATGTTCGGCACGGACGTGTAGTGCATGCCGAGCGCGCCGCGTTCCTCGTCCTCGGCGACAGCCTGGATCATCGACCCGAAGATATCCGGGTTGATCTTCGTCCAGTCGAGACTGCCGATATGCAGAAGATAGGCGCGGGCGATTTTGCTGAAGCGTGGAGTCTCCACACTGCCGGAGAACAGTTCGCCATTCACATAGGGAAAGGCATCGGCCCATCGGTGAATGCCGGCACTCGCTCGGTCCGACCGCTTGGTGTTCATGGAGCGGAACAATTCGCCGATCACCTGGTGGGTGTCGGACGAGTCCTTGGCGCTCATCCGAGCTATGCTGTCGGTGAACAGACCGATGCCGTTAAAGATGTCGGTGCGCTCAGCGAAGAAGAGAAGATCAGGCGCGCCATGAAGTGGTTCATGTCATGGCGCGCGCCGTGGTGCCCCACTCAGGATTGTCTTTCAGCAGCTCGACATAGAGCCGGTTCATGCGGCTGGTGGCGCGGATGTCGAACGAGCTTTCGCGGACCTGCTTGACGGTGGTGATGCCCGCGAGCGGCAGGAAGAAACCGAAATGATCGGGGAAATCGATATAGGCACAGGCGACGGTTTCGCCAGTGTCAAAATCCTCCGCCTCGAAGTCGGCGCCGTCGGTGGCGAGGATGAAGCGCGCCTTCGCCTTCGCCGTGGCCGGACTCGCTTTCAGCGCGGCCAATGTCTTCGTGACTGCGCCCGGCGCGCAGACAGCGATGTGAATGTGGTTCCGTTGGAGGACGCCGCCCAAGTCGGAGCTATTCGACGCGCCCGCCCGCAGCTTCTTAATCGTCGTTTCCTTATTGCCGAAGGCTTGCAGGAAGGCGAATGGGAACTCACTCCCGTTGAACGGCTGCTCTGCGAGGGCCGAAATGGCTTCTTCAATTTCGACAGCGTTCATGTTGCCCCGCCCGTCCGGATTCCAGAAGGACCGCTGATGTCGATGCGGCCGAACTGTCCCCCTCCATAAAAGCAGACATTATTTTTGTAGCGATTTCCAAGGAAGCATAGGGCTTTCATAGACTTCAACGGCCGTGGTAATTCAAGGAAATTCTAGAAATTTGCTCTTCGACCAGGTGTGCGGCTGTCCACGCCCTAAGTTCCGCGTTTCTCGAATGTTGGCGGAGGAGCCCTGAGGCGTCAAATCGAAGATTGTCCCCGGACCGCGGCCTGGGCTGAGGGCAAAAGCAGAGTTTTCAGTCGCCAAAGTTTGCCCCGAAGCAGATATTGATCGCAGGCAGCGACCATTCCTCGAATGTCGTCGCCCACCTGCTGGCGAGCTCCGGCATAATCAGGACGCCGTGCGCGACGGATCATGCTGCTTCCCCTTTTTCAAGTGAAATCACCCGCGGCTTGACGACGTCAGCGAGGCGTTCGAGCATGCGTTTGCGGTGCTCGTCGCTGTACTCGATCAGCTCCTCCGCATTGAGGAGCTTCTGTAGCTCAAGCATGCGGCCGCGCAGCGGTGTTATCGCGTGCAGCGCCAAGCGTCGCAGCGTCGGCGGCGACGGACGGAAATCGTAGTTGTGCGGCTTGCCGTCGAGCCTGGAGCTTTCGGCCCTGTTCCACCTGCGGATGGCTTCGCGCACCGCCCACGCCGGCAGATCCTCGATCGCGTCGAGATAGTCCTCAGTCGCAGCGTCCGACTCCTCCTTGTCGAGCTTGCGGCCGCCCTTGAGCAGCAGTGCTGCGATCATCGCCGCGATCGCCGCGTTGTTGTTCAGCACGGCGTCGCGGTATTCGACAGGTTGGTCGAGCCGCAGGTAACCGTCGAGCTCAACCATGTACCGCTGCACCTCAGCCCGTTCTGAAGGGTTCAGGATCGATTCTTTCGGTAGGGTCGTCGTTTCCCGATATCGGCCCGCCGTGTCCAGCTGCATTGCGCTGCCGAGCGCGGCGATCCGCTGCCGCAGCCACGCCGGCAAGGACGGCAGCTGAGCCGGATTGCTGGGAAGCGGGATTGGGGAAAACGGAACCAGAGCGTTCATGCTGCACCTTCAAGGAATTGGTGATCCAAGGGATTGGATTGTGTGCGCGGTGATCGCGCGCGCGTTGGATGGCACCGAGGACCGACTGCGCGTCGTCCTTCGTCAATTTCAGCCAGGATCCGATCATGCTGCGCGCCTGCTTCTCGGGGACACCCAAGCTGATCAGGATCGGGACGCCCTCGCCCCAAAGCTCATGCCGAGAATCTGTGTAGATCGGCGCGCGGTCCGACGCCGTAGCGTAAGCTACGGATAGAGTTTCCTTGTCTTCCCTGTCTTCTACTTTGCGTCGCTCCTGCGTTGCTGCCGCGTCGCTTTGTGCGTCGCGCGCTGCGTCGGAAGGAAGCGAAACCCTCTGATATTTATTGTAATTGGAGACAGTTACGACGGTAACGCCTGCGTCGGTTGCTGTGCCGATCATAGAGTCGATTTTTAGACGCTCCAGAAAACGCCGGACGCGCGAGTCGGTCCACCCCCACTTTTCAGCCATGAACCGGAGCGACGCCGCGAGCTGCCCCCGCTTGAGCTCGATCACCGCGGATCCAATGCGCCTGGTCCTCGCCTTGAACGACGCCTCCCCGATCAGCCAGATCCAAGCCTCGCGCTCGGTCAGTGGCTCGTTGGCGAAGGTGGGGTGATCCCAAATGCCGCGATCGATTGCAAAAACGCCTCGCTCGCTCAATGCGATGCCTCCTCTCCGAGGCCGGCAAGAGTCGCGATGACCTCGGCGAGAGCGGGGACGACGCCGAATCGGGCCGCGACAAGTCTGCCAACAGGAGTAATCGGCTGGTCCACAGCCGCCCCCCAAGGAATGAGCGGCGAGCTGGAAATCAATTGCGCTTCTTGGGAGCACTTGGTACTCGTCTGCACTTTTGAGATCCTAAAAGCCCCGGTGCGCACGATCTGATCCGCCAAGATGTGGGATCGTGCAGCCGGGTTTTCGTTTTGGGGGAACGGCTAGGCCGCCGACGCGGTCGGCAGCGAGCGCAGCCAGGCTTCGGCATCGCTCGTGAGGATCAGACTCTTAGCGCCCACCTTGCGGAGCACGAGACGCTCGGACTTGATCTCGCGATAGACGGCAGTCTTGCCGAGACGCGCCCACCGGCAAAACTCAGGGATAGTCATAGCGGCGGGGCGTGGGGACGCGATTTGATCGGGAGTTTGGGGAGATGACATGCAGCACGTTCCTTTCGGACGAAGGGGGCCGAACGCGACTGCGCGCGGCGTGCTGCGGACTTCCGACTTTTCAGACCTAGAATTGAGGGGGTATTTCTAAGTTTTCGGCATCCCGGGCGGTCCATCGCTCAACAGGCGCTCGACCTCTTGACGTCCTCCGTGCTCCAGCAAATCCTTCCGCATGAGATCGAAGGCAACTCGCTGATGTTCATCAGCCCGCATAGCGCGAATCGTATTTCTCCAGTTCTTGATCGTGTCCGCGTTGATCTGTTGGTCACCCCAAGTCGACCAACTGGCCGCAAGCCGGGCAATCCGAGAAGCGGTTTCGTTCACCGGATCACCAAGATCAACCAATGCCTCAAGACAAACTGCGGCTACGGTACTCGCATGCTTCTTGAGCGCCGATCGAGACCGGCGGCCGTCGGCAGCATCGGGTCTAATGATTGGGTTGGCCACACCTTGTTCGAGATCGAGGATCGCCGCCCGGAGCGCCAGCAGCGGCGCTGCGAGAAGCGGAGACTGGCCGGTCACCCACAGAAAGCGCGCGACTGCCTGGCAGGCTGTGGCAATCCCTGCGCGTCCTGCGTCCTCCTTGTTCTCGAACAAATAATTGGCAAAGTTGAGATTATCCCGGAGCTCATCAAAAGCCTCTGGTAGAGCCGTTGTCTTTGACGGTCCCCCACGAGGGCCATCATGATTGTTATGACTACTCCCTACTGACATGCGCCGCACCCCTACAACACTACAAAGAGACCGCGGCTTGTCGGATGGCCGTCCTATCCGCGCGCGTCCAAGGATGATCTATTTCGTTCGCTATGCTGTCTTCCGCTTACGGCTTATGCCGATGCCGCTTTAAACGGCAAGACCCGCCCGCCCTGCCGCAAGGTGTCGAGATAGTCGGCCCACCACTGCATCATCCTCGCGCGCTCGTCCCAATAGTCGCCGCGCGCATAGGCGCGCCGCACCGCGTTTGGTTCGATGTGCGCCAGCGCCGCCTCGATGGCATTGACGCTCCATTGGCCGCTTTCGTTGGCGAGCGTGGAGAAGGTGGACCGGAAACCGTGCGCGGTCGCCTCGTCCTGGGAGAACCCGATCCGCCGCAACGCGCCGTTCATCGTGTTCTCGCTGATCGGCCGTTTCACGCTACGCAAACCCGGAAACACCAGCCCGGCCGCACCATGTCCTGTGATGAGATGTAGCGATTTCAGGATAGCCATGGCTTGCGTCGGGATCGGAATGCGATGGGGCCGGCGCATCTTCGTTCGCTCGGCGGGAATGTCCCACACGGCTCCGTCAAGATCGAACTCTGCCCAGTTCGCGTGCCGTAATTCGCCGGGACGACAGGCGAGTAGCGCCATGAGCTGCAGCGCGGCCTTCGTGGTTGGTTGCCCGGTAAAGCCATCGATGGCCCGCAATAGTCCACCGAACGCCTTCGGGTCCGTTATCGCGGCCCGGTGTTGCGGCTTTGGTGAGGCGACTGCGCCGCGCAGGGCTTGTGTTGGATCGCTTTCGGCGCGTGCGGTGGCGATGGCGTAGCGGAACACCGAACCAATGACCGCGCGCAGTCGCTTGGCGCTTTCCAGCTTGCCCGCGGCCTCCAATGGCCTAAGAACCCGCAGGATCTCACCGGCTGAAATGTCTGCGATCGGCAGCGCCCCCAGATCGGCCTTGGCAAGACCCAACAGCCAATCCAGCTTGCCGGCGGTCGCATCGGCGACCCCTTCGCGCTTCTTCTTGTCGAGCAATTCATCGGCTACCACCGCGAACGTGTTGGCCTGAGCCTCCACGCGTGCAGCCTTCACCTGACGCTTCCGCGTGGCTGGGTCAACGCCGTCTCGCAACAGGCCCGCTGCCTCGTCCCTGCGCTTCCTGGCCGCCTCCAGCGGTACACCGGCCGGATCCTTGCCGTACTGCCCGATTGCCAGCCGCTTCCGCTTGCCACCAAATCGATACGCATAATTCCAGAGCTTTCCGCCCGTCGGCGTTAGCCACAATTGCAGTCCACCGCCGTCAGACAAAATCACCAGCCGCTCGCCCGGCTTGGCGTTCTTGATGGCCTTGTCGGTGAGTTTTCCACCCGCCATATCCCCATCTCCGAAGTGTGGTCTTTTTGAAACCGCCCGATGAGTCGAGCACCACCAAAACAACCACAGAATTCGCGACTGTCAACGAACGGGGAGGAATTGCTGCGAGCGGAAATACAGGAAAGAGCACTGCATTCAGTGCCTTGCGCATGTAAAACGAACGGTGGAGAACCGCGACGGAAATGAGGTGGTGCCGCAAGAGGGACTCGAACCCCCGACCCCGTCATTACGAATGACGTGCTCTACCAACTGA
Organism: Bradyrhizobium altum; assembly: GCF_020889705.1. Classification (GTDB taxonomy): domain Bacteria; phylum Pseudomonadota; class Alphaproteobacteria; order Rhizobiales; family Xanthobacteraceae; genus Bradyrhizobium; species Bradyrhizobium altum. The sequence continues at coordinate 248 of NZ_JACMYP010000098.1, read as the reverse complement.
GCTATTGCGGCGAACCGTTCGGCAACTGCCTGACAATGCGTGCCACCTGATATCGGGCATGACCCCGATTGGCAAGATGACGCGGGTATTTAACCGTGCCGCGGCTATCTAACCGCGAATTAGCTTCCCAAACGTGACAGAAATCCGCGCCAACCGCCCGTCTGGGCCTTGGGCGGGCCGATTTGTTCCGCAAACTCATCGACGGGGCCGTCCTCGTCGACCCCGGGGTCGTCGGGGGCCCGGACGAT
>NZ_JACMYP010000097.1 GCF_020889705.1 Bradyrhizobium altum | reverse complement strand
CGCCGAAGAGCAAGCAGGATCTCCGCTTCGATCTGCCGACCATCGGTCCACGCACGGTCGAGGGCGCGGCCGCGGCGGGCATCGCCGGGATCGCCGTGATTGCCGGCAACACGCTTGCCGCCGATCCGCAGGCGCTGATCGAGGCCGCGGACGCCAAAGGGCTGTTTGTCATCGGACTGGCGGGCTGATGCAGGCGCGCAGTCCCAGCAGCGGCCGCAAGATCTTCCTCATCGCGACCGAGGAGTCCGGCGACCGCCTTGGCGCGGCACTGATGAAGGTGCTACGCCAGCGCCTCGGCGATGCCGTGGAGTTTTCCGGCGTCGGCGGCCGGGCGATGACGAGCGAGGGCATCGATCCGCTGTTTCCGATCGAGGAGCTCTCGATCATCGGCTTTGCCGCCGTCGTGAAGCAATTGCCGAAGATCCTGCGATTGATCCGGCGCACGGCCGATGCCGTGCTCGCCGATGCCCCTGACCTGCTCGTCATCATCGACAGCCCCGACTTCACCCACCGCGTCGCCCGCCGTGTCCGCGCGCGCAACCCGAACATTGCGATCGTCGACTACGTGTCGCCATCGGTCTGGGCCTGGCGGCCGGGCCGGGCGCGCGCGATGCGAGGTTATGTCGATCACGTGCTCGCGCTGCTGCCGTTCGAACCGGAGGAATATCGCAAGCTGCAGGGCCCGCCATGCAGCTATGTCGGGCATCCCCTGACCGAGCAGCTCACTTCGCTGCGGCCCAACGAGGAGGAGCAGAAGCGGCGCGATGCGCAGCCGCCGGTCCTGCTGGTTCTGCCCGGAAGCCGGCGCAGCGAGATCAGGCATCATCTGGCGCTGTTCGGCGCGGCGCTCGGCCAGCTCAACAAGCAAACCCCGTTCGAGCTCGTGCTTCCCACCATGCCGCATCTCGAGGCCATGGTGCGCGAAGGCGTGGCGTCATGGCCCGTGGCGCCGCGGCTCGCAGTTGGCGAAATCGAGAAGCGCGCCGCGTTCCGCGTCGCCCGCGCGGCGCTCGCAAAGTCCGGTACGGTGACGCTGGAGCTCGCGCTATCAGGCATCCCGATGGTGACGGCCTATCGCGTCGGTGCCGCCGAGGCGTTCATCCTGCGCCGTGCGATCCGGGTGTCGTCGGTGATCCTCGCCAATCTCGTGATCGGCAGCGACATCATCCCTGAGTTCCTGCAGGAGGACTGCACGCCGGACAAGCTCGCGCAGGCACTCGGAGATGTACTCGCGGACTCGCCCGACCGTCTGCGGCAGCTCGTGGCGTTCGCGACGATGGACGGGAAGATGTCGACCGGTGACCAGCCGCCAAGCGTCCGCGCCGCTGACATCGTGCTGGCGGAGATGGACCGGAGTTCGACCTAGTCATTCGCTCATCCGGTCGTCGGCGGCATACGGCCGCAACGGTTCCGCTTGCTTCGGATATTTAGTCTGCGCTAATATTAGTAGTAGCTAATATTGAAGCGGAGCGTCGTCATGAGGATCGATCCAGTCGCATATGTCGGAGCCGTGGTTCGTGAGGTCGCCGTCCGGGAGCGCGGCGGCAAGCCGGCGCGGGCGGTGATCGCGACCCGCAGCTACGACACCGACATCGCCGATCTCTGGGATGTGTTGACCAATCCCGAGCGCATTCCACGCTGGTTCCTGCCAATCTCAGGCGATCTGAGGCTTGGCCGCCGTTATCAGTTCCAGGGCCACGCCGGCGGCGAAATCACAACCTGTGAGCCGCCGCGCCGGCTTGCCGTGACGTGGGAGTCCATGGGCACAGTCAGCTGGGTCACCGTCACCCTGGCCGAGAATGGGCCTGACGCCACGCGCCTGGAACTGGAACACCTGTCCCTGATCGAGGGGGACTTCTGGGATCGCTACGGACCCGGCGCAGTCGGCGTTGGCTGGGATCTCGCGCTGCTCGGGCTCGCGCTCTATCTGGCCATGCCGCCCGGCGAGGACTTCGACCGCGCCGCCGCGTCGGCGTGGCCAGCTACCGACGACGGCAAGGAATTCATCCGCCGGGCCAGCGAGGACTGGTGCAGGGCCTCGATCGCGGCGGGCACCGACGAGGCTGCGGCGCGGAGGTCGGCCGCAAATACCACGGCAGCCTATTGCGGCGAGCCCGAGCCCGAGCCGAGCGGCGGCGGAGGCTAGCGACCGTGCACGCCTTCGACATCCTCGGCGATCCCGTCCGCCGGCGCATCCTGGAATTGCTGGCGACCGGCGAGCACAGTTCGGGCGACGTCGTCGCCGTCGTGCAGCGCGAATTCGGCATCACCCAATCGGCGGTCTCGCAGCAGCTGCGGGTCCTGCGCGACGCCGGTTTCGCGTCGGTGCGCGCCGACGGCACCCGCCGCATCTATGCCGTGGAGCCGGGGCGGCTGCGCGAGGTCGACGACTGGCTCGACCGGTTCAGGGCGTTCTGGCTGCCGCGTCTCGATGCGCTCGCGACCGAGGTCGCGCGCGGCAAACGAAAACGGCGCCATCAGGAATGATGGCGCCGTCTCGATCTTGTCAGAGATGAAGCTTACTTGCGCTTGTCGATCGTCACATAGTCGCGACGCGCGACGCCGGTGTAGAGCTGGCGCGGACGGCCGATCTTCTGCTGCGGATCCTCGATCATCTCGCTCCACTGGCTGATCCAGCCGACGGTGCGGGCGACCGCGAACAGCACGGTGAACATCGAGGTCGGGAAGCCCATCGCCTTCAGCGTGATGCCCGAATAGAAGTCGACGTTCGGGTAGAGCTTGCGGTCGATGAAGTAGGGATCGCTGAGCGCGATCTTCTCGAGCTCGAGCGCTACCTTCAGCATCGGGTCATCGCCATGGCCGGTCTCGGCCAGCACCGCGTGACACATCTTCTGCATGATCTTGGCGCGCGGATCATAGTTCTTGTAGACGCGGTGACCGAAGCCCATCAGGCGGACTTCGCTGTTCTTGTCCTTCACCTTGGCGATGAACTCGGGGATCTTGTCGACCGTTCCGATCGACGACAACATAGCGAGCGCGGCTTCGTTGGCGCCGCCATGGGCCGGACCCCACAGGCAGGCGATGCCGGCAGCGATGCAGGCGAACGGGTTGGCGCCGGAGGAGCCGGCGATACGCACCGTCGAGGTCGACGCGTTCTGCTCGTGGTCGGCATGCAGGATGAAGATCTTGTCGAGCGCGTCGGCGAGCACCGGGTTGATCTTGTATTCCTCGCACGGCACCGCGAAGCACATCTGCAGGAAGTTCTCGGCGAAGGAAAGCGAGTTCTTCGGATACACGAAGGGCTGGCCGATGGTGTATTTGTAGGCCATCGCCGCCAGCGTCGGCACCTTCGCGATCATCCGCATCGAGGCGATCATGCGCTGCTTCGGATCGTTGATGTCGGTGGAGTCATGGTAGAACGCGGCGAGCGCGCCGACAGCAGCAACCATGATCGCCATCGGATGCGCGTCGCGGCGGAAGCCCTGGAAGAAACGCGCCATCTGCTCGTGCACCATGGTGTGGTGGATCACGCGATGGTCGAAGTCCTTCTTCTGCGCCGGGGTCGGAAGCTCCCCGTAGAGCAGCAAGTAGCAGGTTTCGAGGAAGTCGCCGTTCTCGGCGAGCTGCTCGATCGGGTAGCCGCGGTATTCGAGGATACCGGCGTCGCCGTCGATATAGGTGATCTTCGACTGGCAGCTGCCGGTCGAGGTGAAGCCGGGGTCGTAGGTGAACACCCCGGCCTGGCCGTAGAGCTTGCCGATGTCGATGACATCAGGCCCAACCGTGCCGCTCAGGATCGGGAAATCGTAGTTCTTGTTGCCAATGGTGAGTGTGGCTGTCTTGCTGGATTTTGCGTCCATCGTGAGATCCCCGATGAAATCGTTGCGAAAACCGACCTTGCCCAGTCGCTAATTTGCGGCCCATGGCGGGGCGGAACGGCTTGTGGAGAAAGCGTCCGGCGATGGGTAGCTCATTGCAATGTGCGCTGCAAGATGGACCCTGGAGGGGGTCCATGCAGGATCACGCCGCCTGATCGGCGAGACGGGCAAGGCACTCCTGGCGTCCCAGGACGGCCAGCACGTCGAAGATGCCCGGCGATGTCGTACGTCCCGTCAGCGCCACCCGCAGCGGCTGGGCAACGGCGCCGAGTTTCAGATTGTTCTGCTCGGCGAAATTCCGCATGGCGGTCTCGGTGGTTTCGGCCGTCCAGTCGTTGACGGCTTCCAGCGCGGTGCGCAGCCGGCCGATCAACGCGCGTGTTTCCGGCGTGAGGAGCGCGGCCGCTTTCGGATCGAGCTCTAGCGGGCGATCGGCGAAAATGAAATAGGCGCTCGCGATCAACTCGATCAGCGTCTTGGCGCGCTCCTTCAGGCTCGGCATCGCCCGCAGCAATTGCGCGCGGGTGGTGTCATTGAGCTTGGCCTTCAGCGCGGCGCCCTCAGGAACATAATCCAGCACGCTCTCGAATTGGCTCACGAGGGATTGATCGTCGCTCTGCCGGATATAGTGGCCGTTGAGGTTCTCCAGCTTTGCGAAATCGAACCGCGCCGCCGAGCGGCCGACGCCCGAGAGATCGAACGCGTCGATCATCTCCTGGGTCGAGAAGATCTCCTGGTCGCCATGGCTCCAGCCGAGCCGGACGAGATAGTTGCGCAAGGCGGCCGGCAGATAGCCGAGGGCGCGGTAGGCGTCGACGCCGAGCGCGCCATGGCGCTTCGACAGCTTCGAGCCGTCCGGTCCGTGGATCAGCGGAATGTGGGACATGCTCGGCAGCTCCCACTCCAGCGCGTCGTAGATCTGCTTCTGACGCGCGGCGTTGATCAGGTGGTCGTCGCCACGGATGATATGGGTGACGCCCATATCGTGGTCGTCGACCACGACCGCGAGCATGTAGGTCGGGGTGCCGTCGCCGCGGAGCAGGACGAGGTCGTCGAGGTTCTCGTTCTGCCAGACCACGCGGCCCTGGACCTGATCCTCGATCACGGTCTCGCCGGTCTGCGGCGCCTTGAGGCGGATGGTCGGCTTGACGTCGGAAGGCGCGCTAGCCGGATCGCGGTCGCGCCACATGCCGTCATAGAGGCGGGTGCGGCCCTCGGCGCGCGCCTTCTCGCGCATCGCGGTGAGCTCCTCCGGGGTGGCGTAGCAGTAATAGGCGCGCCCGGCGGCGAGCAGGCCCTCGGCGACCTCGCGATGGCGGGCGGCGCGGCTGAACTGGTAGATGACGTCGCCGTCCCAATCGAGCTCGAGCCATTTCAGGCCGTCCAGGATGGCGTCGATCGCCTCCTTGGTCGAGCGTTCGCGGTCGGTGTCCTCGATCCGGAGCAGCATCTTGCCGCCGAGCTTCCTGGCATAGAGCCAGTTGAACAGCGCGGTGCGGGCACCCCCGATGTGGAGGAAGCCGGTCGGTGAGGGGGCGAAGCGGGTAACGACGGAATTGGTCATGATCGAGTGCGACGTATGCTGGAATGGGCGGTGGTGTATATCAGGAACCGAACATAACTAAAGCCCCGGCTGACCTTTTGCCGGCTTGAAACCAGACTTTGAAACCAGGCTTGGCCGGACGGCGCGAATTTGGCAGAAGGTTGAGCTGACTCCTCCAGGGAACCCTTTGATGACGATTGACACGACGGCAGAGGCAGGGCGCGACTTCATCCGCGACATCGTCCAGGCCGATCTCTCCTCCCACAAGCACAACCGGATCGTGACCCGCTTTCCGCCGGAGCCGAACGGCTACCTGCATATCGGCCACGCCAAGTCGATCGCCCTGAATTTCGGCATCGCGCAGGAGTTCGGCGGCCAGTGCAATTTGCGCTTCGACGACACCAATCCGACCAAGGAGGAGCAGGAGTACATCGACTCGATCCAGGCCGACGTGCATTGGCTCGGCTACGATTGGGGCAAAAGCCTCTTCTTTGCGTCGGACTATTTCGAGCGCCTGTACGATTGGGCCGAGGGCCTGATCAAGGCGGGCTACGCCTATGTCGATGATCAGTCGCAGGAGGAGATCCGGCTGTCCCGCGGCACCTTGACCGAGCCAGGCAAGAACTCGCCGTTCCGCGACCGGTCGGTCGAGGAGAACCTCGATTTGTTCCGCCGCATGAAGGCCGGCGAGTTCACGAACGGCGCCCGCGTGCTGCGCGCCAAAATCGACATGGCCGCCGGCAACATCAACCTGCGCGATCCCGTGCTGTACCGCATCCTGCACGCCCACCATCCGCGCACCGGCGACAAATGGTCGATCTATCCGAGCTACGATTACGCGCACGGCCAGTCGGACGCCATCGAGGGCATCACCCATTCGATCTGTACGCTGGAATTCGAGGATCACCGGCCGCTCTATGAATGGCTGCTCGACAAGCTGCCGGTGCCATCGAAGCCGCGCCAGTACGAAATGGCGCGGCTCAATTTGACCTACACGCTGCTGTCCAAGCGCGTGCTGACTCAGCTCGTCCGTGACGGCCACGTTTCAGGCTGGGACGATCCGCGGATGCCGACCATCGCCGGCCTGAAGCGGCGCGGTGTGCCGCCGGCTGCGGTGCGCGAGTTCATCAAGCGCATCGGCGTGGCCAAGGCCAACAGCGTGGTCGATGTCGGCATGCTCGAATTCTGCATCCGCGAGGAGCTGAACCGCACGTCGCTGCGCCGCATGGCGGTGCTGCGGCCGCTCAAGGTGGTGATCGAGAACTATCCGGAAGGGCAGGTCGAGGAGATCGAGGCGATCAACCATCCCGACAATCCGGACGCCGGCACCCGCAAGATCGCCTTCGGCCGCGAACTCTATATCGAGCGCGACGACTTCATGGAGAATCCGCCGAAGAAGTTCTTCCGCCTCTCGCCCGGCAATGAGGTGCGGCTGCGCTATGCCTACTTCATCAAGTGCACCAGCGTCGTGAAGAACGACGCCGGCGAGATCGTCGAGCTGCGCGCGACCTACGATCCCGCGACCAAGGGCGGCAACGCGGCCGATGGCCGCAAGGTGAAGGCGACGATGCACTGGTTGCCGGCGGCGCAGTCGAAGCCGGCGGAAATCCGCATCTACAATCAGCTGTTCGCCAACCCGAGCCCGAACGCCGCCGATTTCGCCGCCGACCTCAACCCGCAGTCGCTGGAAGTGCTGAGCGATGCGCGGGTCGAGCCTGCGATCGCCGAGGGCAATTCGCCCGACGCGATGCAGTTCGAACGGCAGGGCTATTTCGTGCGCGATGCAGATTCGACGCCGGACAGGCTGGTGTTCAACCGCACCATCGGGCTGCGCGACACCTTCGCCAAGGAAGTCGGCGGCAAGGGTTAGCGCGATCCGGCGCGAACAACGGACAGAGGCGATCGATGCCTGACAAAGCCGACGATATCGCCTCCGCCATCATCGCCAGATGGTCCGCAGGTTTCGGCAAGCTCGATGCGGATACGCTTGCTGCGCTCTACTCGCAGCACGCGTTCTTCTTCGGCTCGAAGCCGACGCTCTATCGCGGTCGCGACGGCGTCAAAGCCTACTTTGACGGCCTGCCGCGTTGGCGCGCGCCGCGCGTTCAGTTCAGCGACGTCAGGACCGAACGGGTGAATGCCGATCTCGTCAACATGGCTGCTATCGCGTCGTTCTTCCTCGACGGCGATGCACCCTCGCTCGCCGTCAAGATCACCTGGGTGATCGCGCGCGAGGACGGCGACTGGAAGATCGCCTGCCATCACGTCTCGTCGCAGACGCCGCTGATCTAGGCGCGCGCCTTTTGGGGCGCCTGGGCGCGCGCTCGTGTCCAATTGTCCTCGCAGGTCACAGCCTTCGGTTGCGTGTTTCGGTTCCGTTCCGCTAGCCGGGTGACTGCGGGATCCGCTAGCCTGCCGCCCGGCAGGGATCGCGAGCGGAATGGCGGAGCAGGGCACGACGCCGGGCGGCAGACGCGGCTACGCTGGGACGTGGCCGCCGCGCGCGGCTGCGCCGGTCGGTGGCTATGTTCCGGAGCGCGTCAGCATCTGGCGGCCTCGCGTCGAGACATTGCGGCAATGGGCGCGTGCGGAGACGGGGGCCGGGCGGCTGTTGCCGTGGGTGCCGGTGGCGTTCGGCACCGGTATCGCGTTCTATTTCGCAGCCGAGCACGAGCCGGTGCTGTCGGTCGCGGCGACCGTCGCAATCGCGCTCTGCCTGCTGGCGCTGCTGCTGCGGCGGCGCAGCGTGTTTCCCGCCATCGTGATGCTCGCTGCGGTCGTGGCGGGCTTTGCGACCGCGACATGGAAGACCGCGCGGATCGCCCATGGCGTGCTGGCGCGGCCGATATTTTCCGTGGCGCTGACTGGCTTCGTCGAGACACGCGACGTCAGAGAGAAGACCGATCGCTTCGTGCTGCGCGTCACGTCGATGGAAAGCCAGCGCGAGGTGCCAAGACTCGAGCGTGTCAGGCTCTCGGTGAAGAAGGGCACCGCGCCCGACGTCGGCAGCTTCGTCGAATTGAAGGCGCGGCTGATGCCGCCGCTCGGGCCGCAGCGTCCCGGCTCTTATGATTTTGGGCGCGACCTCTATTTCCAGGGTATCGGCGCATCCGGCTTCGTGATGGGCGCGGTGAAGACCAGGGAGCCGCCGGCAACTGGTGGCCTCGCGCTGCGCTATGCCGCCTTCATGCAGTGGCTGCGCGATGCCATCGACGCGCGCATCCACACCACGCTCGATGGGGATCAGCGCGCGATCGCAACTGCACTGCTCACCGGCCGGCGCGATGCGATCACGACGCCGGTCAACGACGCGATGTTCATCTCGGGGCTCGGCCATGTGCTGTCGATCTCCGGCTACCACATGGCCGTGGTCGCGGGCGTCGTGTTCTTCACGATCCGGGCGCTGCTTGCGCTGTTTCCGGCGCTGACGGCTGGACACCCGATCAAGAAATGGGCGGCGGCGGCCGCGCTCGTCGCGGCGGCGTTCTACCTCCTGCTGTCGGGAGCGGAGGTCGCGACCCAGCGGTCGTTCTTCATGACGGCCGTGGTGCTGATCGCTGTCATCGTCGACCGCCGCGCGATCACCTTCCGCACGCTGGCGGTGGCGGCGCTGATCGTGCTCGCGATCGCGCCCGAAGCGCTGGTGCATCCGAGCTTCCAGAACTGGAATGCGTAAGCGGCGCAGGCCGCGTTTTGACCTTCAAAGCCGTTGAATTGTTTGAGTTTTGCGGATCGCCCCGAATAGGTCTCTGCGAACAAAAACAGGCCGAAAGGCAGCAAAAATCAGGGCCTGATGGCGCAAAGTCCCGGAAAAAGTCCCGGAATGCGTTCACGTCCCGTTCGTCGCGCTGCGAGCTGCGATGGAAACCTCGCGCTCCGTGGCGGACAGCAGTTTTTCCATAAACGAAGCTCCAAGCATGGCCGCGCAGGTTGCGGGCGTAGCTCGCTATTGCTGAGCATCTTTAGGAGAGAGTGATGGACCCTCGGAAACTTCTTCGCCGTCAGGCAGCCTCTCAATACTTGTTCGACGTCTATGGCCTGTCCCGTTCGCCGAGCACGCTGGCGAAACTAGCCGTCATCGGCATGGGCCCGGCTTTCCGGCGCATCGGCAGGATTCCGTTTTACGCGCCTACCGACCTTGATGAATGGGTCACCGCTGCGCTCTCGGCGCCGATGAGATCAAGTTCTGAGACGCCTTCGGCCACGCACCATGGTGCGGCGCATGTTTGACAGAGGTCCGCAACCAAGGCCGCGGACGTCGCCGGCCGGATGCGCACGGTTGAACGTCAAAAACAAAGGCGCCCCCGGGTGACGAAGCCGGAGGCGCCTTGGAATTCTCACTACTCTCTTTGGGCCAGAACACCTTGAGAGAGCATCGCAACCACATCTCGACAGGGATCGAAATATGAATGTGCTATCTTTGGCAGAAGCGGCTTCAGAACGCAAGGAAAATCTAACCTCCCACAAAGCGACCAGGGCGGAAACGCGTGCGGCAATTGATGCGGCGATAGCGACCGATCCAACGCGCAGCGCTCGGTCGATCGCAGGGGAAATTGGCTGCGACCATAAGACCGTCAGGGCGCGTCGTGGGGAAATTCAAAATTCCCCAGTGGGGAAGTTGCAGCGCGGAAATTCCCCAGCGCTCGAGGCACCAGCCGCTATTCGGAGCGCGCGAGATGACTTCGATTGGTCTGTCGACCCGATGGTGCTCCGGGAGCAATTGGCCACTGCAATCTACTTCAACGACACCGGCGATCTCGTAATTCGACAGAAGCAATGGCCGGGCGAGGACAACTTGATTTTCGTTGCCCCCAACTGCCAGCAAGAATTCATCGACAAGCTCACCGATGCGCTCGGCATACCCAGCTTTGGCGGGCCCACGCGCTGACACGAACCACCGCGTTCGGTCGGCCGTGGCACGTGATTGCGGGTCTGCTCGGAGGCTCCCGCCGCAAATCAAACGAACCACAGCCTATCGTCGCGAGAATAGCGACAGGTCGAGATCGGCCATGATCCTGTCGCCGGCAACGTGAGGCAAAACCTCGCATCCGCAGATGAATGACCGCAGGGCACCGCACCTTAAAGCGGTGAGTGACGCCGGTGCGCTCGACGATCTTTTGGTCGAACCGGAATCAAAACACGCGGGTTCAGGTGTCCCCATTCCTTCCCGCGGCCTTCAGGCGCCCGGCAACCCCGGGAACGGTTGCAAGGCAAGTCGCTCCGTCAGCGGGATGACAACCCGCCCCGGGCAACTTGTGAGACGAGCCGAAAAAATCGTCTCAAGCGCCGGCCCCTTCCAGAAGGGCCTGGCGGGCGGACACGGCGGGGGCAACGCCGTGCCGGACCCCATGAGGGTTCGGAAGGGAAACTAGTACGCGGGGCCGACGAGGTCCTCTCCCTAGTCAGGAGCTTCAGGGAGGGCTGGCCCCATACTGAAGGCGGAAAGGGGGAGAGGTGTGTCTTGAACATAGGAGGTAACAGAATGTCGTTTACTGGGAAAATGCGTGAGGCCACTCAACGGGCCGACGCTCCGCCTCCAGACCCGTGGCGGAAGCCTCTGGAGGCCGCTCTAAGGGGCGTGGAGGGCATGAGCACCATTGCCCTTCTGGAGGTCGTAGGGGTGAGGCGTAACGCAGCGAATAGCCGCCGGTTGGCGATAATCATGCGGGAGTTTGGCTTCATTCCGCTTCAGTCGCGGCGGTTCCTGCCCGGTGGGCGCCGGGACACGGTCTCGAGAGGTTGGGCAAGGCCGGTGAGGGGACCTGGGCCTTTGAACTCGGCGAAGTAGCTGGAAAGGTGCGTCCCCGGCGGTGTCGATCTGTGACGCTTCTCACACACAAATCATTCGACAGGCTTTGGTTCAGCGTAGCCGATGGTGCGTTTAGCACCGCGCCCCGTGTGACTACGGTACCACCCTTAGATGCTGGGGAATAAGCCCAAGCTGGGTGTATCAATCTGGGAGAAACAGTCCGCAGGCACAGGATTGTCAGATGAACGAACGCGAACTCGACGTTGCGTGTGCGATGTACGACGCCGTAGTGGTGGCAGCCTTCGGCTTGCTCGCCTTCGGCACTTTTTTTCTTATGTCAACGTGACGCGCGTCCGCCCTTGTCTGTCCAGGCAGGGGAGCGCGATTAAACGGCCAGGGCGTGCCGACAAGAGGCAGGCCCCCTCCAATCAGTTCGTGATGCGCCTCAGGCGAGGTATTCGATCGTCCTATTTCAGGCGTCTGCGTCGGCGGCCTCGAAAGGGGCGCGGTAGCCCGGCGCCAAGCGCGAGATCATGCTGACATCGACGGCGTAGGACTTCGCAATCGACGCCAGGCTCTCCCCGGCAGCCCGGCGCTTTACCGCTTCCTCGCGCTGGTAATCGGAGAGCTTTCGCTTGCGGCCAAATTTGACCTTGTTGGCCATGGCACGTTTGCGGCCCTCACCAGTGCGCTCGGCGATCAGTGAGCGCTCGAACTGCGCGATAGCGGCTAGCATGGTCGCGAGAAGCTGGCCTTGCGCTGATGAGGTATCGAACAGCGGATCTCCGAGGCTGCGGAAGACCGCGCCGGCCTTGCCGATACGTTCGATCAGGTCGAGCAGTTCGCGGGTCGATCGGCCGAGCCGGTCCAGCTTGGTGACCAGGACCACGTCACCTGCCTTTATAGCGGCCATGAGCTTCGCCAGTTGGGGGCGATCGGCGCGGGCGCCGCTGACCTTCTCGCGATAGATGGTGTCGGCACCGGCGGCCTTGAGGGCTTCCAACTGACCGGTGAGGTGCTGGTCCTGGGTCGAGACGCGAGCGTAGCCGAGGGTCGCCATTTTCGTCTCCAGTTTCACAAGTAAGTTTCGCAAATTGTAACCCGCTGATTTTGCTTGTCCAGCTATTTCTTGCGAAACTTAGGAGTTTTGCAAATAAGACCGTGGCGCTTGATGCCCGTGGTGGCCCGAGCGGCTTTGCACCCATGGGCCCAATGACACCAGCCTTTCCGAGACTAGCTTGGCCCGTAAGTTGCAGGCTCATCCGAGCCAGGATTTTGCCGCTACCCTCCTGGGGCTGGACCGACGCCGCCCGCAGTTGATTTCAAGCGGGCGGCGTTGCTGTGTAGGCCATGAGTTCGCTGACCGGCCTTGCCGGTGCTGGGGACGCAGGAAGGGGTGATAGAAGCGCGTCCTCGGCGGTGTCGGACATCACCAGCTCCTCCGCCGCGCGCCACGCGGCGGCTTTGGTTAGTCCGACTGCAACGACGTCGTCGTTGAGGGTGACGGCATAGGTCCCGTCGCGAGTGCGAATGATGTCGATGGTGGTCATGGGGTGCGTAAACGCGCGCGCTGGCGGCGGGTTCCTACGACCGCCGCGAGGCCGGTTTGATTGCCCGCCGATCTCGATCGATCTGACACCTGGGACAACGCGCGGTGCTGAACGCGCTCGAACGCTCAGCGGGCATCGCTACTACGCCGGTGAACGCTGATGGTCGCGCCATCCAAATAAAAATTCCCGCAACCTTTCGATATTCAAGCGACAGCCCACCCACCGCGCTGGGCTTCACGCGTTGGCGCTCGATGGCCGCCCCCCCCCGGTAGCCATGGCCAGGCCGGGGGCCTCGCGCGGGCTTTAACGTGGTTAAGAAATATACAAGGGGTAAAAACCAAAAAGACCCCGTGTCGAAACATAACGCGGATGGTCATTATGAAATGGCATGAAAGTCTTTCGATGCCGCACGTCGTCTACAGGTTGTTCAACCGAGATGGCGAATTGATCTACATCGGAATGACGCGCTCGTTCGGATCAAGATTCGAGCAACACATCACGCGTAAATGGTGGACCGAAGTTGCGAGGATCGAAATCGAGCATCACCCTGACGCGATTTCAGCGCGAAGGGCAGAAGGCGCGGCCATCTTGATCGAGAACCCTAAGTACAACATCGTGGCTGGCGATGATGTGGCGCTAGGTGTTGTCGAGCCACCTCCACCGCGCGGGGATGGAGTGCATTGCCCTCGTTGCACGGCAGTGAAGGAAGAGCGGAAACGAGCCTATTGCGACGATTGCCTACGTGAATATCAACTCGCGCGTCGACGTAGGCTAGGGGTCAAGCCAAAACCACCAGCGAGCACCACTTGCCCCAGGTGCGGAGGACCGAAGGATGCCGGACCAAATTACTGCAAGCCATGCAAGAAGGCCTACAGTGACGAATACAGGCGTACTCACTAAGCAAGCCGCAGGGCCCCAGCGTCCGGCAGAGCGCCGGGACTGAGGAAACGTCCTATTCGGCCGATTCCTTCAAGTACTTCTCTTCCGTTGCCCCGCAAGCGGCGTCCACGTCCACGTCGGTCGCGAATTCCGCGGCGACAGCAGCGTCAATGATCGCCTTTGAGGTATTGGTCTTGTAGCCGGGCAACTCCGCTTCGACCGCATCGCAAGCCGCTTTGATTGCCGCCGCCGCTCGTGCGTAGATCGCTTTTACTTTGGCGGCGTCTACGGTGGTGCGCTGTCTAGATACCGTCGCAGCACCGTTCGATAATGGTGGCACCCTATGCGTTCGGCAGTCGTAGGGGCCATCCGAACCGGTCCCCTTGATGTTCTGATTGTAGAACTGTCCCATCGAAGGCGCGGCAAGGAATGCGTCGAGTACGGCCGGCGGCAGCTCGCAGTAGTGATAGTAGGTGCCGCGAAGATTGATGAGCATGTAGCTCTGCGCCTTGTCGTAGCAGACGCGCTGAATAAAGCTGCTACGGGTAATGTCGGTGCAGGCGAACGGTTTGAGGTCGACCGCGCCGCGATATTTGACATCGACGGTTTCAGCGCTCGCAGGCGCGGCAAACAATGCGCCGCAAAGCGCGACAAACGCCAGACTGCGCACGAGCTCGCCCTCCAGGCCAAGCCGTATCCAAGCGCAACAGCAGGGCGTGCGCAAGCGGATTTCAGATGCTGTGGCAGCGGTGGGGCAGGGGCTGTTCTCAATGAGACATCACAGCCTTTATGTTTGGTGCTATGATTGGCGTTAACTGCAGTGCAGCACCTACATTTCGGGACTTCCCATTGACATCCAAAGACCAGCCGGGACTTCAACGCAGGCCTCTCATCAACGAGCCGGTTCAGGAACGTGCCGAGCGCTTGGCCAATCTGCTGGCCTCCATAGTCGAGTCCAGCGACGACGTGATCGTTAGCAAGAATCTGGACGGCATCATTACGAGCTGGAACAAGGGGGCCGAGCGCATCTTTGGCTACTCGGCCTCCGAGGCGATCGGTCGGCCCATTACGCTTGTGATCCCGGAGGATCGACTAAGCGAAGAACGCGAGATTTTAACGCGCATCCGACGTGGTGAACGGATCGACCACTTTGAGACTGTTCGGCGACGTAAGGATGGCAGCTCAATCGTCGTTTCGCTCACAGTCTCTCCCGTTAGAGATGCGCACGGCAACATCGTTGGCGCATCGAAGATTGCCAGGGATATTACCGAGCAGAAGCGGGCTCAGGAGCAGATCGGCATTCTCGCTCGCGAGGCGGAGCACCGAAGCAAGAACATCCTCTCGAACGTGCAGGCAATCATCAATCTTTCCCAGTCCGACACTTCCGAAGGCCTCAAGGAAGTGATCAGCGGACGCATCCAAGCGATGGCAAATGTTCACTCGCTGTTTGTTGAGACGCGGTGGATAGGCGCTGAAGTCTCGGCGATTGCCAAGCAGGAACTCGCCCCTTATCTCGATGAATACGGCACGCGGGTTCGGATGGACGGTCTTCAAACCATGTTAGAACCTACCGCTGCGCAGGCGATGGCTGTGGTCCTGCATGAATTGGCCACCAATGCTGTCAAGTATGGAGCGCTATCCAACAAAAGAGGCCGGATAGAATTGGCCTGGTCGCGCACCGAGGATGGACAGCTGATGCTCCGCTGGACCGAATTGGGCGGACCCAGGGTAGATGCGCCCCAACGCAAGGGATTTGGTAGTCGGCTCATCGAAGGGACGATCAGCCCACTTGGCGGGAAGGTGCTCTTTGACTGGCGCGCGGAAGGGCTGCTTTGCGAAATCGCCGTTCCGACGTGAGATGCCAACCGAACTGGCTTCGCTGCTCTTCCACTCTGGCAACTTCTGCTCATGACCCATCTGCGAGACTGCGCCGCGTCTTGGCCCCGAGCTGGGCAACGCAGCAGCCGCCAAGATGTCGCCCGTCTGCGTGAGACCGGACGTTGCAGGGGCGGTTGCGGTGACCGCCGCTTGTGACCCAAGCCGACGCAGCGCGCAACGGCCGACCCTTAGCGAACACCACACGGCCTGAGCTTATTCTGATCAATTGCAGTGCTCGGCCGTTAGCCGTAGGCTACCCACCGGGCTAGGCCGGCAGGCAACCATGGTTGTCGAGACACACTATGTGACCAGCGGCGAGGTCTTCGTCGCGTACCAAATATCCGGACAGGATGGTCCGGATTTGCTCATGACGCCGGGCTTTGTTTCGCATCTGGAGCTGTCGTGGGAGAATCCTAACGCAGCCCGCTTCTTGAACAATCTCGGCTCGTTCTCCCGCCTGATCCGATTCGACAAACGCGGCACGGGGCTCAGCGATCGTGGCGTCGGGGTCCCGCATCTCGATGAGAGAATCGACGATATCCGCGCCGTTCTCGACGCCTCAGGCTCCAAAAGGGCCTACTTATTCGGTGTCTCGGAGGGCGGGCCGATGTCGATCCTGTTTGCGGCTACCTACCCTGAACGGGTCGCCGGTCTTATCCTGTTCGGGACATATGCGCGCACGGTTGGCGCATCTGTTCCGTTTGACGATTTTGCGGGATTGGAGCGCGATATCCGGTCCAACTGGGGAACCGGCAAGAGTCTGCCCAGTTTCTCCCCGTCGGCGGCCGCAGTTCCCGGGGCCATGGAGCGCTTCGCCAAGTTCGAGCGCTCGGCGGCCAGCCCGTCCGACGTTATCAACCTGATGCGTATGAACCACGAGATCGACGTAACGGCCATCCTGCCGTCGATCCGTGTTCCTACGCTAGTCATGCATCGGCGCGACGACGTGCGCATTCGCGCAGTCGCCGGCCGCGAGCTTGGGGATAGAATTTCTCACGCGCGCTACATCGAACTACCGGGTAGCGATCACCTCGCATGGACAGGAGATCAGGATCGGCTTGTCGAGGAGATCAGACAATTCATGGGGGTTTCCGCTACTGCCGTCGACGTTGATCGCGTCCTCTCGACTGTGCTGTTCACCGATATCGTCGATTCGACAAGGAAAGCCTCGTTGGTGGGCGACAGGCAGTGGCGTTCAACTCTGGAAGCGCATCATGAGGCGGTGCGTTCGGAACTGGAGCGGCATCGCGGACGCGAAGTTAAAACTACAGGGGACGGATTTCTGGCACTGTTCGACGGCCCGGCGCGCGCTGTCCGCTGCGCCCAGAGGATCGTCAGCGCGGTGCGACCGCTCGATATCGAAGTTCGGGCAGGCGTCCATACCGGTGAGGTCGAAATGATGGGCGACGATGTGGGCGGCATTGCTGTGCACATCGCAGCACGGGTAGCTCAGCATGCGAAAGCGAGCGAAGTTCTGGCCTCGAGCACGGTAAAGGACCTAGTCGCAGGTGCTGGCCTCAAGTTCGTCGATCAGGGACCAGCCGCGCTTAAGGGTCTTGCCGAGCCTATGCGCCTATTTGCAGCCCTCACTTGAACTAAGTTCCGGACGTGCAAATTGCGCCTAAGCTGCTTTCCGAAAGGGGCGCGAGCTGCCCTGTTGATTCCGGCGTTGCAAGCGACGTTCTAAGGCTGAGTGACTTTGTTAGCCAACCGCTCCGCAAGCCCGACCGGATGTCTTTGCCGGTTGACCGCCGATTCTTGCAGCTTCCTAGGCAATTGCTGCTCGTAGCGGACCGCGGCCGCACTCGGGTTTCTGATATCGAGAGCCTGGTCCCGCAGGCCGCCGCCGATGCTCTGGTTCTTGTTGATGGTATTCGTCATGGTGGAGTAGGGCGAGACCAAGCCGCGCCCCAGGAAATCAGCCTCTTGCGCAACCGCTCGAGCTGCGCCGCGCCAATCGCCGTGCGCGCCTTGGCAACATCTCCGGGTTCGATGATTGGCTTCCCGCGCCAGTCGAGGCCAGAGAGCTGCTGCATGGCTGTCGAGAGAGCCGGAGATAGAGTGAATGTATCGCGTGCTGCGGTGGTGAGGTTTTCCTTGCCCCGGGCCGCTTCGTAAAGATGGTACGGGATCGCGAGAGGCCCGCGCCGCGCGGCGCTTGCGTGGTCATTTCCGGTGATCCACCGCGCGGCCTTATCCAGAACTGGGTATACCGCGAACGAGAGCAGGCCCATGGCGAACAGGTTGCCGATCGCGTCCAGCTTGTTGCCGCGAGATCCGCGCACGAGATCCTTGGCGATGTTCGCGTACGAATTGAAGACCCCGTAGTGGTAACGCCCGAACACCATAAAAGTGGGTTCGGACAAAATCTGAGAGAAGATTCGTGCTCCCTGCTTGCTCCCCATGATGGTCGTTGGGATGCGATAGTTCGGAATGTGCCGCTCCGCTTTCGTGATGGCATCCTGCATCGACATTCCGTCGCGCATGTGCTCCAGCACGGAGTGAGTCAGAAACATGTCGTTGGCGGCCCACATAGCGTGGCTTGACGCCTTGTAAACGGCTTTCACAAGATCGCTTGGTCCCACGCCGAACTGGCGCGCAATAGGGTCCCATCTTGACGGGTTCTTCTCGACAGCCTCTCCAAATCCCTTGGCAAGGTTGTCGAGCGCGTTGCGTGAAATGACACCGCCGTAAATCGTTCCGGCGCCGCTCTCACGTAATTGCTTCTGCAATTCGTCCTGCGTGACGACAGACTTGATCGCCTTCAGGCCATCCGTGGCGAGGCTTTTATAACCGCCAGTACCGGGTAACCATCGGAAACCGCGCTCAACGAACCAGTGGGTGCCCACGTTGTTGATGTGCGCCGTCGGCATCCAGAATATGGTCTTGGTCACGGCTTGGCTCAGTTGCCGCAACCGGTTGATCGAAGGATTGTTGATGCCGGGCCGGGCGAAGTCATCCAGGACGTACGCAAGCTGCGGGTCCATTTTCCAATTTCGGAAGTTTGGAAGTTGGGTCTCGACGTAGTTGTCCGGTGCCTTCTCCCCTGGTTTTTTGGCGTACTTCAAAAACTCAGGATTTGATTTGAGATCCTGCAAGAACCGCAGATGCCGCGCAATCTCGCCAAGGTCGAGATTGGCCGCAGAGGCGGAGAGGGCGGCATTGTGATAATATTCGGGCTTGCCACCGCCGCCCACGCGCGCGTGCTCTTCAATCTCAGGGGTCGTCGCCTCCTTCATCGTGAAGTCGCGGTGACCTAGCTGGTACCTCTCGCCATTCTTGTATTCGAAGCCGGGGTCGACGACCTTCATCGGTCGGCCATTGTTCCACAATGTGAAGCCATCATGGTTTAGCGAGATGACATATCGACGACCTTCCGGGCTCTCCAATGCAACGAACTTGCGATCCAGCATCGTGCCGCGAGGACGCGTGGCCAGCGCATACGTGCCCTCGATCGGATCGGCGCTCTCACCCGGGTTTAGGATGTTTCGCTCTGGCGAGTCGCCTTTTGTAATGCGGTAAATGTGATCCTGAATCTTTGGACCGAGCATGTCGGGATCAAGCTTCGACACCTGATCGAACAGCCTGTCGTTTTCGTCGAAGAGGGGCTTCAGGTGTTGATTGTAGAGCGCCTGTTCATGCGGATCGAGCTGACCGATCTTGCCGGCCTCACGCGCGAAATACATTCGCTCAAGCGTCTTTGGGTTGTTCAGCTCCTTCGGAAGTGACGCAGCCCACTTCTGCAGGTCAATGACGTGCTGCTCTTTCGCCTTCCGCACCTTGTAAAGCTCGTCCGAGAGTGAGCGAGCGTATTCTTCCTGGGGACTGAGATTGTCGTCGTGCACGCCGCGGGCAATATAGCTCTTGGTTGGTTTGCGCCCCGGCTCGAGGAATGAATTGAGAAAAGCCGAGCCCTTGAGCTTGGACTTGAGGTCATCGGCAATCCTGCCGTGGTCGATCCACCCGCCTTCGTCGTTCAGGAGCTTGTCCATCAGGCCGCGGACGGTCGGCGACTTGGAGTCGTGCACCGTCTCTGGCAGGTCGGCCTGCGTGCGATTGTCACCGGATAGTCCCTCGGCGCCTATTTCGCCTTGGACTCTGTCGCCATCGTTCGCGCGAGCAGGCATCGAGGCATCGCGAGCAGGTTCAGGCTCACTTGCCATCTCGTCAAATGACGGCAGCCGCACACCCTCAGCCTGTTGTGGGCGACTAACCACTTGCGGCTGGTCGGGCTCTTGTACGGGCTGTGGCGCAGATGGGCGCGCTGGCTTTCCCTCGAGCTGGTCGAGCAACGCCGCCGCTGTCGCAGGGTCCACATCCCCGGTCGTCAGCATGTCGCCTTGTTCGGATGGCGCGGTCTCTTTCCCGTAGACCCGATCCGACCGCTCCGGGCTCGACTGCGGATTGCCTACCGTGTCGCCAGTCTCCGGAGGCGCGGTCTGGACGGTCGCCGCTTCGCCTTCCACAACGGGCTGCTGTGATGCCTGCGCCTCATCCTGTGCCGGCTGGGCAGCAGGATTGAGGTCGACATTGGGACGGCCAGCAACTTTCCGAATGGCAGCTGCGCCAACCCCTTGTAAGCGGCTACCGAGAGGATTGGCGCCAGGCATGGCGGCGCCAAGAGCTGCCTCAACAGCAAGATGAGTTGGGTCAACCTTCCCGGTTTGAGCATATTCTTGGCCAGCACCTATCGCTGCCATTGCTCCACCGGCCACTCCACGGGCAGCAACACCAACTCCACGAGCTGGGCCTGCACCGAGCATGTTAGTCGCAGCGCTTTCGATAAATTGTTCAGTTGGATGAGCCTCAGCGTTGGCCGCCAACAAATCTTCATCGTGAACGCCAATCGCATCGAAGCCGGTCTGACCGGCTTTATCGCCAAGATACCCTCCGAGAAGCGCTCCGCCGATCGCACCAACAAAGGGGATCGCAGGAGCAGCCGGGCCAAAAAATGGAGCGGCGACTGCGCCGGCCTCAAAGCCAGCCCCCATTCCCGCCCATCCCCCTGCAGCGCCGGGGAGGTCGTGAGCCACACGGCGGGCTGTACGTGGAACGAAGCTTTCAGCTTGGGGCTGTTGTGTCGCGTTGCCCGGCATGTCGTCGAATGACGGAAGGTCATCGAACATGAGCGGTTGATCGCTGCCAGCTTGTGCTGGAGCCTGTTGGCTGTCCGGAATGTCGTCGAACGATGGCATGTCATCGAACGATGGAAGGGTATAATTCTCGGCCATGGCAGCGCCTCTCTGACGGGATCATTTCCCGTCCGAGCGTGCGCTCAACTGCGTTTATAGGAACTTTGTGGCCTACGCCTGAGGTTGCAGATCGCTTCCGGCGACAAAGCGGAAGTCGCTCGGTCGGCCGGCCAAGGGCGGCTTTTTGACCCGGAGCCGAACAGTTGCCCAGAGCGAGTACCCTTGCGGGGCGAACCTGCCTCAGCGCGCCTTGCTTGCACGGCGAAATGGCGGTGCGTGGATAGGACCTTAGCGCATTCCCCTACCAACGAGCGAAGACTTGCGGTAGGTTGCGGACCTCCGGGCGTATAGGATCGATGCAGGATGAATCCGCTTCGAACTACCGTAGTCATGAAGACTGACATCAGCGGCTCGACGTCCCGCTTCCGCGAACTGCTACCGGCGGATCTTCAGGCGCTTCTCGGTGAGCATCGCAACTTTCTGGCGCGCCACGCCGCGGAGCACGACGGTCGGATCATCAAAGCTGCGGGTGACGGCTACTGGTTGGAATTCCCTAGTGTCAGCGGCGCGGCCAAAGCGGCGATCGCGATGCAAGAGGCCTTGCGACTAGCGCAGCTAAACCGGGGCGACGATCGCGTGGCTATACGTATTGTTATCGCGTTGGGTGATATTGCCGTTCAGGACGGCGACTTCATCGGTGATGCCTTTGCACTCGCCACCCGCGTCGAGGCGGTAACGCCGCCCGATGAGATTTATCTCACGACTGCTGCTCGGCTCGCCCTCACATCGGTCGAAATCCAGACTGCGCTCGTCGAAAGCTTCGCGTTCAAGGGATTTGCCGAACCGATGCCAATTTACCGTATCGAGCGGCGCGATCGCACCCGCGTTATTGCCGACGCCTACATTCTGTTCTCAGACCTTAAGGGCTTCGGTAGGATCATGGATGCTGGGCCAGTCAGCAGCACGGTGGAGCGTACCCTCGATGCGCTCGATGCGGTGACTCGTGGCACGGCGCTGGAATTTGGCGGCATGGTCCGCTTCAGTGTCGGCGATTCCTATTGCGTGACATTCGTCGAGGCCGCTCAGGCCATTGCGGGGGCAGAGCGCTTGATCCGGAGCTGGGAGGCAATTCGGCATCAGGAACAGTTCGACTGCTCGATTAGCATCGGGCTGCACCGTGGCACACTTTACGCGTTCCGCTCCTTTCTCTATGGCCGCGACGTGTGGATCGCCTCGCAATTGCAGAGTGCATCAGCTAAGCTCCTGGAGAACGAGGAGAATGGCATTTTCGTCACCGGCGAAGTCCGCAGCGCGTTATTCGGCACTCTGTCGCATAACCGGCTCCACCCAGTCGCGCTGCAGCCGCAACCGGAGGCGCTTGCCAGAATAGAGGTCTATCGCCTGTGCAGTGAAGCGCCCAATTAGGCTGGCCCTTCCGAGAAAGGCCGACGGGGCGAACCAAAGTCCAAGATCGCGTGCTTCGGTTCTTCCGCAAGTGGCCCATCTACGAAGGTGCGCCGCGTCTGACGGAGGTCCGCTCATCGCGGCAGAGCCGACTACATTTGCTCAACCCGAGTTCTTCGCATTTTGACCCAAACCGACCCTCCGCGCGAGCGGCGCAGGAATACAATCCAAATCGTCATCAGAGGACGATCACGGCGACCGATGCCTTCCTAGACGTTTGGGAGCCGGATATAGTCCATATGAACGGCGGCTGGGGGAGCGCCATGAGCGACAAGGATGCGGTCGGCACTGGTACCGATCTCAAGGGAGCTGTTGAGCCTGCCGCTGTCGAGGAGAGTTCTCGGTCGGGTCGCTTCCGTCACCGACTGAGAAACATCGGAGCGCTGGTCGCTTCTATTGCTGCAATCGGAGCGGTTGTTAGCGGCTTGACCGGCTACTGGAGTGCTTGGAAGGTCATTAGCAACGACTTTTTCAAGAGAGATTCGCCTTCACGGACGGTCAGCTTAATCACAAAAGGCCCAACGGTCGCTGTTCTGCCTGCTGGAAACCCAACCAAGACGGCTGCGCTCGAATCCATCACCGATGTGTTGGCGCAACAACTCGTATCCTCGCTCGGCAAGTTCAGCTTGTTGAAAGTAGTGCCGCGCGCCACAGCCGCGAATTTCCTGAACGATCGCGATCCGGCAGAAGCTGCGCGCGCCAGCGGAGTCGATTATTTGGTGATGGGCGAAGTGCGCCCTTTGGGTGAGGGGGCTCGCGTCAATATACATGTCGCTGACCTGCGTTCACGCGCAGAGGTATGGTCGGCGTTCTCGGATATCAGCGCTGAGGGTATCAAAACGGAAATGGATGCCTATGAGGTTGGCGATGTTTCCGCCTCGCAAATTAGCGGAGCGATTGACGGCGCTGAGTACAAAAAGTTTCAGAACAAGCCAGTTGATGAACTCAGCCCCTACGAGTGCATCATTCAGGCTCGGATGGCTGGCGCTCTTGGCTCCCAGACAGCAACCCTAAGGGCGCTCGCATGTTCGGAGCAGCTTACGACAAAGGAGCCAAACAACGCGATGGCTTGGGCTGCGCGTTCTGCCGTCATAAACTCGCAACGGCAATTCGGATACGGCTTGACGCGGGATCTTGTTGTGCATGTCGAAAAACGTTTGTATCTGAACGACGAAATGATCCGAGCCGCGGCGAGAGCAGTCGAACTTGCGCCGGACGATGCCGTGGTGCGCCGTTACTTCGCGCAAGCAATCGGTGCAAAGTGCCAGTTGGACCTTTATCGTCAAGAAGCGGAAAAAGCACTCGCTCTCAATCCAAACGATCCAGTCGCGCTGGGATTTTTGGGACTTGGTTTTGCGTTCATGGGAGATTGGGACAAGGGTTCTGCCCTCGCCGAAAAGGCCATTCGATTGGCCGGTCCTAGCGCTTCCTACAACTGGTGGTACGCCCCAGCAAAACGCCATTGGTGGAGGGGCGAGTACCAACAAGCACTTGAGGACTTCCGGCACGCCTACATCGACGGCTTCTGGCTCAGCCACCTAGATCAAGCATATACGCTGCCGTTTCTGAATCGGCTCGACGACGCGAAGGCGCAGGTCACGAAGCTCCTAAAGTTGCGTCCAGATTTTACGATCCGCGAGGCAGATGCGTATTATCGGATGTACTGTTTCTCGCCCGAATACATAGAAAAGATGAACCTGGCTTTGCGGCAGGCCGGGCTGCCGGAATAGCGCCCTGAGGCGTAATCGGGCCGCCGCTTTTGGCCCTCAGCTGACCTGCAGCTACGTCGGCTTCAACGTCAGCTTCGGGGACATGCCGGCTCCGTCATCGCATCAGCTCGCATCGGAAGCCTACCTACAGGTGAGGTCGTCAGTCAGCAGCTGCTTTATGTGTTCGGCCTGTTCCTTCGTGAGCTTCTCGGCGAACGGGCCGTTTTTCTTCAGCTGCGCTGGCCCTTTGAGTTCGCGATCATAAACCATCCAGTCATCTGTACCTCCTTTGCGAACGAAGAACCGAGCCTGTTGAGGTGCTGTGTAGTTCAACTATGCCTCCTCAATTGTGGTCCACCCGTCTCAAAAACAAACACCGGGCGATCGCTTATTCCCGAACGGGGACATTGAAGTCCCCGGCCGCAATTAGTCAGCACGTCTCATGCCATCGGAAGGGATAGAGGATCGCGTTATTCGCGACGCTCACGCCGGCTAAACATGCCGCGGAGGGTCATCGGCTTGTTGCACTTCGGGCAGGGCGCGCCAGCGCCGCCGCACCGGCAGGCATGATTGCCGGTCCACCAGGGCTGATCCGGGTGGTTCTCACAGACCCATCCGGTGTCGTCGCAGAGGATGCATGCCGGCTCACTCATAGGTCTTCCCTTAGGCCGCGAAAGAACGGATGCCGCACCTTGCCCTCGGCTGATTTCGCGCGGTACTCAATCTCGGCAAGTATCTTCGGCTCGACCCAGATCCCCTTGTGCCTGATGCGCTTGGTATAGGGCTGCGTCTTCCGGATCAGCGGGGTCAGGCGTTGGCGAAGCTCGGCGGCTGAGGCTTTGTCAAAGCCATGGTCGACCTTGCCGGCATAGAGCAGCGCGTCACCTTGGCGCCGGCCGACATAGATGCCGTCCCAGTCGTTGCCGTCGAGCGCGAAGCCGGCGATGATCAGCGTCTCGCGCTGGGCACAGGTCTTCTTCACCCAGTCGCGGCTGCGAGTGCCGGTCGGGTAGACGCTGGCGGCGACCTTCGACACGACGCCTTCGTAGCCTAGCTTGCAGGCATGGGCGAACATCTCGGGTCCGTCGACCTCGAAGCTTTCGCTAAATTGGATGGCGGTGCCAGCAATGAGCTTCTTCAGCACGGCCTTGCGCTCCCTGAGCGGCAATTTTCGCAGATCGCGGCCGTTCAGATAAAGCAGATCGAAGGCGACCAGCACGATCCTGGTCGAGGTGCCGCGCAGCTCGTTCTGCAGCACTGAGAAGTCGGTGGTGCCGTCGGCAGCCGGCACTACGATCTCGCCATCGATAATTGCCGATGAAGCGGAGATGTGCCAGGCGTCGTCGGCGACCTTCTTGAAGCGCTTGGTCCAGTCGTGGCCGCGGCGGGTGAAGACCTTCACTTCCTCATGGGCAAGATGGACCTGGACGCGATAGCCGTCGAACTTGATCTCGTGGTGCCAGCGTGTGCCCGACGGCACTTTATCGACTGGCGATGCCAGGGCCGGCGCAATGAAGCCGGGAAAAAGTGCCTTGGTGCCTATGGCCTCCGGCTTCTTGCGCTGGAACGGCATATCTAAACGAGCCGCAGGGTGAGCTGCCGGCGGTCAAGGCCGGCGTGGTGGTCGACGAAGCTCTGCAGGTGGGATGGGACGTCGGTCAATTGCAGATCGCAGCGGCGTTGAACCTCTCGCGCAACGTCCTCGGAGACATCTTCCGACCAGCGCTCCGATGTGTTGAAGGCGATCACCCGGAGCGGGTTGGAATACTCACCGGCCAACAGATTTTGAATGACCGTCTCAAGGTCCGCCGTTTCAAAATCCGCCTCGCGCCATGCTCCGCCGATTTTTCCGAAATCGTCGGCGACGAGATAAACTGTCTGGTCGTCGCTCGGTACAATTGAAGGTGTCCAATTCGATCTACGCATAACCGACTCCACAACAGAAACCGGATTCAAGCGAGCGCCCTTCGATTCGTTCCGAGCGCAGTCGGCGTGCAGGAACTCGCGGATGGTACTTGCGTTTGGTCTTCACTGGAACTGGGAGGCCGCAATGGCGAAGAAGGCAAAAAAGAGCGTCCGCGGGCGCAAGCAGGATCGAGCCCGCGTCGCCGGTGGACAAGACTACGAGGTGCGCTACGAGGCGCGGAAAACCGGAAGATCGGCAGCGTCGGTGAAGAAGGCGGTCAAGAAGGTCGGCAACAGCCGGAAGCGAGTTGAGCGACGGCTCGGGTCAGCGCTCAAAAAGTCGTTGGGAAAGACGCCTTCAAAGGGACGCCGCTGAAGGGAGCGCCCGTAATCTGCAAAACGGTTGACGGGGATGCGCTATCGAAAGTGGACAGCTGAAGAAATCGAACAACTGAAAGCAATGATCGCTTCGCGAGCGAGCGCCAATCGTATCGCCGTCGCACTCAGGCGCCCGGTTAACTCCATTTATGCCCGGGCTCGCAGCCTTGGTATGCCTCTTCCAACAGTCACAGAAGAGCGTAGGCGCGCGAAAGCCTTGCTCGGGCCCCACACGGGCTAAGTGCAAGGCTCCCGCCCAAAACAGGCCATTAACGCCCGTTAGTAACGCATTCCCGCTCGATGCTTTGAATCGGAAACGTATGGGCACGTCCAATGCCTCATTATTACTTCGACTTGAAAGACAGACGCGGCACGACCGTCGATGAGGAGGGCGTGGCCCTCCGGGATTTGCAGGCCGTGCAGAACGAAGCTGCGCTAGCCCTGGGCGTCATGGCCCGGGATGCGGTGGTCACCGCCAGCGGTAACGGTGTCGAGCAAATGGAGATTGCAGTCCGCGACGGCGACGGTCCGGTGATGGTCGTCCGCTTTTCCTTTGAGATCAGCCGTGAAAGGCAGAGCTAATTGTCCCGCGGTAAGGCTTGCGGCCTTGCTCTAACTACTCACTGGCGCTAACCTTGGCCTATGGTTGGCGTAGGAATTGCCAGGTGAGCAAGGCTCGCGAATTTATCGACTTCTGGATCGAGAATAGCGTGCACGCTGTTGAGCAATATCGGACGCCCGGCGCTTCGCAAGATGTGTCCGAACTCACTCGACGCATTACCGAGGCAGCCAAAGAGCAGGGCATCTCGGAGGCCGACCTGCATGCCGAAATCGGTGACATTTCCGACTACATCGGTGACCAACTCAAGTCCGCGAACAGAGCTGAAAGTGAACGGCGCAAGCCTACCTAGGCGCCGCTCGGCTCTAGTCAAGCCTGTGAACATCCCCCGGAGCGAGGTTGAGTTCCTGGAATATTTTCTGTTGATCAGCCGTCAATGTGACATCCAAAACTTCCGCTCTCCAACCCTCCGGAACGGCCGCTAAGATCAGTGTCAAGGCCTGCCTTGGCTTGGCGAGCGCGACCCAAAGGTGCGTTTTTGTGTCGTCCCCGGTCACTTCAACGAGCGCAAATGAGCTACCGAACGACTCCGCCATTCATTCTCAATCCGGTACGAAACCCGAACTACTAACCGTCTTCTCGCGGGCCTCGGCTCCCTCCTCGAGCGTCATGCGAAGCCTCGACCGCCGCAGGCGGCTGCAGCCCGGGGGAAGTCAGCCCGCCATTGATATGAGCGGCCGTTTCGGCCTGCCGGGCGCGCTTCAATAACGCCTCCTTTTCCACGCCTGGAGGCATTGCCTTCGCCCTCGCGCGAAGCTCTTCGGCCTGGCGGGTTAAGCGTTCTTCGAGGGACTGAATTTGCCTGAAACGGGGACGCTTGATGATCATGCGCTGCCCTTTCCGTTGGGGGAAGGCGGGAGCGCAAGCCGGCGTTCTCATCACCGACAGTTACCGAGGGTCGTGCGGTGATGTGTACCAACCCCTGTCCGAATGCATCGTTCCTGGGGTTCCGTGAGACCAAAAGGTCATGGCCGCCCAGATCATCCTTGCCGGGCTGCAGGTCGCAGACACCGCTCTCCAACTAACCCCCATCCTTACCAATGCCGCGCTGATCGCAACGCCGCGATAGACGCGCCCTAAACTGCATGCGGGGTTAGGCGGGCTAATGAAGCGCTAGCTGTGCTAAAACTTCGTCGGAGCCCTATATGACTCTGTAAGGTTAGTCCTCTAGGACGGATTTGGTGGCTTCGAAGACTTGTTCCGCAGTGCCCTTGATCGTGCCTTTAGCCCAAGCCTGAAAAACCGCCACGTAGGCATTTTTATAGGCCTCGTCATCCGCAGAAAAGTAAACTTCCTCAGTGGCGGGGTCCAAAACAAGTGCCCCTTTATCGATGCAAATGTCCTCGACAAGGACCATGCGCTCTTCGCTCTCGGCTACGTGCCGCTTAACAATGCTCACTGGAACTCCCGCTGTACCCTTGCCGATCGGGGCAGGAATAATGCTCAACGGCGGGGCTCGCAAGGGACAAGGGGCAGTGGCAGTGGGTCAGCTTGATTGTGGCTGCGGCTAGCTCTGGAACGTCTGCCCGTTCTGGCGCATATCCCGTTATGAATGCAGACTATTATCTTGCAATCGCCGAACACTGCCGGCGCACCAAGGAATCTGCGCAGGATGAATTCACCCGCTATTTTCTAGAGCGGATGGAGCATAGCTACCGGATCCTGGCGTCAAGCAAAGCCGTCCTAGATCGGTGCGAAACGACACAAGGGGCGCTGGACGACTGGCGTGACAAGCAAGGGCCAAAGAAGATCTGACATGGACGCGGCCGAGCGACCGAAGTTCACCTTGTCCGCGTCACGACGGATGACGGCGGATGGAGGATTTGGTTGGCAGCCACGTCGCGCGACGGGGCCGTAGAGAGCGTGTTAGATGCATCCCTGAGGGGTGGACAGCCAGCCTCTTAAAGAACAGGTTGGGCGCGAACGACGCGGCAAGATTGCAGATGAAGCCCGGTGAGGTAAGAGAAGTTCCAAAAGACGCATAAGCGCACCAACTTTCTCTCCTCGCAAAGCGACGCATTATCCAAACAAGTCTTTTCCGGCGTCCGTGAACTTGTAGTACGTCCCGCTTTCGCGCGCCCATAGCCATCCCTGATCGACAGCGTACTTGATTCCGGCACCATACTCCGCTGGCGTGGCTTTGAACTCGGTCAACATCGGCCAGTTGAGCTTTTCGGTGAGTAGCCTGCCGTCCATGTAGGGCTCGAGCCCGCGGGCGATTTCCAGAAGCTTGCGGGCGGCTTTCTCAGGGTCGGAGTAGGGGCGGTCGTTTTTCATCTTCCTCGTCGGACCATCTCGCTTTTTACCGGCATTTGGGAAGCTCTCGCGTTCTCAAATGCGTCTAATCTTCTCGTTGAGCTTGCGATTGATGAGCATTTCAGCGCGCCGCTTTGCCAGCTCGGGCAATCTCGTGCGCACGGTGCTCAGCACCGTTCGCTCG
>NZ_JACMYP010000096.1 GCF_020889705.1 Bradyrhizobium altum | reverse complement strand
AAGCGTATCGGCGAGATGGAGAGCAGGGGTGTCATCCGCGCCGACCGGTGCCGCCAGGCCACCCTGCGCCCACATGCTGGAGGCTTCCGCGCCGAGCGGCGATTTCGACAGCAGCACGACCGGCTCGGGCGCGAGTTGAAGCGCCGTCATCAGCCCCGCGGCGCCGCCGCCGATGATCACCGGACGGCCGTTGAGATCGGAGATATCGGTCCTCATATTGCCAGCATCCTTTCGACGCTCCTGCGTGCGCGATCGGCGATCGCGGGATCGATCGTGACCTCGTGCTGATTGGTCTCCAGCGCGTGGCGGATGTTCTTCAGCGTGATCCGCTTCATGTGCGGACAGAGATTGCAGGGGCGGACGAAGTCGACATCGGGATTGCGGGCCGCGATGTTGTCGCTCATCGAACATTCCGTCAGCAGCACGACGCGCGGCGGACGTTTGGTCTCGACGAACGACTGCATGGCAGCCGTCGACCCCGAAAAGTCCGCTTCGGCGACGACCTCGGGCGGGCATTCCGGATGCGCCAGGATGGTGACGTCGGGATAATTTTCACGCAGCTGGCGCACGTCGTCGGCGGTGAACAACTCGTGCACCTCGCAATGGCCCTTCCAGGCGATGATCTTCTTGCTGGTCTGCTTGGCGATGTTCTGCGCGAGATATTCATCCGGCAGCATGATCACGCGCTCGGCACCGAGCGATTCCACCACCTTGAGCGCATTGCCCGACGTGCAGCAGATATCGGACTCCGCCTTCACCGCGGTCGAGGTGTTGACATAGGCGATAACAGGCGCGTCCGGGTAGCGCGCGCGCATCAGCCGCACGTCCTGTGCCGTGATGGAATCCGCCAGCGAGCAACCGGCCTTGAGGTCGGGGATCAACACGGTCTTGGCCGGGTTCAACAGCTTCGCCGTCTCGGCCATGAAGTGCACGCCGGCGAGCACGATGATGTCGGCGTCGACCTTGGTCGCTTCACGCGCGAGCAAGAGACTGTCGCCGACGATATCGGCGACGCCGTGGAAGATCTCCGGCGTCTGGTAGTTGTGTGCCAGCACCACCGCGTTGCGGCGGCGTTTCAGTTCGAGGATCGCATCGACGTCCTCGGCGAAAGTGGCCCATTCGAACGGTGGGATGACGCGCTTGACGCGCTCATAGAGCGGCGCGGTGCGGGTGAGCAGATCGGTATCGAGTGCAACCATTTATACTCTCCTTGAGCATAAGATGGCTTATACTTATCCTGAGCATAAGGCGTGTCAAGTGCGCGAAAGCGGAAGCTTGGTGCCGACGACGGCCCGTTCGGCCAAGACGGCATGGCGGAAGCGGAACAGCTTGGCCGGCCGTCCGACGGTATCGGCGGCCATTGCGCCAGTCTCTTCAACAAGTTCCTGCTGCTCCATGAGCCGGCGGAAGTTCTGCTTGTGGACCAGCCGGCCTGCGAGGGCTTCAACACTGCGTTGCAGTTGCAGCAGGGTGAATTCGGCCGGCATCAATTCGAATACCACCGGACGGTATTTGATCTTGGCGCGCAGCCGCGCGATTCCGGTCGCGAGGATGCGGCGATGATCCGCCGTCATCGGCTTGCCCGGCACGATCGGCGCCTCGCGGTCATGCGCGCGCCCGGCTTCCGGGATCAGCAACGCCTCGTACAGCAGCTCGTAGCGCTGCAACACCAGTTCTTCGTTCCAGCCACGATCCTCGAGGCCGAAGGTGATCGCGCAGCGCTGCCAGCGCTCGCGCTGCAGCGTTGGTGACGGGGCCGCCTTCGCCCACGTCTTCAGCTTCGGCGCGATCATCTTCGCAAGGCAGACCGGCGTGCCGGCGCGATGATCCTCCCAGGGGAAATAGTCGTACCAGCCGGACCAATGCGCCTCAAAGCCTTCGCCGACCTGGTCCTCGCGGGTCAGGCCGAGATAGCTGATCGAGACGCTATGCGGCGTCCTGGCGTCGCCGGACCGGCCGCGGTCGGCAAAGGTGTAGAGCTGCTCGACATAGCCGAGCGGATGGCCGGTCTGCGCCTCGACCCAGGCGCGCAGCGCGGTCTGCAGCGAACGGTGGGTGAACTCGAACGGGCCGCTCGGCAGCGCGGAGCCGCCGGCGATGGTCATGATCTTCGGCGTGCCGTCGGTCACGGCGACCAGCACCGCGACGAGGTCGGCGGTCACCGCGTTGCCCGAAGCCGGTGCGCTGGTTTTCTTCTGCGGCGATCTGGCCACGCGCTCGTCCCGGGCTAGCAGTAGCCGTAGACGCCGCAGGCGTAGGGCAGGCGATCCCAGTAGTCGACATAGGCGCCGCCGTAATAGGGACCGAGATAGCTGTAGGAACGCGCGTTGCCGTAATAGCCGGGCAGCGACGACGATCCCGGCAGCAGCGGCTCGCCCCGCACGATCGGGATGTACGGCTCTGAATTGAGCGGGATCACCTTGGGCTCGACGACCACGAGCTGGCGTCCGCGCCGCACATAGGTCGGCTGTGTGATGGTGGTGCGGTAGGCGTAGTGCCGACGTGGCAGGCCGGCCGGCAGCTGGCGCGCGGCCCTGACGGTGGCGCGTTTGGTGACGACAGGGCCGTCGGCGGCGTCAGCAGGCGAAATCGCAAGCAGCGCGATCGCGAGCGGCAATATCGAGCGCAGCATCAATGGTCTCCCGAATCATCCGGAGCCTATCACTGCCACTTTATGCCGGATTGAGCGTTAACGAGAGACCCGTCGGTATTAAGCGTTAATGTGACGGTCGTTTCGGGCAAGATTGCCGGAGCGATGCGGGCGCACCGCCCCGGAACAATGGCGGGATCAGGCGCGAAGGGCCTGGTCGAGGTCCGCGATCAGGTCTTCCTTGTCCTCGATGCCGATCGACAGCCGCACCACCTCGGGCGCCGCGCCGGACTTCACTTTGGCGGCGTCGTCGAGCTGGCTGTGGGTGGTGGAGGCCGGGTGGATCACCAGCGAGCGGGTGTCGCCGACATTGGCGAGATGCGAGAACAGCTTCAGGTTCGACACCAGATTGACGCCCGCGTCGTAACCGCCCTTGAGGCTAAAGGTGAACACCGCACCGGCGCCCTTCGGCGCGTATTTGCGCTGCAGCGCGTTGTACCTGTCGCCGGGCAGACCGGCATAGTTCACGGCTGACACGGCGGGGTGGGTGGAGAGGAATTCCGCCACCGCCTTGGCATTGTCGCAGTGCTTCTGCATGCGCAGCGGCAGCGTCTCGATGCCGGTCAGGATCATGAAGGCGTTGAACGGCGACAGCGCGGGACCGAGGTCGCGCAGCCCGAGCACGCGGCAGGCGATCGCGAAGGCGAAATTGCCAAAAGTCTCCTGGATCCGGATGCCGTGATATTCCGGGCGCGGTTCGCTCAGCATCGGATATTTGTTGTCCTTCGACCAGTCGAAAGTGCCGGCGTCGACGATGATGCCGCCGAGCGAGTTGCCGTGACCGCCGAGGAACTTGGTCAGGGAGTGCACAACGATATCAGCACCATGGTCGATCGGCTTGATCAGGTACGGCGAGGCCAGCGTGTTGTCGACGATCAGCGGCACGCCGGCCTTGCGCGCGACGGCTGCGATCGCCTCGATATCGGTGACGCTGCCGGCCGGATTGGCAATCGACTCGATGAAGATCGCCTTGGTGTGCGGCGTCACCGCCTGATCGAAGCTTGCGACGTCGTCGGGATCGGCCCAGGCCACGTTCCAGCCGAACGCCTTGAAGGCGTGGGTGAACTGGTTGATCGAGCCGCCATAGAGCTTGCGCGCGGCAATAATCTCGTCGCCGGGCCTCAACAGCTGCTGCAGCACGACGAGCTGCGCGGCGTGGCCGGAGGCGACGGCGAGCGCCGCGGTGCCGCCCTCGAGCGCTGCGACGCGTTCCTCGAGCACGGCGTTGGTCGGGTTGCCGATGCGGGTATAGATGTTGCCGAAGGCCTGCAGGCCGAACAGCGAAGCCGCATGGTCGGCATCGTTGAAGACGAATGACGTGGTTTGGTAGATCGGCGTCGCCCGCGCGCCGGTGGTGGGATCAGGCTGTGCGCCGGCGTGCACGGCGAGGGTGGAAAATCCCGGAAGGCGATCGGTCATTCTTTGTGTCCTGTTGTGGCCTGGTCGAAACGCGCGGCATGCTGATGGCGGCGACGCTCGCCGTCAAGCGAGATGGCACGCCGCCAGTGTTGGGAGGGGCATCCCGGGCTATACCGGACGATCGGAGCGATTATTCCGATGCGACGTCAGGTCGTCTCGGTCTTGTTTTTCGCCGCGCGGTCGGATGCCGCAGTCTGGCCGCCGCCAAAGCTCGTGCGGTTGAGCGACAGCCGCATGCCCTGCGTCGGGATCGGCGCGCGCTTGGAGCTTAGCGTGCGCGAATTGACGCCCATCCAGGAGATCTCCGACGACAGCCGGCCATACTCGATCTTCGGGCAGCGGTTCATCACCACCTTGAGGCCCGCGGCTTCCGCCTTCTCGGCCGCGGCATCGTCGCGTGCGCCAAGCTGCATCCAGATCACCTTCGGCAGCGGCGACAATTTCAGCGCCTCGTCGACGACCGGCATGATGTGGCTCGAATTGCGGAAGATGTCGATCGTGTCGATCGGGCGATCGATATCCGCCAGCGATGCGACGAACGGCTTGCCCATCAGCGCCTTGCCGACATGGCCGGGGTTGACCGGGATCATGTCGTAGCCGCGCTGCGCCAGATATTTGAACGCGAAGTAGCTCGGCCGCACATTGACCGGCGAGGCGCCGACCATCGCGATCGATTTCACGTTGTTCAGGATGCTGCGGATGTAGTTGTCGTCGTAGGCGTCGTGGTTCATTTCTGATCAATTGTCCGGTGACGTCATTGCGAGGAGCGTAGCGACGAAGCAATCCGTTCTATCGTCGCATGGAAAGGTGAATTGCTTCGCTCCGCCCGCAATGACGAAGGTTATTTGTCCTGCCACTTCGGGTCGCGCTTCTCGATGAAGGCGCCGATGCCTTCCTCGGCGTCGCGCGCCATCATGTTCTCGGTCATTACCTCGGCCGCGAACCGATAGGCCTCAGTGAGGCTCATCTCGGCCTGGCGATAGAACGCCTCCTTGCCGAGCTTGACGGTGTAGGCCGATTTCAGCGCGACCTTCTCGGCCAGCGCGATCGCGGCGTCGCGTTCGGTGCCTGCCGGCACCACGCGGTTGACGAGGCCGATGCTCTGCGCCGTTGCTGCGGAGACGGGTTCACCGGTCAGCAGCATCTCCATCGCCTGCTTGCGCGGCACGTTGCGCGACAGCGCCACCATCGGCGTCGAGCAGAACAGCCCGATGTCGACGCCCGGCGTCGCAAACGCCGCCGCTTCGGAGGCGACCGCGAGGTCGCAGCTCGCGACGAGCTGGCAGCCCGCTGCGGTCGCGATGCCCTGGACGGACGCCACTACCGGCTTCGGCAGGTGCACGATCGCCTGCATCATCGCGCTGCAGGCGTTCATGATCTGCGCGAAATAGGCGCGGCCGCGGTCGGCGTCGGTGCGGCGCGCGGTGAGCTCCTTGAGGTCGTGGCCGGCGCAGAAGGCAGGGCCGTTGGCGGCGAGCACGACTGCGCGGATGCTCTTGTCAGCGCCGATATCGTTCAGCGCAGCGTGCAACTCGCCGATCAGGCCCTCGGAGAGGCTGTTGCGCGCCACGGGGCGATTGAGCGTCAGTAGCGCGATACTGCCAACGGTCTCGCGCAGCAGGATCGGCTGGTGTTGCGGCGCTTCCGCGCGGGCGGCTTGGGCGGACATAGCGAAAATTCCACTTTGGTCTGTATGACAACTTAATGTAACAGGCAGGCTGAAGCGAGGGCAGGGACCGCATGGCGATTGCGAAAATGAGCGTGGCTGATCTGGAGGAGTTCCTGCGCAAGGAATTTCCGCAGGCATTCACCCACGACGACATCAGGATCGAAAGCGCCGACGGCGAGACGGCCTTGCTGCGCCAGCGCTACAGCGAGCGCATGCTGCGGCCGGGCGGCACGGTGTCCGGACCGACCCTGATGGGGCTGGCGGATTTTGCGATGTACGTGGTGCTATTGTCGGCGATCGGGCCGATCGGCCTTGCCGTCACCACCAACCTCAACATCAACTTCCTGCGCAAGGGCCAGCCGGGGCAGGACGTGCTTGCGGTCGCCAAGCTGCTCAAGCTCGGCAAGCGGCTTGCGGTCGGCGAGGTGAACCTGCTGTCCGGGACCTCCCCGGATCCGATCGCCCATGTCACGGCGACCTATTCCATTCCAAATCAAAAGGCTTTTTCGCGGTATTATTACACCATATTTACAAGCTGTTGTTTTCGCTAGTGTAATTGGCGTGCGTCGACGTTGACGCGCGCCCGTGGCTTCTCTAGAAACCCACGCAGTTCGGCGCATTCGGCGCCGATTTCCTTTTCACGGATTTCACACATGAGCACGTTCTCGGCCAAGCCCGCCGAAGTGACGAAGAAGTGGGTCGTGATCGACGCCAAGGGTCTGGTCGTCGGTCGCCTCGCCACGCTCGTCGCGATGCGTCTGCGCGGCAAACACCTGCCCACCTACACCCCGCATGTCGATTGCGGCGACAACGTCATCATCGTCAACGCCGCGCATGTGGTGCTGACCGGCCGCAAGCGCGACCAGAAGGTCTACTACAAGCACACCGGCTTCATCGGTGGCATCAAGGAGCGCACTGCGAAGCAGATCCTCGAGGGTCGCTTCCCCGAGCGCGTGGTCGAGAAGGCGATCGAGCGCATGATCCCGCGCGGTCCGCTCGGCCGCATGCAGATGGGCAATCTGCGCGTCTATCCGGGTGCCGAGCATCCGCATGAGGCCCAGAGCCCCGAGAAGGTCGATATCGCCTCCCTGAATCGCAAGAACACGAGGGCCGCATAATGTCCGATACTTTGCAGTCCCTCGACCAGCTCTCGCAGGTCAAGCCGGCGGCTCCCGACGCGCCGAAGTACGTCAAGAAGATCGACAAGTTCAACCGCGCCTATGCCACCGGCAAGCGCAAGGACGCGGTCGCCCGCGTCTGGATCAAGCCGGGCGCCGGCAAGATCTCGGTCAACACCCGCGACATCGAAATCTACTTCGCCCGCCCGGTGCTCCGCATGATGATCCAGCAGCCGCTGGTCGCTGCCGCCCGTAACGGCCAGTACGACGTGATCTGCACCGTCGCCGGCGGCGGTCTTTCCGGCCAGGCCGGTGCTGTCAGACACGGCATCTCGAAGGCGCTGACCAACTTCGAGCCCGAGTTGCGCAGCGTCCTCAAGAAGGGCGGCTTCCTGACCCGCGATAGCCGCACGGTCGAGCGCAAGAAGTACGGTAAGGCGAAGGCCCGCAAGTCCTTCCAGTTCTCGAAGCGCTAATTCGAGTCCTCAAATTCGCGGCAATTGCCGCGTGCATCGAGTTGCAAAGGGCGCCGCGAGGCGCCCTTTTGCTGCGCCCAACCGCGCGTGCTTCGACGCGAATTAGCGCAGTTTTCATGAAAACTTGCGTGTGCGTGCAAACGAAATTGGAACTCGGGCCTTCTAGCTTGCGGGCTCGCACTGGCGCTGCATCACCGTATTATTTGCGCCTGCGAACGTTGCATCACCGGGCTGGGGTGACTCTATGTCGTTCGATCCATCGACGCTTTATCTGTTCGCCACCATGGTTGCGGGCATGCTCGGCGCCATGCTCTGGTTGTTCGGCAGGCAGGAGAACATTGCCGCGCTGAAATGGTGGGGCACCGCCTATCTGCTCGGCGCGGCCTCCGTCGCGCTCTGGACGGTCGGCAGCTCGACGCTCGATCCGCTCGTCTTGCTGGGCCTCAACGCCATCGGCTTCGCCGCCTGCGGCATGGTCTGGAATGCCGCGCGTATCTTCCACGGCCGCAAGGCCAACCTGCCGGGTCTCGTGCTCGGCCCGATCGTGTGGATCGGTGCCGCGACGTCAATCGCGGATCCGGCGATGCGCCTGACGATCGGCGCCGGGATCGTCGCGATCTACGCGGCGCTGACCGCCTCCGAACTCTGGAGCGAACGCCGCCGTTCGATGCAGCGGCGCTGGATTGCGATCGCGATCCCGGTCGCACATGGCTGCGTCCTGATGCTGCCGATCCTGGTCGGCGACGTGCTGCGGCTGAACGGCCAGAATTTCGTCAGCAGCTTCTGGGTCACCCTGTTCTCGATCGAGCTCGTGCTGTACGCGATCGGCACGGTGTTCGTGATCTTCATGATGGTGTCGGACCGCGCGGTCGCCGTGCACAAGACGGCTGCGTCGATCGATCCGTTGAGCGGCATGCTCAACCGCCGCGGCTTCACCGAGGCCTGCACGCGCGTGATCGAGCGGGAGGCCACGGCCGGCCGGCCGGTCACCGTGATGATCTTCGACCTTGATCACTTCAAGTCGATCAACGACCGGTTCGGCCATCCCGCGGGTGACGAGATCCTGAAATTGTTCTCCGCCGTGGTGGTCAACAGTCTCAGGATCAGCGATCTGTCGGGCCGGATCGGCGGCGAGGAATTCGCGGCGCTGCTGCCGTGCTCGCTGGAGGAGGGCGTCTTGGTCGCCGAGCGCGTGCGTGAGGCGTTCGAGAACAGCAACATCACCTGCGAGGACGGCGCGGTCGACACCACGGTCAGCATCGGCGTGGCCGGCGGACCCGCCGGGACCGAGCTCGAGGTGCTCTTGGCCTCGGCCGACACCGCGCTCTACCAGGCCAAGCGCAGCGGTCGCAACCGCGTCGAGGCAGCGGAGGAATTGCCGCTGTCGCTGGAGAACTGGCGGCGCAAGACCGCGGGCCTGCCGGCATCGGCGCGGCAAAAGCCGGCGCCCGCCCGCGCGTGAGCGCGGTAACGGCTGATTAACCATTCGATCCCATGCTTTCGGGCATGGAGTCGATCCGCGCCCGCAACCCGCATTCAGCCCTGATGTCGCTCGAAGCCGATGCGGCTTCGGCGCGCGGCGGCTTCGCCTGCCTGTTCTCGGACTCCGATGAATACGAGACCGCGCTGATCGCCGAACGCCGTGCGCAGGGACGATACCAACCGCCGAGGCGCCGCTGGCCGATCGTGATGCTGGTCGGCGTGATGCTGATGGTCGTCGGTACCGTCCTGCTCTTCAACTGAGCTGCGGCACGTTCGATGGAGCGGGCGTCTGCGCCGGCGCCTGATCCTCCGCCTTGAAGTGGTCGATCATCACCTTGGCGATCGCCATCAGCGGCAGCGCCAGCGCGAGCCCCCAGATGCCGAACACGACGCCGAGCAGGATCTGGAACGCGAACAGCGTTGCCGGCGGGATGTCGAGCGCCTGGCGCTGGATGATCGGCGTCAGCACGTAGCTTTCCAGCGCGTGGACGCCGAGGAACAGGATGAAGGCCGACAGCGCCGCGATCCACCCGGTCGCAAGGCTTGCCAGCACCACGATCAGCCCGCCCAGGATCGCGCCGACCGTCGGGATGAAGGCGAGCAGGCCGGCCTGGATGCCAAGGATGAACGAGCTCGGAATCCCGATGATGGCGAGCCCGATCCAGGTGACGAGGAACACCGCGGTCATGGTGATGATCTGCGCGATCAGCCAGCGCTCCAGCGTCTCACCGATGCGGTCGACGATGACGGTCGCCTGGGCGCGGTATTTGGCCGGCGCGATGAACAGCAATCCGGCGCGGTAGATGCTCGGTTGGGCTGCGAAGGCGAGCCCGAGGAACAGCACGATGAAGAAATTGCCGACGACGCTGACGGTGCCGAGCAGCACCTTCAGCGTTTGACTGATGATCGCGCCGCCGCTCGAGGCCAGCGCGCCGGCGCCGGGGATGCCATGCGACTGCGACGCTGGCGGTGTCGTCGTCGTCACGGCGGAGCCTTCGCCCTTCGCCTCGCCGGCGGCATTGGTGAAGTCGAGATAGCTGGTATCGACGCCGCGCTGCTCGAGGAACTCCTTGACGTTGCCGAGCTGCGATTTGATCGTGTTGCTCAGCACCGTGGCCTGCTGCGCGATCGTGGTGCCGCCGAGGAACACGATGCCGGACAATAGCCCGGCCATCGCCAGGCAGACGATCGCAAGCCGCAACGCGTGAGGCAGCGCGGTCAGCCGGCCGAGCAGGGTGGTCATGGCATTGAGGGCGACCCCGAGCAGCATGCCCGCGAACAGCAGGAACAGGGTCGCGGCGAACTGCCAGGCGAAGGTCAACAGGGCGGCGAACAGCACGATGCCGATGCCGCCGACGGCGATCGCCCACGCCATGTCGTTGCGGGCCTGCAGGCGATTGTCAGCCGGGTCTGTCACGGGTGATTCCCCCTTCGCGACGGTGTCCGGCAGTCTTTGGCGAAAATCCCGCCGGGATCAAGCTGGGCGGACCGTGCCGGTTTGCCGCTGACGCGCCGTGGTCCGGGCGCGACCGTGGGCCGCCAGGCCGGATTTGGGGCCCGAGGGCTGCGAATCTGTGCAGGACTGCAAGGTCCCCTGTGCAGATATAGGCAGTTGATCCGGGGGGAACTCGAAGGCATGATCGTCTCCGCAAAGTCGCAAACTTAGAATAATCATTGCGCGAGACTTCAATAATGAGACGGCCCGTGGTCGGCGTGATCGGAAACGCCCATCGCATTGAAAATCGTTTCACAGTCCAGATGGTCGGCGAGCGCAACCTTCGCGCGGTTGCCGAGGTGTCGGGTGCCGTGCCCTTGATGTTCGCGGGCAGCCCCGAAATCACCGAGGTCGGCGCCTTGCTCGACGTGGTCGACGGCGTGGTGCTGACCGGGGCCCGCGCCAACGTTCATCCGACCCGCTTCAACACTGAACCTTGCGCTGCTCACGAGCCCTACGACATCCACCGCGACGACGTCGCGCTGGCGCTGTCGGAGGCCTGCGTCGCGCGCGGCGTGCCGATCTTTGGCATCTGCCGCGGCCTGCAGGAGATGAATGTCGCGTTCGGTGGCTCGCTGCATCCTGAGATACGCGAGATCCCGGGCCGCATGAACCACCGGATGCCGCGGCTGGAGAACGGCGAAATCCATCCCGATCCCACCGTGGTGTTCGCCGACCGTCACGACGTCGCGCTGACGCCGGGGGGCGCCTTCGCAAGGATCCTCGGCTGCGAGACCATTCGGGTCAATTCGCTGCACGGCCAAGGCATCCTCGAGCCCGGCAGGCGCGTCGTGATCGAGGGCATCGCCGAGGACGGCACCATCGAGGCGATCCGCATCGCAGATGCCCCGGGCTTTGCGCTCGGCGTGCAATGGCACGCCGAATACGATCCGCAGCGCAACCCGATCAACCGCGCGCTGTTCGAGGCATTCGGCGACGCACTCCGCGAGCGGCGGCGGGCAGCGTAGGGGCTGCTGTTCATACAACGACCAACGCCGTTGTCCCCTCGGGCGTGTTGTCATGGTTTTCTGACATGGCGCGGGCAGGTGCCGCACACGCGCATGTCGTCCTGGCGAAAGCCAGGACCCATAACTACCGCAGTTGATTGGGAATGGGATCGCGGCCGCAGCGTCGTGCAACGACTGACATTTGGGGTAATGGGTCCTGGCTTTCGCCAGGACGACGATTGAGGATGTTGACGCAGCTTCGCATTCTCGCGACATGATTTGTCCGAGTTGTGCATCTTGCTTCGCCCTCTCTTGAAGAGGGCGCAGGGAAAGCCGGGTGCCGATCGCACCCATGGGCCCCGAGCAAAAGGTAGAAAGCTCGGGGGTAGGACCACAGGTGTAACCGGAGACTCCGGCTTTCCCTGCGCGATGGCTTATGGCTTACTTCGTGCTCTCCCCGGCGAGACTGGGCTTGTTTGTCACCGGCTTCACAACGCGCATCGCGCAATGCGAAAAGACACCTGCCGCTAGGGCGTCAGGACCACACGACTTCACCGTCCGCCTTGCGTGTGCTCGTCAGTCACATCGTTCGGCGTCCACCGCATCTGAACCCACGTTCGTGACGATCGCGAAGCGCCCCTCGATCGGGTGAGACAGCGATTTCATAGCACCGAGTTGCCCTTCCGGTAAACCGAAATATTTTCGGATTGGGGGCTTGCGCCGTCGGGCAAATCAGCGCTAGCGGGTCGTGGCCTCACGAGGATCGGCCTCCTGATCGTCGCTCTTCATCGCGAGCCGACCGGACCGGCGAAACAGCCGCTTGAGGTCCGCTGCTGCGGTCTGCCCCGATTGCAGTTGTTCATTGCGATCGTGTTGGACTTGTTGCGGGCGATAAGGCTCTTCCAGCGCATCGAGCTCCTGGTCGGTCAACCGGATGTCGAGCGCGGCAATGGCATCGTCGATATGATGGAGCTTGGTCGCGCCGAGGATGGGAGCCGTCACGGCAGGGTTGTGCAGCAACCAGGCGAGCGCGACCTGGGCGGGCTTGCACCCGCGCGCCTGCGCCACGGCGAATACGCGATCGATTACCGCGTCATCTTCCGGACGCGAGAAGTCCTTCACGACGCGTGACCGCTCGGTATTTTCGCGGCGGCTGCCGGCGAGCAGTCCCCGCGCAAAAGGACTGTAGGGAATGATTCCGACGCCCTGGTCGAGACAGAGGGGGATCATCTCTCGTTCTTCTTCGCGATAGAGAAGATTATACTTGTTCTGCATGGTGACAAATTTCGTCAACCCGTTCGCCTGCGCAAGCGCCTGCAGCTTGGCAAACTGGAACGCGTGCATGCTCGATGCGCCGATGTGGAGTGCCTTGCCTGCACGCACTACTGCTTCGAGCCCCTCAAGGATCTCCTCGTAAGGCGTCAGCGGATCGAGGCGATGGATCTGGTACAGGTCAACATAATCGGTGCCGAGGCGACGCAGGCTGTCGTCGATGGCATGTCGAATATGCTTGCGCGACAGTCCCCCCTGATTGGCGCCGGCTCCCATCGGAAAAAAGACCTTGGTCGCGATGACGACCTGGTCCCGCCCTGCGGCGAAACGCTTCACCGCGCGCCCAAGGATCTCTTCGCTGAGGCCGGATGAATAGGAGTCGGCGGTATCGAAGAAGGTAAAGCCTGCTTCAAAGGCGCGACGATAATGATCTTGTGCCTGCTCCTCGTTCAGCGCCCATGGCATCCAATCCTTCGATCCATAGCTTGAACACCCGAAGGCTATTCGCGACACCTGGATTCCGGTGTTCGCGAGCGTTCCATATTTCATCTGCATATCCTTCACTGTCGCGCGGGCCCGTACGAGATGAGTCATCACGCGCAGCCGCAAACTATGGAATATCTTGTCTGACGAATTGGTCTAGTTTGCTTCCACTGCAAGGGTGCGGTCGCAAGCGTGATCTCTGCCCATAGCGTATTAGGGCATGGCCATGTCAGTCGAGTCGATCGAAACCGTTGTTGATGTTCAGACCAACGACAAGGAGAGCCGCGCAACGCTGCGCTCGCTCGCTGCCAAGCTGCCGTGGATCGCTATCGTTCAGGTGCTGGTTGTCGCAGCGATCCTGCTGGCGGTGCAGATCGCGGTCGATAGCGGCGCAGTTAAACGAATCTATCTGGCGTCGCCGACGCAGATTCTTGCTGCTTTCCCTCAGCTCTTCACCAGAGAGAATTTGCTGTTTCACCTCTCGGTTACGCTCGCCGAAGCGGGCGTTGGCGTGGCGCTTAGTGCGATCCTCGGCATTGCGACCGGGATCGCCATGGGCCTGTTGCCGAAGGTGCATCAGTTTCTCAACCCCTTCCTGATCTGGTTCATGGCGATTCCCAAGGTCACCATCATTCCGCTTCTCACCCTCTATCTGGGCCTCGGCTTCGAGCACAAGGTGTTCATCATCTTCCTGTTTTGCTACTTCCTGTTCGTCTTCAATACGATTGCCGGTATCAAGCAAGTCCAGGACAATCACATCAAGGTCGCGCGGACGCTCGGGGCGAACCAGCGTCAGATCATCTGGAAAGTGGTGCTGCCGTCCGCCACACCATCGATCGTGGCCGCGGTGCGGATCGAGGCGGCGACCTGTCTGCTCGCAACTCTTTTCGCCGAGATCGTCGCCTCCAAGGCCGGCGTCGGCAACCTCCTCAACAAGCTATCGGGCATCTACGACACGGCCGGTGTCTTCGCCCTCGTCATTCTCGTTACGTCGATCGCGCTGCTGATCATCTATCTGGTGGATCTGCTCGAGCGACGTGTCTTGCTCAAGTGGAAATACGTCTGACCGGTCCCGGTTCCGCGTCTTCCCGTCACCGCTCGTTCGAAGGGATCGATCATGTTCTCAACAAGCCTTCCGGCTCGTCTCCTTGTCCTGACTGCATTCACTCTCGGCTTCTCCGCGT
This sequence comes from Bradyrhizobium altum, assembly GCF_020889705.1. Taxonomy (GTDB): domain Bacteria; phylum Pseudomonadota; class Alphaproteobacteria; order Rhizobiales; family Xanthobacteraceae; genus Bradyrhizobium; species Bradyrhizobium altum. Next base: position 15,090 of record NZ_JACMYP010000096.1, on the reverse strand, counting down.
CGGCAAATGCGCAGGACAAGAAGACCCTCAAGCTTCAGGATACGACAAGCTATACGCAGCAGCCCATCGTGTTTGGCGTAGAGAAGGGGTTCTTCGCCGAGGAAGGCCTGAACGTCGAATTTGTGGGAACGCAGGATCCGGTCACGGCCACCTCGCGAGGCGACGTGACTTTTGCCTTCGGACCGACCAGCGTCTATCTGCGTGCCGCCGCTTTGGGGGCGCCGATCAAGATCGTCTCCGCCGCCTTCCGCTCGAAGGGACCTTATTTTCTCATCGCCCGGAAAGGCATCAAGTCCTTCGCGGATCTGAAGGGCAAGACGATCGGCGTCGGACCCGACACAAGCGGCAATCTCGCTTCGGTCGCTCGCTATCTCCTGCGGGCCGAAGGTATCAATCCCGACCGCGACGTCACGCTCTTTGCGGCTGGCGCAACCGAAAAAGCCTATGGTGCGCTCGAAACCAGCCAGGTCGACGCCACCATCATCCATCAACCTTTCGCGGCGCTCGGTGAGATCGAGGGGGTCTCGACGACGCTTGCCCGTGCCTGGGATTACCTTCCGACCTATCACACGGGCGTCCTGATTGCGGGCGACGCGGTGATCGCGCAGGACCCCGATCTGCTGCGGCGGGGCCTGCGTGCCTATTTCAAGTCCTACACCTATGCCAAGGCGCATTACGACGAGTATCTGCCTTGGCTGCAGGCCCGCTTGAAGATTAATCCGGAGGCGGTGAAGCGCGCTATCTATCAGGAGGATGACGTCTGGGATGCCAATCCGGCGATCGATCCGAAGGCGATCCACGACACCCAGCAGCTCGAGATCGAGGTCGGCAACCAGAAGGCATTCTACGACGCCGCCAAATATATCGATGTCCGCTTCATCCCACAGGACTATGTGAAGCCCTTCGTCTATCCCGAGCGCAAGACGCAGTGAGTGAGAGCAAGCGGAGCGCAAGGGCATGCCTGCCTTCACCATCAGGTCTCTCGATAAGATCTATCCGGGCGCGCCGCCGGTGCGTGCGCTCAGCAACATCAGCTTCTCGGTCGAGGAGGGCGAGTTCATCGTCCTGCTCGGTCCCAGCGGCTGCGGCAAGAGTACGCTGCTGGAGATTCTCGCCGGGCTGCAGCAGCCGAGCGGCGGATCGGTGCTGTTTCGCGACAAGCCGATCAACGGTCCCGGCGGAGAGCTTGGCGTCGTGTTCCAGGATGCCTCGCTCTATCCGTGGCGAACGGTTGCGGCCAATGTCGGCCTCGGGCTGGAATTGCGCGGAGTGGACAAGAAGCAAGCCCGGCGATTGGTCGAGGAGCAACTGTCCCTGGTCGGGCTCGACGGCTTTGGCGGCAAGTTTCCGCACCAGATCTCCGGCGGCATGAAGCAACGCGTCGGCATCGCGCGTGCGCTCGTCAATGATCCCGACGTCATCCTGATGGACGAACCGTTCGGAGCCGTCGATTACGTGACGCGCAACAGGCTGCAGGAAGACCTGATCCGGATCTGGCAGCAGCGCCGCAAGACCATCGTCTTTGTGACACACGACGTCGGCGAGGCGGTGTTTCTGGCCGATCGTATCGTCCTGCTGTCACCGCCGCCCGGAAGGATCGCTGAAATCGTTACCCTCGACCTGCCGCGTCCGCGTCGGCGGGGCGACATCGAACTTCTGCAACGCGAAGCCCGGATCTACGAGGCGCTCCGCGCGCTGGAGCCAGCTGCGACGGCAACCGTGGCCTGACAGAATGGAGACCAAAATGGCCAAACCGCTCCACCTCGGCTTTCTCTATGCGCCGCACTCAGGACACCAGACGCACGACGAAAGTTTCGATCCCCTGAACCCCATTCACCTGACGTCGCTCGCGCAGGACCTCGAGCGTACCGGCTTTGCCTTCCTCCTGGTCGACGATAGCGTCGGCCATGCGGAGCCCGCGCGCAATGAAGCGTTCACGACGGCGTCCTTCCTCGCGACCAGGACGCACCATATCGGTCTGATCGCCGCGGCCAACACAAGCTATGTCGAGCCGTACAATGTGACGCGGCTCGCCGCCTCGCTCGACCATGTCACGCATGGGCGTGCCGGCTGGCTCGTCTCGACCGGCGTAGCCGATCCCGCCGGCGCCAATTACGGGCAGGCCGCGGTTGCACCTGATGTCCACTACCAGCGCGCCGATGAAATCCTCGATATCGCGCGCCGGCTCTGGGATAGCTGGGAGGATGATGCCTTCATCCGCGACAAGCAAAGCGGCGTGTTCGTCGATGGCCCCAAAATCCATCCCATCGATCACATAGGGCCTTCCTTCAGGGTCAAGGGACCCCTCAACGTCGCACGACCGCCTCAGGGCCAAGTCATCGTTGCGCATCGCGTGGTGGACAGGCGGTCGGCTGACTTCGCGGGACGGCACGCAGATATCGCCATTCTCGGAGCCGAGACGGCGGGCAATATCGCGGCCTTGCGTGACAATGTGCTCGCTGCTGCGCGGGGCGTCCATCGCGATGAGCAACATGTGCGCCTGTTTGCGGAGATCGTGCCTTTCATTGGGCCGGACCATGCGGCAGGCACGCCGACGACACGCGTGGCGAACCATGTGTCCGGTACCCCGACGGAAATCGTCGACCAGATCGAGGCGCTGGCGAATGCCGCGACGCTGGATGGCCTGGTGGTGGCGCCTCGGCTTCTGCTTAGCGGCCTCGATGCCTTGTCCCGGGATGTCGTCCCGGAGCTGGCGCGGCGGCAGCGGCTGCGATCCGGCGACGGATCGGCCACCCTGCGCGAAAGGCTCAGTCTGGCCCGGCCGTGCAATATCTTCGAACACAAGGCACCATGTCAGGCCAGCACGGCAGCCTGAACCCTTCTGCGAGCGTTTGATCATGTCCAAGCGAGAACTCCATTTCGGCCTGATGTTCTGGGCCGGCGGCACCCACCCGAGCGGCTGGCGCTATCCTTCGTCCCATGCCGGGGCCGCCTTCGACATCGAGTTCCTGCAGCGCGTCACCCGGATTGTGGAAGCGGCCAAGTTCGACTTCCTCTTTCTTGGCGACCGGCTGGCGAGCGATCCAAGCCTGCAAACCACCAATCCCTCCCAGATGTCGCGGCTCGAACCCTTCGTGTCCGGCGCGAGCCTGGCGGCGGCGACCAGCCATATCGGCATCGTCGTCACGGCCAATCCGACCTACTACGATCCCTATAATCTCGCGCGTATGTTCGCATCGCTCGATCACCTGAGCCAGGGCCGCGCATCGTGGAATCTGGTGACCGGCGCGGATGAGATCGCGGCCGGCAATTTCTCGCGCCAGGGTCATTGGGACACCGAGCGACGCTATGACTGGGCGGATGAATTCGTCACGGTGGTGCGGGGACTCTGGGATAGCGATGCGATCACGCCGCTGCACCACAAGGGGCGCTATTTCGACGTCGCCGGGCCGCTCAACGTCAAGCGCCCACCGCAAGGCCACCCGGTGATCCTGCACGCCGGCACGTCAGACCGTTCGCGTGAGCTCGGCGCGCGCGATGCCGACGTCATCTTCGCGGGTCAGGCGACGATCGAGAGCGCGAAGGCCTACTATGCCGACGTCAAGTCCAGGGCCGGCAAATACGGCAGGAAGGATGGCGACATCGCCATTCTACCCGGGCTCACCCCCGTCGTTGCGGAAACGACGCAGAAGGCGGTTGAGATATTCGACCATCTCAATTCCTTCATCGCGCTGGAGCCCGATGGCGATGGCGGCGAGGCCAGCCGCTACGGTTCTCTTGGCAGAATGGGGAAACGCCGCAACCTCACGGCGGTGTCGGCTGCGATCGGTGTCGATATCTCCGGTCAAGACCGCGACGCGGCTGTCGATCCCGTGGTGCTGGCAGAGGCCAACGAAGACGGCCAGCGGCTGTTTGCCGATGTCACGCGTCTCACCCGCCGCGACGTGAAAGGCCGCAATCGTCTGACTTATCGCGATCTCATCATCGGGCACATCAGCACCGGTGCCGTCGTCGTCGGCGATCCGAACGAGGTCGCCGACCACATCCAGCTCTGGTTCGACGAGAGGGCGGCCGACGGTTTCAATATCTTCCCGCCCTATGTGCCGGAATCCGTCGAGGCCTTTGCCAGCCTTGTCGTTCCCGAACTGCAGCGGCGCGGCCTCTATCGGACCGACTATTCCGGTTCGACCTTTCGTGATCATCTCGGCCTGGCAAAGCCGGCGCCCATTCTGGCCAACGCCTCGAGCCTTTGAGGCCCGACCGAGCAGCGCGGGAGCCCGCGCGCGTTGCCAATGGCGATCGGGATGGTCCCGCTCCGCGTCTCGTGTAGGCCCAAGGCCTCCCGCATAGCGGTGAGCGATTTTGGCCGGTGGGCGCCCCGCGACCACGCGAATATCCCCTAAATCGCACCTGTCCACGGCCCCGGAGGCGGTTCAACCGGCATCGGCGTGTGTGCCGGCGGGCGTTCTCCGTACTTATACGGATACGAAAGTGGCGGATTGCAGGGCCGGACTCGGCTAAGCAAGAAGGCGCAAGCCACCCGATATTGCCCCGGCGCCGACGATCCTTTTCGATATTGTTTTGCTTTTCCATTTTCCGGTGCAACTGCTCACGATGAGTTGGTCGGGATGAATTTGTCGGGCCGACTGGCGGCCGGGATGATGCTTCCCGTCGTCACACTCCCGCTCGCGTTGGGCTTCATCCATGGCGTCGCCTGGCCGGGCATTCTGCTCGCCGGTGGTGTGGCTTCGGTGGTGTTGATGACGGCTGAGATGATTGCGAGGTCGCAGTCGAGAACGCCCGCCCAGTTGGTGCGGGCGGCGGAGGCGCTGTCGCGCGGCGAGCCGGTCTCGATACGCCCGAGTGGCGACGACGAGGCCGCTCAGCTCGCCGCGACGCTTGCCGAACTGTCCGCGCAATTGGGCAGCAGGCAGCACCTGCTGGAGAAGACCGTCGAGAGCATCCGCGATCCGGTGGTGGTCGCCGACGAGCATGCGATGATCGTGATCGTCAACGCCGCGGCGCGGCGGCTGTACCGTGTCGAACCCGGTTTTGACACCCTGACCGGCGTTCGCACCTTCCAGAACTATTATGCTGACGGCACGACTGTCATGCCGATCGCGGAGACGCCGATGGCGCGTGCGCTGCGCGGCGATGACGTCGACGATTGCGAGCTGATCGTCAAACCCCTGCGGCCGGAACCGGCTGTCTGCCTTGTCGCCAACGCCAGGCCGCTGCGCGACGATGCCGGCAATTTGCGCGGCGCGGTCATCGTGCTGCGCGATGTCACCGCGGAGCGTCAGGCGCATCAGGCGCTGGTGGAGAGCGAGCAGATGGCGCAAGCCATCGTCAAGACCGCGCTCGACGCCTTCGTTCAGACCGACCAGGACGGCATCGTGCTCGACTGGAGCCCGCAGTCCGAGGCGCTGACCGGCTGGACGCGCTCCGAGGCGGTCGGCCAGCGCGTGGTCGAACTGGTGTTCCCGGAAGGGCTGCGGGTTGCACACCGGCAGCGCATCACCCGCTTCCTGCAGGAGACCGCGGCCGGCGGCATGGGCATGCGTTATGAAACCGCATCCGTGCACCGCGACGGCCACCGGTTCTATGTCGAGGTGTCGCTCAATGCGCTGCGCCGCGGCGATGGCTGGATCATCAATTCCTTTGTGAGGGACGTCACCCAGCGCCGGCGTGCCGAAGAGCAGTTGATCCAGGCGCAGAAGACGGAATCGCTCGGGCGGTTGACCGGCGGCATCGCGCACGACTTCAACAACATGCTGACCGTGATCACCGGCACGATCGAGATCCTCGCCGACGGCGTCAGGGATAACCCGCAGCTTGCCGCGATCGCCAAGCTGATCAGCGATGCCGCCGATCGCGGTGCGCAACTCACCTCGAGCCTCCTGGCATTCGCGCGCAAGCAGCCGTTGCAGCCCGCCGAGACCGACGTCAACGACCTGATCGGCGAAGTGGTCCGGCTGCTGTCGCAGACGCTGGGCTCGCAGACCGAGATCAGGACGGAGCTCGGCCGCAACGCTTGGCTCGCTTTCGTCGACCGCAGCCAGCTCGGCGCTGCGCTGGTCAATCTCGCCATCAATGCGCGCGATGCGATGCCTGATGGCGGCACGCTGACCTTTGCGACCCGCAACATGCAGCTCGGGATCCCCGATGCCGTGGCGCACGGCGTCGAGCGCGCCGGCGACCATCTCGTGATCGAGGTGAGCGATACCGGCACCGGCATTTCGCCGTCGCATCTGGAGAAGATCTTCGATCCGTTCTTCTCCACCAAGGAGGTCGGGCAGGGCACCGGGCTCGGGCTCAGCATGGTGTTCGGTTTCGTCAAGCAGAGCGGCGGCGGCATCGAGGTCAAGAGCGAGCAGGGGCGCGGCACCATCTTCAGGATCTATCTGCCCAAGGCGGACGGCATCGCGCAGCGCGCGGCCGAGGAGGACGATCTGCCGGTCAGGGGCGGCAACGAGACCATCCTGTGCGTCGAGGACGACCCGACGATCCGTGACTACGTGATGGGCCAGCTCGAAAGCCTCGGCTATAAGGTGCTGGTCGCGGCGAACGCAGATGCCGCGCTCGAGATCGTCAGCCGCGGCACCGGGTTCGATCTCCTGTTCACCGACATCGTGATGCCCGGCAGCATGAACGGCCGGCAATTGGCGGAGACGCTGATGGCCGGGCGGCCGGCGCTGCGGGTGCTGTTCACCTCGGGCTACAGCGATGGCGCGCTGCCGGCGCAACAGGGCCGTGGCGGCCACGGCATTCCGCTGCTGACCAAGCCCTATCGGCGCAGCGAACTGGCGCGGATGCTGCGGCGCTGCCTCGATCTTCAGGTCGACTTTCAGGGCGATCCGGTTCCGCAGCCTTACTCCGTGCAGCCCGATCTCGAACGCTTCCTGCGCGAGAACCCGCCGGAGAAGAATTAGTCCACCCGCAGACCCATCGCTTTCGCAAGCCCCGACACGATGGATATCGCGGAGTTTATCATCGGGCCGCGCGCTGCGCGGACCCGTTGGCTCAACCCATCCTGCGCGCTACGCTGCTCGACGCTGGAGAGGCGAAGGAGAGCAGTGCGGTGCAGGAAAGCGGCAAGATTGCGATCTTCGACGGCCATAACGACGCGGCTCAGCACCTCGCTGAATACCGGGAAGGCGGGCGGGATTTTCTCGTGCGCTGCGAGGATGGTCATCTCGATCTACCGCGTGCCCGGGAAGGCGGCATGGTTGGCGGCCTGTTCGCGATGTACGCCAAGGCAGAACATCCGCGCCAAGGCGATTTCACCCGAACCGCCGACGGGTACGAGGTGCGCCTCGCCGATCCGCTCGACGCGGCCTACGCGCGCCGTACCATCGATGCCCAGCTGAGCGCGCTCGAGACCATGGTGGCCCGCGCCGATGGAAAAATCCGCCGCGCGACGACCGTGGGTGAGATCGAGACGGCACGGCGGGGCTCGGTATTCTCAATAGTGCTGCACATCGAGGGCGCCGAAGCGATCGACGCCGATCTGGACGGGCTGGCGGGGCTCTACGCCCGCGGCCTGCGTTCGCTCGGCCTGGTCTGGAGCCGGCCCAACATCTTCGGCCACGGCGTGCCGTTCGCCTATCCGCGCTCCCCGGATACCGGCCCCGGTCTGACCGACGCGGGGAAGGCGCTGGTGAAGGCCTGCAACGAGCTCGGAATCATGCTCGACGCGGCCCACCTCAACGAGCGCGGGTTCTGGGATCTGGCGGCGGTCAGCACCGCGCCCATTGTGGCGACCCACGCCTGCGCGCATGCGATCTGCCCCGCGACCCGCAACCTGACCGACCGGCAGCTCGACGCGGTCAGAGCATCGGGCGGCGTCGTCGGCTTCAATTTCAGTGTGTCCGAAGTGCGCCCGGACGGGCACCGCGATCCGGATATCCCGATCGAGACGGTCGTCGACCATCTCAGCTACCTGATCGAGCGGATGGGTGACGACCACGTTGCGCTGGGATCCGATTTCGACGGCGCGCTCATGCCCCTTCCGCTCCGGGATGCAAGCCACCTCCCGAACCTGATCCATGCGCTGCGGGCACACGGATTCGATGACGCAACGCTGCGCAAGATCGCCTTCGACAACTGGATGCGTGTGTTCCGCCAAAGCTGGCGATGATCAGTCGGTAGTCTGTAGGATGGGTAGAGCCAACGGGTCCGCGCAACGCGCGGCCCGATGATAAACTCCGCGAAACCCATCATCTCTCATGCGGCCGCCATTTGATGGGTTTCGCTTCGCTCTACCCATCCTACGCGCTATGCTCACGCAACAATGGCGCGGCCGGTCAACGGCCCGATTCAGGGAGCATGGAATGCAGGACCGCAAATGGTCGAGACGCGACTGGCTCAAGGCGACGGCGGCGACGGTCGCGGGCATGGTGTTCGCCGAACCGCTGCGGGCGGCGGCGCCGCCCGCCGAGGCCGTGACGCCGGAACTGATCGCAGCCGCCAAGAAGGAAGGCAAGATCTCGTTCTATAGCGCGCTCGAACTGAACACGGCGGAACGTCTCGCGCGCGACTTCGAGCAGAAATATCCGGGGATCAGCGTCCGTGTCGAGCGCTCCGGCGCCGAACGCATCTTCCAGCGCATCGCCCAGGAGCAGGGTAGCGGCATCCATGCCGTCGACGTCGCCAACTCGACCGATCCCGCGCATTACCTCGACTGGAAGAAGAATGATTGGCTCGCGGCCTATCTGCCCGAAGAGGTCGCCAGGCATTTTCCCGCCGATCAGATCGATCCTGACGGCACGTCGGCGACGTCCTGCGCCTGGTTCGAGGTGATCGGCTACAACACCGAGCAGGTGAAGCGCGAGGAGGCGCCGAAGAGCTACGCCGATTTGCTCGATCCGAAATGGCGCGGCAAGATCGTCAAGGGCCACCCGGGCTACTCCGGCGCGATCTTGACCGCGACCTTCGTGCTGGCGCGCGATCTCGGCTGGCCGTATCTGGAAAAGCTCGCGCAGCAGCGCGTGATGCAGGTGCAGTCGGCTGCCGATCCGCCGAAGAAGATCCTGCTCGGCGAGCGCGCGGTCATGGCCGACGGCAACGACTACAATCTCGTGCTGGCCAAGGATCAGGGCAAGCCGGTCGAGGTGGTCTATCCGACTGAGGGCGCGCCGCTGATCATCGTGCCGAGTGGCGTGTTCAAGAGCGCACCGAACCCGAACGCGGCGCGGCTGTTCCAGAGCTACTTCTTCAGCGCCGAAACCCAGCAGATGCTGGCCGACGAGTTCGCGCACCGCTCGTTCCACGCCAAGGTGAAAGAAAAGGCCGGGCACGTGCCGCTCGACAAGCTGAAGATGCTCAAGGCCGACCCGGTCCAGGTGCAGGCGCAGAGCGAGGAGATCAAGGCGCGTTACGCGAAGCTGTTTCGCGTGTGACGGCCGGTCCTCGCCCCCATCCTGCGAGCGACGTCAACAACGAGGAGCATTGGACAATGGCGATCGGGGCTTTGCGGACCGCGGATGTATGCTTTGATGGCCTTCCCGGCTATGCGTTCGCGCCCAACTATCGTGACGATCTTCCCGGCTATTCCGGTTTGCGCATGCACTATCTCGACGAGGGAAGGGGCAATGCCCGTGTTGCGCTGTGCCTTCATGGCCAGCCGACCTGGAGCTACCTTTACCGCAAGATGATTCCCGGCCTCGTCGCCTCCGGCTATCGGGTGATCGCGCCTGATATGTTCGGGTTCGGTCGCTCCGACAAACCTGTCGAGGAGGCTGTCTACACCTTTGATTTCCATCGCGAGAGCCTGATCGCCCTGATCCGAGCGCTCGATCTCGGTCGCATGACGCTGGTTTGCCAGGACTGGGGCGGGTTGCTCGGTCTTACCATCCCGATGGAGATGGCCGACCGCTTCGAAGCGCTGCTGGTCATGAATACCATGCTCGCGACCGGGGACCGCCCGCTGACGAAGGGCTTCATGGATTGGCGCGCGTGGAGCAACGCAAATCCCGACATGGCGGTCGGCAAACTGATGGCGCGCGCCTGCCCGCAGCTCTCGCCCGCGGAGGCTGCGGCCTATGACGCGCCTTTCCCTGATGCCGGCTACAAGTCCGGCGTGCGCCGCTTCCCGAATCTCGTGCCGGACCAGCCCAATGCCGGCGGCGCGGCCCTCTCACGCAAGGCGCGCGAATGGTGGCGAAGCGAATACTCCGGCAAGACCGCGATGGTGATCGGCATGACCGACCCGGTGCTCGGGCCGGCCGTCATGGCGGAGATGCGGCAAACGGTCCGCAATTGCCCCGAGCCGGTCACGCTCACCGCAGCCGGACACTTCGTGCAAGAATGGGGTGAGGATGTCCTGAGGGGCGCGCTGCCGCTCCTGTCCTGAACGCGGAGGTGGGCAAGCCGGGCAACCGCAGCCGCGCTGCAAAGCTTGAACTGATGGGTAATCTCAGGCCGCACGCATCGCGCGCTGCGCGCGGTAGGCCTGAGGCGACAGCAGCGTCAGCTTGCGGAAGGCTTTTCGAAAGCTGCTCTCGTCCTCATAGCCGGTGGCGCGGGCGATCGCCTTGATCGGCTGCGCCGTGGTCTCCAGTAGCGTGCGGGCGTGCTCGACCCGGCGGCGCATGATGAAGGCCTGAGGCGGCTCGTGGGTCAGTTCGCGGAAGCGGCGGTTCAGCGTGCGCTCGCTCAGGCCCAGCGCCTGCGCGAGGCTGCGCACCGTGATCGGCGCCTTGCCGGTGCGGCGCACCAGCATGTCCGCCTTCGTCAGCAGCGGATCCTGGGCGAGCATGTAGCCAAGCGGCATGAAGATCGCCTGCGTGCGTTGCGCGGTGTCGATCACCGCATAGTCGGCGCAGACCTTTGCGACCTCCGGGCCTTCGACGAGCTCGATCAGCCGCAGCAACAGATCGACCCACGACATCGGGCCGGCGGCGCAGACCAGGCGGTCGGCCTGCGTGAGCACGGCGTCGCTCGCGAGATCGATCCTGGGATGGCGGCGGCGGAGCTCGCTCTGCAGCCACCAGGTGATGGTGGCGCGGCGGCCGTCGAGCAGGCCGGCATTGGCGAGCAGTAGCACGCCGCTGCAGAACGCGCCGATCAGGCGGCCGCTGGCATGTTGCTGGCGCAGCCAGGCGCCGGCCCGGTCATATTGCGGCTGCAGGCGTTCGGCGGTGAGATGATCGACCAGGCTGCCCGGCACGATGATCGCATCGCACGCCGTCCGCTTGCTGACGGCGCCGTCGACGGCGAGCAACTTGCCGCCGCCGGCGCGCACCGCCTTGCCATCGAGCGAGAGCGTTTGCCAGGTGAAGCGCGCCTTGCCGCCGCGCAGCTGCATCACATGGTTGCCGAGCGTGAGGATGTCGGCGATGCCGGCGACCGCCGATTGCATGCAGCCTTCCAGCGCGAGTATCGCAAGCTTCATGGGACCTCCGGAGGTTACCGCATCCTACCCGATCGGCACAGTCGGGCGGTGGCAGATATTGCCCGATCTCTGTCCGATCGGCCACTGCCTGATCGCAGTGTGCCGGTCCATCTTCGTTGCGTTGTCACAACCTCAGCAATGGAGAGAGACCATGCCTTACGTTACCATTTCCACCGTCCGTGGCATCTTCGATGTCGCGCAGAAGCAGGCGCTGCTGCAGCGCGTCACCGATCTCATGGTTGAGGTCGAGGGGCAGGGTAACCCCGATTTCCGCCGCAACGTCTGGGTCAAGATCGAGGAGGGCGAGCCGGCGAGCTGGTCGCTCGGCGGCATGATCCCGACGCCCGACATGATCGCGGGCAATTTCGGGGCGCTCGACGCCGGTGGACGGCGGGTCGCCAAGGCGAAAGCCTAGCCGCAGTTGGTAGGATGGGTAGAGCGCAGCGAAACCCATCGCGCCGGTGCAAGCTTCGAGATGATGGGTTTCGCTTCGCTCTACCCATCCTGCAAGATCGCTCAAAAACAAAAGGCGCTTCCGGTGGCAGCGCCTTTTGCGCGCGTCACGATCTGTTCTTGACAGTGGCTAAGGACGACGTACTTCGAAGTAGGTCTTGCCGCCGCGCTGAAAGCCCGCTTCCTCATAGAAGCGGAGGGTCGTCTCCCGCTTCGAACCCGTCGCCAATGAGACCTTGTAGCAGTCGGCGTGCCAGGCAACATCGAGCGCGTGCGCAAGAACCCGTCGGCCGAGTCCAATCCGGCGGTAGTCGGCGTGAGTGACCACATTCTCGATCACGCCATACGATCTGCCGCCTCGCGACAGGTTGGGCATGATCGCGAGTATGCACGAGGAGACAAGCTGCTCTGCTGCTTGCGCCACGATCACGGTCATGAAGCTCGATGCACGCAATGTCGACCAGACACGCTCGGCAGCGGCCGTCTCCAGCTCGGGATCGTGCGGATGAAGGTGTCGGTAAAGCTTCAACAGCTCGGGCAGTTCGTGTTCTGCCGCAGATCGGACGATGGCTTCGGTCATGGACGGATACCGCGGATTATGGCTTCGCAGCGATGCTATCAGAGTCCGTGCTTGATTCCTTCAGCGCGTAGGATGGGTAGAGCGCAGCGAAACCCATCGCTTTTCGCCGAGGTCCGCGACGATGGGTATGGCTTCGCTCCACCCATCCTGCGGATCGCGCCTCGTGGCTACATCACCCAAAAACAAAAAGGCGCTTCCGGTGGAAGCGCCTTTCGCATTCGTGAGTGCTGCAGAACTTACAGCGAGTAGTACATCTCGAACTCGACCGGGTGCGGGGTCATTTCGAAACGGGCGACCTCGGTCATCTTCAGCTCGATATAGGCGTCGATGAAGTCGTCGTCGAACACGCTGCCGTTCTTGAGGAACGCGCGATCCTTGTCGAGGCTCTCGAGCGCCTCGCGCAGCGAGCCGCACACGGTCGGGATCTGCTTCAGCTCTTCCTTCGGCAGATCGTACAGGTCCTTGTCCATCGCCGGACCCGGATCGATCTTGTTCTTGATGCCGTCGAGGCCAGCCATCAGCATCGCGGCGAAGCCGAGATAGGGATTGGCCATCGGGTCGGGGAAACGCACCTCGACGCGCTTGGCCTTCGGGTTCGCCGTATAGGGGATGCGGCAGGACGCCGAACGGTTGCGCGCGGAGTAGGCGAGCAGCACCGGCGCCTCATAGCCCGGGACCAGACGCTTGTAGGAGTTGGTCGACGGGTTGGTGAAGGCGTTGATCGCCTTGGCGTGCTTGATGATGCCGCCGATGTAGTGCAGGCAGGTTTCCGACAAATCGGCATACTTGTTGCCGGCGAAGGTCGGCTTGCCGTCCTTCCAGATCGACTGGTGGACGTGCATGCCCGAGCCGTTGTCGCCATAGACCGGCTTCGGCATGAAGGTGGCGGTCTTGCCGTAGATGTGCGCGACCTGGTGGATGCAGTACTTGTAGATCTGCATGTGGTCGGCCATCAGCGTCAGCGTGTCGAACTTCATGCCGAGCTCGTGCTGGGCGGAAGCGACTTCGTGGTGGTGCTTCTCGACCTTGACGCCCATCTTGGCCATCGCGCCGAGCATCTCGGAGCGCATGTCCTGCACCGAGTCCTGCGGCGGCACCGGGAAGTAGCCGGCTTTGGTGCGGATGCGGTGGCCGAGGTTGCCGCCTTCATACTCGGTGGCCGAGTTGATCGGCAGCTCGGAGGAGTCGAGGTGGAAGCCGGTGTTGTAGGGTTCGGCCGAGTAGCGCACGTCGTCGAACACGAAGAACTCGGCCTCGGGGCCGACGAACACGGTGTCGCCCACGCCCATCGACTTCACCATGGCCTCGGCCTTCTTGGCGATGCCGCGGGGGTCGCGGTTGTAGGGCTCGCCGGTGGTCGGCTCGAGCACGTCGCAGGTGATGACCATGGTGGTCTCGGCGAAGAACGGGTCGATCGTCGCGGTCACCGGGTCCGGCATCAGGCACATGTCGGATTCATTGATCGCCTTCCAGCCGGCGATCGACGATCCGTCGAACATCGTTCCCTCGGCGAAGACGTCATCGTCGATCATGCTGACGTCGAAGGTGACGTGCTGCCACTTGCCCCGCGGATCGGTGAAGCGCAGGTCGACGTATTTGACGTCGTTGTCCTTGATCGATTTCAGGACGTCTTTGGCGGTCTTCATGAATACCCCTTATGGATGTGCGGGTCGGTTTCCAGCGGAGAGCGACGTTATTCCCGCTTTTGGCGAGTTCGTGTGACTGCTGAAACGAAATCAGGCTGCCGAAGCAGCCTTTCTTCTCTTTTGCCGTCAGAAATTCCGGATAGCACCGCCCTTAAATAGCGTCCAGCCCGGATTCGCCGGTCCGGATGCGGATGGCTTCCTCGATGTTGGAGACGAAGATCTTGCCGTCGCCGATCCGCCCGGTCTGGGCCGCGCGGCGGATCGCGTCGATCGCCTTCTCGACCAGGTCGTCACCGATCACGATCTCGATCTTCACCTTGGGGAGGAAGTCGACGATGTATTCCGCACCGCGATAGAGCTCGGCATGGCCCTTCTGGCGGCCAAATCCCTTGGCCTCGGTCACGGTGATGCCTTGCAGTCCGACTTCCTGGAGCGCTTCTTTCACCTCGTCGAGCTTGAAGGGCTTGATGATGGCTTCAATCTTCTTCACTGAGCGCCTCCCGGGCATTGCAGATTGCAGGGTCGAGTTCGATGCGCGTGGGGCGCAGTCTGGTTGGTCTTAAGCCTTCCGGCGGGTGGCCGGAAACACGCGCAATGGTCGCATCGGGCGGCATTGTGCACGGCTTCCTCAAAAGCAGGGTCTATGCCAAGTTGTTAAGGTCCCCGATTTTGGAATGTTATCAGCCTTTTAACAGGCAGTCGGCTGATATCGAACCACATGGGCCATGATATCCAAGCCCAACAAATAGGCAAATAGATCAATCCGTATGCAGTCGGCCAGTAGAAACCCTGCGAACGTCACAGGAACTGCCTCTCGAAAAGGCGAAGCGATTGAGGATTCGGCATGGACGTTCTGACCACCACCGAGATGGAGCGCGCCGACCGGCTGACCATCGCAGCCGGTACGCCGGGCTTCGCGCTGATGATGAGCGCCGGCCAAGCCGTCGCTGAAGCCGCAATGGACCTGGTCGAGCAGGGGCCGATCGTCGTGGTTGCCGGCCGCGGCAACAATGGCGGCGACGGCTTTGTCGCCGCCGCCGAGCTCGCCGCGCGCG
>NZ_JACMYP010000095.1 GCF_020889705.1 Bradyrhizobium altum | reverse complement strand
CACCTGCCGCCGAGCAGCATCGCCTGCCGCCGGATTCCACGACCAAGCAATCGGTCGCGCTGCCCGGCCGCACGCTCGCCTTCAGCGCGACCGCGGGCTCGATCCGCGTGTTCGACGACAAGGGCGAGCCGCTCGCCGACATCGCCTACACCTCCTATCAGCTCGACGGCGCCGAGAAGGCGAGCCGCCCGGTGACGTTCCTGTTCAACGGCGGGCCGGGCTCCGCGTCCGCCTGGCTGCAATTCGGCAATGTCGGGCCGTGGCGACTGCCGTTCGACGGAGCGGTGGCCTCGGCCTCGCCCGAGCTGGAGCCGAATGCCGACACCTGGCTCGATTTCACCGATCTTGTCTTCATCGATCCGGTCGGCACCGGCTACAGCCGTTTCGTCACCACCTCGGAAGATGCGCGCAAGCGCTTCTTCACCGTCGATGGCGATGCCAATTCGGTCGCGCTGGTGATCCGCCGCTGGCTGGAGAAATACGACCGGCTGACCTCGCCGAAATACGTCGTCGGCGAAAGCTATGGCGGCATTCGCGGACCCAAGGTGGTGCGCAATCTGCAAATGCAGCAGGGTGTCGGCGTACGCGGCCTGATCCTGATCTCGCCGGTGCTCGATTTCCGCGACTATACCGGCTCCAGCATCCTGCAATATGTCGCGAGCCTGCCGACCATGACGGCGGTCGCGCGACAGGCGAAGGGGCCGGTGACGCGCGAGGATCTTGCCGACGTCGAGAGCTACGCGCGCGGCGATTTCCTGCTCGATCTCGTCAAAGGGCAGGCTGACACCGAGGCCACCGCGCGGCTCGCCGACAAGGTCGCGAGCCTGACCGGCATCGATCCGGCGGTGAGCCGCAGGCTCGCCGGCCGCTTCGACATCGGCGAATTCCGCCGCGAGTTCGATCGCAAGAACGGCAAGGTGACC
The DNA here is from genome assembly GCF_020889705.1 of Bradyrhizobium altum. Classification (GTDB taxonomy): domain Bacteria; phylum Pseudomonadota; class Alphaproteobacteria; order Rhizobiales; family Xanthobacteraceae; genus Bradyrhizobium; species Bradyrhizobium altum. The sequence continues at coordinate 28,414 of NZ_JACMYP010000095.1, read as the reverse complement.
GGCCGCTACGATGCCTCGATCGAAGGCTTCGATCCCTATCCGGACTCCAGCTCCTTCCGCTTCAACGATCCGTCCGGCGATCCGCTGATGGCGCCGCTGACCAGCGCCGCCGTCGACCTCACGACGCGCAGACTGAACTGGCGGCCGGACGGTTCGTATCATCTGCTCAGCGAAAGCGTGAGCAAGGGCTGGGAGTTCGGCCACGGCATCAGCCCGCCGGAATCGGTGACGCAGCTGCGCCAGATGCTGGCGCTCGACCCCAAGCTGAAGCTCCTGATCGGTCACGGCCTGTTCGACCTCGCGACGCCGTACTTCGCCTCAAAGATCATCCTCGACCAGCTGCCGGCCTTCGCGGGTCCGAGCCGCGCCAGGCTCGCGGTCTATCCCGGTGGCCACATGTTCTACTCCCGCGACGGCTCGCGCCAGGCGTTCCGCAAGGAGGTCGAGGCGCTGGTGAAGTGAGGGGGATGGGCCGCCTGGATTGCATCGCCTGCCGCAAATATGGCGTCGTCCTGGCGAAGGCCAGGACCCATAACTACCGAATTCGACTGTGAACGAGATCGGGGCCCCAGCGTCGCGCACCGATCGCCATTAGGGGTAATGGGTCCTGGCTTTCGCCAGGACGACATCGAATTTGTTGCGACATCAAGAGTCACACATCCGTGTTCTCGCGAAACTGAGCTGCCGTTGTGATAAACCGAAATATTCTTTGCGCGGGGGCGATTGACAGGTTTTTGCTGAGCTGCCCGTCGGGTCAATTGGTCTCAGCCGTAGGTCTCCACGATGAAGTCGATCAGGGCGCGGAGCTTCGGTGTCATCTTGCGGTTCTTCGGCCACAGGATCTGGCGCGCGCGGGCTTGCGTCGAGTAGTTCGGCAGCAGCACCTGCAGCCGGCCCGCGGCGATATCGTCGGCCAGCAGCTCGTCGCGCATCAGCACGATGCCGGCGCCGGCCAGCGCCGCATAGCGGATGCCGAACGCGCTGTTGATGAAGAGGCGGCTCGCGACATCGACATGCACTTCGCCCTCCGGTCCGACGAAGGTCCATCGCTGCCCGTCCGACCAGCCGGGATAGCGCAGGCATTCATGGTGGATGAGATCCGCCGGATGCGTTGGTGTGCCGCGTTCCGCGAGATAGCTCGGCGCGGCGCACACTACTCCTGTGTAGGGCGACAGCGAGCGCGACATCATGGTGGAGTCGGTCAGCGTGCCGACCCGGATCGCGGCATCAAGCCCTTCCTCGAGCAGATCGACCATCCTGTCGCTGAGGATGAGGTCGACCGAGACTTCCGGATATCTCTTCATGAAACGGACCAGCGCGGGCGCCAGGCTGTACGACCCGAAGGCGACTGAGGTCGCGACGCGGAGCTTGCCGCGCGGCGCGCTCAACGCTTCCTCGACCAGCGCATCGCCGGCCTCGGCCTGTTCCAGCAACTGCTTGCAGTGATCGAGATAGCTGCGGCCGAGTTCGGTGAGACCCTGCCGCCGCGTCGACCGGTTGATCAGTTGCGAGCCGAGCCGGTCCTCGAGAAAACGGATATGCTTGCCGATCATGGTCGGCGAGATCCGCAGCTCCTTGGCCGCCGCGGTGAAGGAGCCGAGATCGGCGACGCGGGCGAACACGGACATGCTGGTCAGTCGGTCCATGGATTATAAACCAATGGTTATTTCATTGCGCATCATCGCGCCGGTTACGCGGCATTGGAATCGGATTTATTACCACAAGTGAGTAATCGGCGCGAATGCGCGTTCGATCGCTTTGGAATGTCGCGGTTGCGCCCGGAGGGGCGCAGTCCGCGCGGGTCTCGAACCAGGACAGGAGTGTCAGGATGCCTTTCCAGATTATGATCAATGGGACCAGTCATTCGGTCGATGCCGATGGCGATACGCCGCTGCTGTGGGTGCTGCGCGACGTGCTCGGCATGACCGGCACCAAATTCGGCTGCGGCATGGCGCTGTGCGGCGCCTGCACGGTGCATCTCGATGACAGCGCGGTGCGCTCCTGCATCACGACGATCGACAGCATCGGCGACTCCAAGATCACGACCATCGAGGCGGTCGGCAAGACGCCGGCGGGCAAGAAGATCCAGGACGCCTGGCTCGCGCACGGGGTGCCGCAATGCGGCTACTGCCAGTCCGGGCAGATCATGTCCGCCTCTGCCTTGCTCGCAAGCAAGCCGAAGCCGACCGATGCGGATATCGACGACGCGATGGCGGGCAATATCTGCCGCTGTGGGACCTATGTCCGCATTCGCGAAGCCATCAAGCAAGCCGCGCAGTCGGGAGGTTGATCATGACGCTGATGAACAATGTGTCTGAGCACTCCGCCGATCTGTCGCGCCGCAACTTCCTCCGTGCCAGCGCGATCGCAGGCGGCGGCCTGCTGCTCAGCGTGAGCCTGCCGTTCGCGAGCCGCGAGAGCGAAGCCGCGGCCGCCGGTGACTTCGCGCCGAATGCCTTCATCCGGATCGGCGGTGACGGCAAGGTCGTGCTCACCATGCCCTATGTCGAGATGGGGCAGGGCACCTACACCTCGATCCCGATGCTGATCGCCGAGGAGCTCGAGATCGGCCTGACGCAGGTGCAGCTCGAGCACGCGCCGCCGAGCGACAAGCTCTATGCCAACCCGCTGCTCGGCGTGCAGGCTACCGGCAATTCGAATGCGATGCGCGGCGCCTGGCAGCCGATGCGGAAGGCCGGCGCCACCGCGAAAGCGATGCTGGTGGCAGCCGCCGCCAAGCGCTGGAACGTCGAGCCCGGCTCGTGCCGCGCCGAGAACGGCGAGGTGCTTCACGCGGCGTCGGGACGCAAGCTCGGTTACGGCGAACTGGCGGCCGATGCGGCGCAGGTGCCGGTGCCGGAGAACGTGACGCTGAAGAGCCCGGCCGAGTTCAAGCTGATCGGCACGCCGGCCAAGCGGCTCGATACGCCCTCCAAGATCAACGGCTCGGCAGTCTACGGCATCGACGCGCGGCCGCCCGGCGTGAAGGTCGCGACGCTGGCGCAGTCGCCGGTGTTCGGCGGGCGCGTCAAGCGCGTGGATGATGCGGCGGCGAAGGCCGTCAACGGCGTGCGCCAGATCGTGAAACTCGATGACGCCGTCGCCGTGGTGGCCGATCACATGGGGGCGGCCAAGAAAGGTCTCGCGGCGCTCACGATCGAGTGGGACGAGGGGGCTCACGCCAAGCTCGCCACGTCAGATATCGCGCGCGAGCTCGAAGCCGCCACCACGAAGCCCGGCGCGGTCGCGCAGAATATCGGCGACGCCGACAAGGCGCTGGCGGGCGCGGCGACGAAGCTCGAGGCAACTTATCAGCTGCCGTTCCTCGCCCATGCCACGATGGAGCCGATGAACTGCACGGTGCATGTTCGCGCCGACGGCTGCGAAATCTGGGTCGGCAACCAGGCGCTCTCGCGCGTGCAGGCGGTGGCCGCGAAGATGCTGGACCTGCCGCCGGAGAAGGTGGTGGTGCACAATCATTTGCTCGGCGGCGGCTTTGGCCGCAGGCTCGAGGTCGATGGTGTCATTCGCGCCGTGCAGATCGCAAAGCAGGTCGATGCGCCGGTCAAGGTGGTGTGGACCCGCGAGGAGGATATCCAGCACGACATGTACCGGCCGTACTGGTGCGACCGGATTGCGGTCGGCCTCGATGCATCGGGCAAGCCGGTGGCCTGGAACAACCGCTTCGCCGGCTCGTCTGTGATTGCGCGATGGGCACCGCCGGCGTTCCGCAACGGTCTGGACCCCGACACGACAGAGGGTGCGATCGACCTCGTCTACGACATCCCCAACTTCCACGTCGAATATGTCCGGGTCGAGCCGCCCGGCATTCCGACCGCGTTCTGGCGCAGCGTCGGGCCCTCGCACAATGTGTTCGTCACCGAAAGCGTGATCGACGAGATGGCGGCGGCCGCCAAGCAGGACCCGGTCGATTATCGCCGGGCGCTGCTCGGCAAGTCGCCGCGCGCCAAAGCGGCGCTCGAGCTCGCGGCGGCCAAGGCCGGCTGGGGCGGCAAGCTGCCGGCCGGGCGCGGCCGCGGCGTGTCGCTGCAATTCGTGTTCGGCAGCTACCTCGCGCAGGTCGCCGAGGTCGAGGTTGCCAAGGACGGTTCGGTCCGTGTCCATCGCGTCGTCTGCGCGATGGATTGCGGCACCGTGGTCAATCCCGACACCGTGCAGGCGCAGCTGCAGAGCGGCATCAATTTCGGGGTCACGGCCGCGCTCTACGGCGAAATCACGCTGAAGGACGGTCGCATCGAGCAGAGCAATTTCGACAGCTACCAGATGCTGCGGATCGATCAGGCCCCGGCCATCGAGGTCCATATCGTGCCGAGCACCGAGCCGCCCGGCGGCATGGGCGAGACCGGGACATCGGGAATCGTGCCTGCGATCAGCAATGCGATCTTCGCGGCGACCGGCAAGCGGCTGCGAAAGATGCCGGTCGATCCGGCGGTGTTGAAGCAGACGTGACCGATTGAGGGACGGCACAGCTGTGCTTCGCGGGTCGAGGGTGACTTCGGCTCGCGCGCGGCACCGCATTCTCGCGACATGATTGTCCGAGTTCTGCTCTTCATTCCGCCCTCTCGCTTGAAGAGGGCGCAGGGAAAGCCGGGTGCCGATCGCAGCCATGAGTCCGGTGCAACAAAAAGCAACGGGAGGTAGGGCCACAGGTGTAACCGGAGCAATCCCGGCTTTCCCTGCACGATGGCCTTACGGGTCTTGTTCTATTGCCTCGACAGGCGGGTCTAGCCCTCGCGCCGGAACTGGCCGAGCTCGTGCAACAATGCAGCCCCGGTCCGCAAGCCGCTGTAGAAGCAGTCCAGCGTCATGTTTTCATTCGGCGCATGGTTGGCTTCGTCCGGATTGGCATAGGGCGTGACGAAGGCAGGGATGCCCAGGAGCTTGGTAAAGACGTAGTTGGGCAGACTGCCGAAGCCGGCCGGTATCAGCAGCGGCTCCTGGCCATGGGCGGCAACGAAGGCGCGGCGCAGCGGCGCGGTGTAGGGCGAGGCGATCGGCGTCTTCGAGGGCTGCATTCCCATGTCTGCAGCGACGAACTCGACCTCGGGCGCATGTTTGGCGACGTGAGCCCGGACCTTGCGCAGGATGTCCTCGGCGTCCTGAGCCTCGACGAGACGGATGTCGCATTTGACGAAGGCCTCGTTCGGCAGCACCGTCTTGGTGCCGGGGCCGCCATAGCCGCCGTGGAAACCGTTGATGGTCAGCGTTGGCTGGAAGCAGAGGCGGTCGTAGAAGGGGCGGTCGGCAGGCGCGTCGAAGCGCTTCAGTGCAAGGCTCGCTTTGACGGCCTCGATATCGAGCGGCAGGCGCTCGATCGCCACCAGTTCCTCAGCCGCCGGTGGCTCGACGGCATCATGCAGCCCCTCGATGGTGATCTCACCGGCCGCGTTCTTCATCGTGCCGAGAAGGTGGACCAGCGTCCAGATCGGGTTCGGCACGACGCCGCCGAAGTTGCCGGAATGGACGTCGCGGCTGGCATGGCGGCAGCGCAACTCGAAGGAGACGACGCCGCGCGAGCCGAACTTGATCGTCGGTGCGCCGCTGGCATGACGCGGGCCGTCGGCGGTGACGGCAAGATCGGCCTTCAAAAGATGCGCGTTGGCGCGCACGAAACCGGCGATGTGCGGGCTGCCGATCTCTTCCTCGCCCTCCAGCAGCAGGATGACGTTGCAGGGCAGTTCGCCGTGCACCTTGAGATGGGATTCGATCGCCAGGATCTGGGCGAGGTGCTGGCCCTTGTTGTCACCGACGCCGCGTGCATAGAGCCGGCCGTCCCGGATCGTCGGCTCGAAGGGCGGCGATATCCATTTCTCGAGCGGGTCGGCCGGCTGTACGTCATAGTGTCCGTAGAGCAGGACGGTCGGCTTGCCTGGTGCCTTCTCCCAGCGCGCCACCACCATCGGATAACCCTCCGTGGGGACAAGGCCGGCTTCGAGGCCGATCCCTGTGAGCATCTCGACCAGCAGGGCGCCGACCTCAGCGATGCCGATGTTCTCGGCGCTGATGCTCGGATGGCGCAGATAGGCGATCAGGCGCTGCAGGAAGGTGTCGCGGTTGGATTCGATATGAGTGAAGACGGCAGCCAATGCGTCGGAAGAAGCCACGATGAGCACCTGGCAATCCAGCGGTCGTCGCACCGGAAGACGCCGGCGCGATCAGCGTCGGATTGCGCGAGTGCTTTACCTCCCGCCAAAGAGACAATCAACGGGGAGACGTCAATCGCCATCGGCGCGACAACAACTACGTCCGCCATGCCCTGCGAGCGATCAAGCTCGCGCCGGTGTCACTAACGCTCACGGCTCCACGGGAAGAGCGAGGCCGGGAAATCGGCCGCGTAGCGGTGACCGATCGGCGGGCGGGGCTCTTCTTGCGGAGGATTCGGGTCAGGCTCGATCACCTTCCTGTAAAGATGCCAGGTCGCATGACCAAGCACCGGCAGAACGACGCAGAGACCGACGAAGAATGGCAATGAGCCCACAGCGAGCAATACCGCAACGATCAATCCCCACGCCGCCATCTCAATTGGATTCATCATCACGGCCCGTATCGAGGTGCGGATCGCATCGATCGCTGTGGCATGGCGGTCGAGCATCAGTGGAAATGAGACGACGCTGACGCACAGGGCAGCCAGGGCGAAAAGGAAGCCGACGCCGCATCCGACGATGATGAGCGACCAGCCTTCGGGTGTCGTCAACACGCGCTTTGCGAAATCAGGGATGCTCGCAGCCGGAGCATAGCCGAAAGTCGCAATGTAGATCGCGTCTGCGGCGGCGATCCAGACCCCGAACAGAACGAACAGGAGAATGCCAAGTTCGAGCATGGCGCCAAACGACGGCGCGCGCAGCACCTGCATTGCATCCCAGGCTCCTGGCTCCTCTCCTCGCTCGCGGCGGCGGCTCAGTTCGTAGAGGCCTAATCCGGCGAAAGGACCGATCAGGGCGAAGCCGGCGGCGAGCGGAAACAGCAGCGGCAGCACCGAATAGCCGATCACAAGTCTGAACAGGACAAGTCCGAGGACGGGGTACATCACGCACAGGACGATGGCGTGGGTCGGGATGGCCTTGAAGTCTTCCCAGCCGAGGCGCAGCGCGTCGCCGAGGTCGGAAAGGCTGATCTTGCGAACGACAAAGGCGGTCGAGACGCCAAACAATTGCAGTTTGGGTCGTGCGAATACGGTAGTCATGGTTCCGGTCTCCTTGCTTGTGCCCGCAGGGGAACGGAGCGCCATCAACACACGCACATCCGCCTCATGCGCGAAAATCGCGACTGAGTCCGGCAAATCAGATTCAACCAGAAGGAGCTTGCCGGACGACATCTGTCGCAACCGGTCCAATCAAACTAGTCCGATACGCAGCAGAAGCAAGATGGCGAATGCAGTCGGGAGAATTGTGCAATCGCACAGGCCGCGTTTTGCGATGCACCATCTGATGGCGGGTCCCGATCGGTGCTCTCCGGCACGCAATGCATTCGCGCCAACGCGCGCCGGACAGAGGCGGGACATACTCCTCTATTGACGCCGGGCTCGACGAGTACCATCTTGAACGAACTGAACGCCCCCAAGCTCCGATGAGATTGCGGCCGTGACGTTGATCCTTTGTCATGATGTCCCAGCGTCGCGACCGGCAGAATGGGCGAGGCAAAAGGCACGGTGATGGTGTATGTGACACCATACGTTTGACACCATACCTTTGACGTGAGCTCCGCCCTTTCGTTCGTCTCCGCAGCCTTCAATGGCAAGGAGGAATGAGGGATGGCTGTCGCGCTCGTACTGCTTCTGGTTGCAGTCGCCTCGGTGCTGTTTCACATCTACAGCCCGTGGTGGTGGACGCCGATCGCCTCAAACTGGCGCTACATCGACGACACGATCAATCTGACGTTCTGGATCACCGGTGCGGTTTTCTGCGCGGTCATCGCGTTCATGGCTTACTGCGTGTTCCGCTTCCACCACAAGGAGGGACGGCGGGCCGCCTACAACCCCGAAAACAAGAAGCTCGAATGGTGGCTCAGCATCGTGACGGCAGTCGGCGTCGCCGCCATGTTGGCGCCCGGCCTGGTCGTCTGGCACCAGTTCGTCACCGTTCCCGACGACGCGACCGACGTCGAGGTAGTTGGACAACAGTGGATGTGGAGTTATCGCCTTCCGGGAAAAGACGGCCGGCTCGGCACGTCAGATGCGCGCCTGATCAGTCCCGACAATCCTCTGGGGTTGAATCCCAACGATCCGAACGGACAAGACGACATCGTCGTTCAAAGCGACGATCTGCATCTGCCGGTTGGGAAGCCGGTGAAGGTGTTGCTCCGCTCGATCGACGTTCTGCATGATTTCTACGTGCCCGAGTTCCGGGCCAAGATGGACATGATACCGGGCTCGGTGACCTATTACTGGTTCACGCCCACCCGCACCGGAACGTTCGACGTCCTCTGTGCGGAGCTGTGCGGTACCGCGCACGCGCAGATGCGGAGCAGGGTCGTCGTGCAGGAAGCGAAAGAATATCACGCGTGGCTCGAGAGGCAGCGGACGTTTGCGGAGTTGTCAGGTCAGCACGACGTCGCGAAGGCCGCGTACAGGACTGGTCGCGAATGAACATGCCGACGAGGATCAGCCGGATATGAGGTGAACTCGTCGCTGAGCGGAAGACCAAGGAGGCTATTCCGATGGTCGATATCCCGTTTGATGAGGTTGCAGGCATCCCGCCCGCCGAAGTAGGTGAGGTCGAGCTCTATCACCCGCACAGCTGGTGGACGAGGTACGTCTTTTCGCAAGACGCCAAGGTTATCGCTGTCCAGTACTCGATCACGGCGATGTCGATCGGAATGGTTGCGCTGGTGTTGTCGTGGATGATGCGGCTGCAACTGGGATTTCCCGGCACATTCTCCTTTATCGATGCCAATCAGTACCTTCAGTTCATCACCATGCACGGCATGATCATGGTGATCTACCTGCTCACGGCGTTGTTCCTCGGCGGCTTCGGCAACTACCTCATCCCGCTGATGGTCGGCGCGCGGGACATGGTCTTCCCCTACGTGAACATGCTGAGCTACTGGGTCTACCTGCTCGCCGTGCTGGTGCTGGTCGCGACGTTCTTCGTGCCCGGCGGGCCGACCGGCGCCGGCTGGACGCTTTATCCACCCCAGGCGATTCTCTCCGGTACCCCCGGGCAGGATTGGGGCATCGTTCTCATGCTGGCCTCGCTGATCCTGTTCATCATCGGTTTCACCATGGGCGGGCTCAATTACGTGGTGACGGTGCTGCAGGCCCGCACGCGCGGCATGACGTTGATGCGGATGCCCCTGACGGTGTGGGGCATCTTCACGGCCACCGTGATGGCGCTGTTGGCCTTCCCGGCGCTGTTCGTCGCCTCGGTGATGCTGTTGCTGGACCGTCTCCTGGGAACCAGCTTCTTCATGCCGACGCTGGTCGAGATGGGCCAGCTGACGAAGTATGGCGGCGGCAGCCCGATCCTGTTCCAGCATTTGTTCTGGTTCTTCGGCCACCCCGAAGTCTACATCGTCGCCTTGCCGGCCTTCGGCATCATTTCCGATCTGATCAGCGTCCACGCGCGAAAAAACATCTTCGGCTATCGCATGATGGTTTGGGCGATCGTGGCAATCGGTGCTCTCAGCTTCGTTGTATGGGCGCACCACATGTATGTGAGCGGCATGAACCCGTATTTCGGGTTCTTCTTCGCCACCACGACACTCATCATCGCCATCCCGACTGCGATCAAGGTCTACAACTGGGTGCTGACCCTGTGGCGCGGCGACATCCATCTCACGGTGCCGATGCTGTTCGCGCTCGCATTCATCATCACGTTCGTGAACGGCGGCCTGACCGGACTGTTTCTCGGGAACGTGGTTGTGGACGTTCCGCTGTCGGACACGATGTTCGTTGTCGCGCACTTCCACATGGTGATGGGTATCGCGCCGATCATGGCCGTGTTTGGCGGACTCTATCACTGGTATCCGAAAGTCACCGGACGCATGCTCAATGAGGCGCTTGGACGTTTCCACTTCTGGGTGACGTTCATCGGGGCCTATGCGATCTTCTTCCCGATGCACTATCTGGGCCTGCTCGGGATGCCCCGCCGCTATCACGACATCGGCGAGACAACCTTCGTCCCGGCATCCGCCCACGACCTCAATGCGTTCATGAGCGTGGCGGCGCTGATTGTCGGCTTCGCCCAGCTTGTCTTCCTGTTCAATATCATTTGGAGCCTGTTCAAGGGAAAAGAGGCTGGCAGCAACCCTTGGGGAGCCGCTTCGCTGGAGTGGCAGACACCGGAAACGCCGCCCGGACATGGCAACTGGGGCAAGGACCTCCCGATCGTCTATCGCTGGGCCTACGATTACAGCGTGCCGGGCGCTGCCGGGGATTTTGTGCCGCAGAATGAACCGCCGGCTGGATTGGCGACGCAGGGAGCCCATCCGTGAGTGCCATCATCCTGTTCACTGTTACAATCGCAGCGATCGCGGGATGGTGGCTCTCGCAGCAGCGGCTGGCCGCCAAACCCTGGCTCGAGCAAGGGGTGGACGTCGATCTTCGCGGTGAGCGCGGTTCGTCCGTGCCGACGGCGAAGATCGGACTGGGCGTATTTCTCGCAGTCGTCGGCTCGTTGTTCGCGCTCCTGATCAGCGCCTACTCGATGCGCAACAGCATGGTGGACTGGCGGGAGCTGCCCCTGCCCAGGTTGTTGTGGGTCAATACCGGCGTCCTGGTCATCAGCAGCGTGGCGCTGCAATGGGCGTACATGGCCGCGCGACGCGACGACATTGACGGCCTGATCGTCGGCCTGCTGATCGGCGGAGCATCCGCCGTGACCTTCCTGGCCGGGCAGCTATTGGTCTGGCAGCAGCTGAAGGTCGCCGGCTATTTCGTGGCGTCCAATCCGGCCAATTCCTTCTTCTACCTGATCACCGCGGTGCACGGACTGCATCTGATGGGCGGTCTGGTGGCGCTCGGCAGGACGACCGCCAAGGTGTGGCGTGGCGCGCCGATGATGCAGATGCGCTTGAGCGTGGAGCTCTGCGCCATCTATTGGCATTTCCTGTTGTTGGTCTGGCTGATCTTGCTCGGTCTGATGACGGGCTGGACCGACAATTTGGTCGACATCTGTCGCCAGTTGCTCACCTAGCGAGGGCGGGAAACGATGACGGAAACCACACTTGCAGCCCCCCAGACGTCGCCCGGAACGATACCCGGATTGCGCGGCATCGCCGCCGACTGGGCCTCGGACCAGCGTGCCTTCAAGCACGTGTCCTGGGGGAAGGCCATGATGTGGATCTTCCTTCTGAGCGACACCTTCATCTTCAGCTGCTTCCTGCTGTCGTACATGACGGCGCGAATGTCGACGACCGTGCCGTGGCCCAATCCCAGCGAAGTCTTCGCGCTCAATCTCGGTGGCAAACACATCCCGCTCATCCTGATCGCGATCATGACTTTCATCCTGATCAGCAGCAGCGGTACGATGGCGATGGCCGTCAACTTCGGTTATCGCCGGGATCGCGCCAAAACGGCAGCCTTGATGTTGGCCACCGCGGCATTTGGCGCGACGTTCGTCGGAATGCAGGCCTTCGAATGGACCAAGCTGATCATGGAGGGCGTGCGGCCGTGGGGCAACCCGTGGGGCGCGCCGCAATTTGGCGCATGCTTCTTCATGATCACCGGCTTCCACGGCACCCACGTGACCATCGGTGTGATCTTCCTGATCGCCGTCGCGCGAAAGGTTTGGCGGGGAGACTTCGACGTCGAGCGGCGTGGCTTCTTCACGAGCCGGAGGGGGTATTACGAGATCGTCGAAATCATGGGCCTGTACTGGCACTTCGTCGATCTGGTGTGGGTGTTCATCTTTGCCTTTTTCTATCTCTGGTGAGGTTGGCGCATGACAAACGCAGCGGTACATGTGGAAGGGCAGGCAACGCAACATGCGCTGCACGCGTATGCGCACGACGGAGTCGCATCAGGAGCCACGCACGCCAAGGGCCAGCAGCATCCGATCAAGCTCTATCTCGTGGTCTGGGGATGGCTGTTCGTGCTCAGCACCTGCTCATACCTCGTCGACTTCTTTGGCATCCATGGCCATCTCCGCTGGTCACTGATCCTGCTGTTCATGGTGCTGAAGGCCGGCCTGATCGTTGCCGTGTTCATGCACATGGCCTGGGAGCGGTTGGCGTTGGCCTACGCCATCCTGTTGCCGCCGGTGCTCGTGCTGGTTTTTGTAGGGATCATGGTGTTCGAATCCGACTATACGCATCTGCTTCGGGTCATGTTCTTCGCGCCAGCGAGCTAGAAGCAGGACGGCTGAGAACTCGCCACGTCATCTGGGACTCTGCGAAGAAGGCCTCAACCGACGGCCTTTTGAGTATCGAACTGACGAGGAATCAATCTCGTGCAAATCAATCGTTCAATTCTTCGCCGGAGCTATACCAACATCGGAGACTACGTCGCACTGACGAAGCCGCGCGTCATGTCGCTGGTCGTCTTCACCGCACTGGTCGGTCTCATGGTCGCACCAGGCGGCATCGATCCCGTCACCGGCGTCGTTGCTCTTGCTTGCATAGCTGCGGGAGCGGGCGCCGCAGGTGCACTCAACATGTGGTACGATGCCGACATCGACGCGGTGATGGCCCGGACTGCCATCCGTCCAATTCCCGGTGGCCGTGTATCGCGCTCGGAAGCACTGGTTTTCGGATTGATGCTCGGGACGTGCGCCGTCCTGGCCCTCGGCACTTTGCTGAACATGGCCGCTGCTGCACTCCTTGCCTTCACGATTTTCTTCTACGTCGTCGTCTACACGATGTGGCTCAAACGCCGAACTCCGCAAAATATTGTCATTGGCGGTGCCGCTGGTGCACTCCCTCCCGTGATCGGCTGGGTCGCGGTCACCGGAAACGTCGGGCTCGAGCCGCTCATCCTGTTCTTGATCATCTTCCTTTGGACGCCACCCCACTTCTGGGCATTGTCGCTCAATCTTGCTGGAGAATACGCCCGCGCCGGTGTGCCGATGTTGCCGGTCGTCGCCGGCAAGACCGAAACAAAGCGCCAGATTCTTCTCTATAGCGCGCTTTTGGTTCCGATCTCGCTGCTACCTTATGCACTGGGATTCGCGGGGGGCATCTATGGCGCGGCCGCGGCGATGCTGGGAGCGATCATGATCTTTCTCGCATGGCAAGTACGTCGAAGCCACGACAAGGAAAGGCGGCCTGCTCGTCGCTTGTTCGTGTTTTCGATGCTCTATCTGGTGCTTCTTTTTGGGGTGCTGCTGATGAATGCTGCACCCTACGCCCAGTCCTACTAACGCGACGCATTCGAATCGACAGCCGCAGGGCTTGCTTCGTGCTGTCCCCGGCGAGACCGGGCTTGCCTAGCCGATAAACCGAAACATCTTCGCCGCTGGGGAGTACGCCGTCTGGGCAAATCAGTGGCAGGGGGCTCAGGCTGGCCCGGGTCCGCCACAGCATTCGCCGCGCGTCTGCACCGGAGGGCAGGGGACAGTCCCGTAAGAGCAGAACACGCAGCAATCCCCGGCAAGCGGCTTGAGGCGGGTGCCGCAGCCGCGGCAGTCGTAGAAGAACTGGCAGGCATCGGTCGGCATGGTTTCGGTCGCGGCGAATCCGCAGGCCGGACAGGTCAGGGTCGAGACGAGTTGCATGGGCCGCGGGTCCGTTGGTTAGTCCCTCATGTCATTTCGGCGATTGCACAGGTCAAGGCCCCATCTGGCAGGATTGTGATCGGCGGCCGCCAAAGACGGCTTATCCAGCCGGGATGAAGCCGCAAACTGTCGGGATGATGTGCGAACTGAGCTGAACCGGTCGCGGCCTTGAAAATATCCGTGGTCCGGCCGATCGGGCTGTAACCAAACCGGTCGCCTGAGCGAACCAGACCATAGAAGCGCTGCATGACGACCGCGGAAAACGAGCTCAAGCCACTGATGCTTGCCAGCCAGGATGGCGATGCGGCGGCCCACCGGGCGTTGCTGGAGCGCCTGAGCCGGCATTTGCGTGCCTACTACAAGAGCAAGCTTGCGAGGACCGGCCGCGGCGCGGCGGAGGCGGAGGACCTGGTGCAGGAGGCCGTGTTGGCAATTCACCTCCAGCGACACACCTACGACCCGGCACAGCCATTGACGCCCTGGGTGCACGCGGTCGCGCGCTACAAGCTGATCGATTTCCTGCGTCGCACGCGGGCCTCGCGCGCCGACGTGCCGATCGATGAGGCCGACGACATCACAGCCCATGACGATCATATCGGCGCCGAGAGCAGCTTTGACCTCAGGCGATTGCTCAAGCAATTGCCGGCGAATATGCAGTGCGCGATCGCGGCCGTGAAGCTCGACGGATTGAGCGTCGCCGAAGCGGCGCAGCGGTGCGACATGTCGGAATCCAGTGTGAAGGTCAGCATTCATCGCGGGCTGAAGGCCTTGGCCGCGTTGATCGCCGGGAGGACTGAGCCATGAAGACGGATGACCTCATCGCGGCGCTCAGCAACAATGTCGAGCCGGTCGATCACCGGCTGGTCGGCCGGACCGTCGCTATCGCGCTCGGGCTGGCGCTGATTGCCGCGCTTGGCCTCGTGCTTGCCGGGCTTGGCGTTCGCGCCGACCTGACCACGCCGCGCGCCGTGACCTTCCTCTTTCTGAAGCTCGCATTCGCGCTCGGCATTGTCGGCGCGGCGTCGGTCTATCTGACCCGGCTGGCGCGGCCGGGCGGCGAGCGAAAGATCTCGCTTGGACTGGCCGCACTCCCGTTCGGGGCGATCATGCTGCTTGCCGCCATCAGCCTCGGACAGGCGCCCAGCTCTCATTGGGACAGGATGGTCATGGGAGACCAATGGCTCGAATGCCTCATCTCGGTTCCGATCATCGCGATCGTGCCGTTTGCCGTGGTGATCTGGGCAGTCAGAAAGGCGGCGCCGACCAATCTGGTGCAGGCGGGGGCATTCGGCGGCCTTGTCGCAGGTGGTGTGAGCGCCGTCGCCTATGCACTCCACTGCACCGATGACTCGTTGCCCTTTGTCGGGCTGTGGTACGGCGGCACGATCGTGCTGTGCACACTTGCAGGCGCGGTATTGGGACCGCGATTGCTGCGCTGGTGAGAGGCAGTGATCGGACCTCTCACGTCGGCGTGAGCGTGTAACCGGGGAAACATCGGCTCCGAACTCATGATCAGAAGCGCAAATCAATGCGCTTCAGGAAAATGATGGAGCCGATGATGTCGATCAACAAATGCCTTCTTGCCGTCTCAATCCTCGCGCCGCTGGTGGTGGCGTCGGCAACCGCGCAAGCGGGCCTGACCGCCTCCGACAGGAGATACTTGCCCAATGAGGCCGCAGAAACCGCACCGGCGGCTACGGTTGCCGTGCAACGCGACCCGATGTCTGCATTCGGCTACGATCAGGAAGCGGCGCGCTTGCAGCCGGCGAGCGTCCCGGACGCAGCCCGGACGCCGTGGCGCTATCACGGCGGCCGGAAGTCTCGGTAGGCGAGGCATGCGGGCGCCAGGCCGGGATGAACGATTAACCACCCAATCTCCCGCTGGTGCAGTTGTGAACAGGGTGACCTTTTCAGCACCCGTCCTTTGTGAGACTGTCGCGACATGAATGTTCGCCAATTGTTCAGATTGCTGCTCGCCGTCCTCGTGACGGCAGGCCTGACAATTGCGCCGCTGGCGACGCCCGCGGCGGCCGGATCTGCGCTGACCGGTATGAGCCAGATGGCGGACATGTCGGATATGGCGGCCGATATGCCGTGCTGCCCCGACAAGCAGAAGAGCAATGATTGCCGGGATTGTCCGCTGGTTGCGATCTGCATGTTGAAGGTCCTGCACGCAGGACCATCGACCGTCGGCCTCGCGGTGCGGCCGTCGACGCAGCTGCAATTGCGTCCGCATGACGATCTGGTCGCCGACGGGCTGGTCCGTCCGCCTCCCGACCATCCTCCTCGACATTTAGTCTGACTGGCGCCGCAAGCGCCGGTTGCTGCCGCGCGACCTTCTGGCGCGTGGACGTCGCATGCCGCGCAAGCGGCAGGCCAAATCCAATCGAGGAATGAAACGAAATGACGTCGTTCAATACGTCGCGTGCCGTAGCGGCCGCGCTCATCGGCCTCGCGCTGACTGGCACCGCCACTGTCGCGCTCGCCGACATCAGGGACTACGAATTCCAACTCGTCGACCAGACAGTTCAGGCCGGTCCGGACAAGGTTGTCACCGTGCGGCTGATGAACAGGAAGACCGGCAAGGCCGTGTCTGACGCCGTGATCTTCGCGACGCGGCTCGACATGGCCCCGGACGGCATGCAGGAGATGGCCACCAAGGTCACGCCGATGCCGGGGACCGAACCCGGCACCTATCGGTTCAAAGCGAACTTCGGCATGGCCGGGCGCTGGCAGCTGTCGCTCGGCGCGAAGGTGCAGGGCGAGACCGGCACGCTCGAAAGCAAGCTCGTCGTCACGGCCGGAAAATGAACCGGCTCGCTCTGGCAGGCGTTGCCGCTGCGATCGTTGCAGCGGCAGGCGTCGCATATCTCGGTCGCGGCCTGCCGCCGTGGCCGGGCGCAAATCTTGCCGCCTCAGCCGCGCAAGCGGCGGAAGCCGGCGCGCCGATCTATTTTCGCGATCCGGACGGCAAGCCGTCCTACTCGCTGACGTGGAAGAAGACGTCAGACGGCCGCGACTACCAGCCCGTCGCTGCCGGCGCCGATCTCAGCTTCGACGAGCCGGAGGCGCCGATGGCGATGCCGGCGGACAGCAACGCCACGGCCGCCAAGGGTGGCGC
This sequence comes from Bradyrhizobium altum, assembly GCF_020889705.1. Taxonomy (GTDB): domain Bacteria; phylum Pseudomonadota; class Alphaproteobacteria; order Rhizobiales; family Xanthobacteraceae; genus Bradyrhizobium; species Bradyrhizobium altum. Next base: position 11,623 of record NZ_JACMYP010000095.1, on the reverse strand, counting down.
AAGGTCAAATATTATCGCAATCCGATGGGCCTTCCCGACACCTCGCCGGTGCCGAAGAAGGACTCCATGGGGATGGACTACATCGCCGTCTACGACGGCGAGGACAGCGACGACGGCTCGATCACGCTGTCGCCCGGAAAAATCCAGCGCACCGGCGTCAAATCCGAAGCGGCGGAGCTGCGCCGCATCCGCACGCTGGTGCGTGCCCCCGGCACGATCCAACTCGACGAACGGCGGGTCTCCGTCATCGCGATGCGTGCCGAGAGCTATGTGCAGAAGGTCGCCGACATCACGACCGGCAGCCGGGTGACGAAAGGGCAGCCGTTGATGGAGATCTACAGCCCGGCGGTGTCGTCCGCGGCGGCCGAATATGTCGCGACCATGACCTCGAAAGCGATCGCGAATATCGAGCCCTACGGACGCGGCTCCAAGCAGCGGTTGACCAATCTCGACGTTCCCGAGACCGTCATCGCCGAGATGGAGAAAAGCCACACGGTGCCGCTCGCGATCCAGTGGTTGTCGCCGCGTGACGGCATCGTGTTGCAGCGTGCCGCGATCGAGGGCATGCGCGCCCAGCCGGGCGACGTGCTGTTCCGGATCGCCGATGTCTCTGTCGTGTGGGCACTGGCCGATGTCGCCGAGCGCGATCTCGGCAACATCGTGGTCGGGCAGAAGGTCGCGGTGCGGGCCCGCAGCTATCCCGGCCGCGCGTTCATGGGCCAGATCAGCGTGATCTATCCGCAGGTCAACAAGGACACGCGCACCGCGCGGGTGCGGATCGAATTGCAGAATGCCGATCTCGCGCTGCTGCCGGACATGTATGTCGACGCCGAGATCGACATTGGTAGCGCGGCGCCGGTGCTGACGGTGGCTGACAACGCGATCCTCGACACCGGGAGCCGCCAGACCGTGCTGATCGATCGTGGCAACGGGCGGTTCGAGCCGCGCGAGGTCAAGCTCGGGCGGCGCGGCGAGGGCTATGTCGAAATCCGCGACGGGATCGCGGAGGGCGATGCGGTCGTCACGTCGGCGACCTTCCTGATCGATGCCGAAAGCAACCTGAAAGCCGCGATCAAGGGCTTTGCCGAGGCCGGCGCCGCGCAAGCGGCAACGGCCGACGGCCAGATGACGGACGGAGGCCGGCCATGATCGCACGTGTCATCGCCTGGTCGGCGCGCAATTTGCTGCTGGTGCTGTTCGGCACCGGCTTTGCGGCTGCCGCCGGCCTCTACGCGTTGCTGCATCTGCCGCTCGATGCGATCCCCGATCTCTCCGACACCCAGGTCATCGTCTACACCGAGTATCCCGGCCAGGCGCCGCAGGTGATCGAGGACCAGGTCACCTATCCCTTGACCACGGCGATGCTGACGGTGCCGAAGTCGAAGGTCGTGCGCGGCTTCTCGTTCTTCGGCGTCTCCTTCGTCTACGTCATCTTCGAGGACGGCACCGACATCTACTGGGCGCGCTCGCGCGTGCTCGAATTCCTCAACGGCGCGGCGTCGCGGCTGCCGGCCGGAGTCTCGCCGACCATCGGTCCCGATGCGACCGGCGTCGGGTGGGTCTACCAGTATGCCGTGATGTCGAAAGAGTTGAATCTTGCCGACACCCGGACCATCCAGGACTGGAATCTGAAATTCGCGCTCGCGAGAGCGGAAGGCGTCGCCGAGGTTGCGAGCGTCGGCGGCTTCGTCAAGCAGTACAATGTGATCCTCGATCCGCAGCGGATGCGCGACCGCGGCATCACCATGCAGCGGATGCGCGATGCGATCCGCGCCAGCAATGCCGATGTCGGCGGCCGCACCGTCGAGCTCTCCGAGTTCGAATATGTCATTCGCGGCAAGGGCTATCTGAAGGACATCAACGATCTCGGCAACATCGTGCTGAAGACCGACAACGGCACGCCGGTGCTGCTGCGCGACGTCGCTCGCGTCGAGCTCGGCCCCGACGAGCGGCGCGGCATCGCCGAATTGAACGGCGAGGGCGAGGTGGCGAGCGGCATCGTGCTGCAACGCTTCGGCGTCAATGCGCTCGACGTGATCGAGAACGTCAAGAAACGCTTCAAGGAGATCGCGACCAGCCTGCCGAAGTCGGTCGAAATCGTGCCGGTCTATGACCGGTCCAACCTGATCTATGCGGCGATCGACACGCTCAAGCGCACGCTGTTCGAGGAGAGCGTCGTGGTCGCGCTGGTCTGCTTCGTGTTCCTGCTGCACGTCCGCAGCGCGCTGGTCGCGATCCTGATGCTGCCGGTCGGCGTCCTGATGGCGTTCGGCGCGATGAAGCTGCTCGGGATCGGCTCCAACATCATGAGTCTCGGCGGCATCGCGATCGCGATCGGCGCCATGATCGATGCGGCGATCGTGATGATCGAGAACGCGCACAAGCACCTGGAGCGGGCCGAGCCCGGCCGGTCGCGGGTCGCGATCCTGATCGAGGCCGCGGCGGAGGTGGGACCGGCGCTGTTCTTCAGCCTGCTCATCATCACCGTGTCATTCATGCCGATCTTCACGCTGGAGTCGCAGGAGGGGCGGCTGTTCTCACCGCTCGCCTTCACCAAGACGTTTGCGATGGCGGCAGCCGCGCTGCTGTCGGTGACGCTGGTGCCGGCGCTGATGGTGATCTTCGTCCGCGGCAGGATCGTCCCCGAGCACAAGAATCCGATCAATCGCTTCCTGATCTGGATCTACCGTCCGGTCATCAACGGCGTGTTGCGGGCCAAGACGCTGGTGATCCTGCTCGCGCTCGCAGCGGTCGCTGTCACGATCTGGCCGGCTCGGCAGCTCGGCACCGAGTTCATGCCCGACCTCAACGAGGGCACGCTGCTCTACATGCCGACCACGCTGCCGGGAATCTCGGTGACCAAGGCAGCCGAACTGCTGCAGATGCAGGACCGCATCATCCGGAGCTTTCCCGAGGTCGTCTCGGTCTACGGCAAGGCCGGTCGTGCCGCCACCGCGACAGATCCGGCACCGTCGGAGATGTTCGAGACCATCATCAATCTGAAGCCGAAAGAGCAGTGGCGCGCCGGCCTCACGGTCGACGGTCTGATCGCGGAGATGGACAAGGCGCTGCAATTTCCTGGCGTCTCCAATGCCTGGACCATGCCGATCAAGGCGCGCATCGACATGCTGTCGACCGGGATCCGGACGCCGGTCGGCGTCAAGGTGATCGGCCCCGATCTCACCGTGATCGACAAGCTCGCCCGCCAGATCGAGCAGGTCGTGAAGGGCGTGCCCGGCACCTCGTCGGCCTATGCCGAGCGCGGCCTCGGCGGCTACTACCTCGAGATCACGCCGAACCGCGAGGCGTTGTCGCGCTACGGCATCGCGGTGCAGGACGTGCAGGACACGATCGCGACCGCGCTCGGCGGCCAGACTGTGACCACGACGGTCGAGGGGCGCCAGCGCTTCACGGTCAACATGCGCTATCCGCGCGACCTGCGCGACAATCCGGGCGCGATTGCGAGCGACATCCTGGTGCCGATGCCGGCGGGCGGGGTGGTGCCGCTCGGCGAGGTCGCCGACATCACGCCGGCGCGCGGGCCGACCACGATCAGGACCGAGAACGGGCAGCTTGCGACCTACATCTATGTCGATATCCGCGATCGCGATCTCGGCGGCTATGTCGCGGATGCGCAGCGCGCGGTGCAGGCCGCCGTGCAGTTTCCGCCCGGCACCTACGTGGTCTGGAGCGGGCAGTACGAATATCTCGAACGCGCCGCGGCGCGGCTCAAGATCGTGGTGCCGGTGACGCTTCTGATCATTTTCCTGCTGCTTTACCTCAACTTCCGTTCGGTGGCGGAGACCATGATCGTGATGCTGTCGCTGCCATTCGCGCTGGTCGGTGGGCTCTGGCTGATGTGGGCGCTCGGCTTCAACCTGTCGGTTGCGGTCGCGGTCGGCTTCATCGCGCTGGCCGGCGTCGCCGCCGAGACCGGTGTCGTGATGCTGATGTATCTCAACCAGGCGCTGGCCGAGGTCACCGCGCGTCGCGTCGCCGAGGGCCGCACGATCGGTCGCGACGATCTCAACCACGCGATCATCGAGGGCGCGGTCGAGCGGGTGCGGCCAAAGATGATGACGGTGGTTGCCATAATGGCCGGGCTGCTGCCGATCATGTGGAGCACCGGCACCGGTTCCGAGATCATGCAGCGCATCGCGGTACCGATGATCGGTGGTATGATTTCGTCGACCTTGCTGACACTGATCGTGATTCCCGCGATCTTCGCCGTCGTGAAGGGCTTCGCACTTCGCGCGAGGGTGCCGGAAGCGGATATCGTTGCGCCGGTCGTGCGACAGCGTGTAGCAGGGGTTGCGAATTCGTCGGCTGGTTCAAACCGGATTGAATGATACCCTGCGGGGGTATATAGGATGGCGGTTCGCGGCGAACTGATTTGCTGTCGGGGTGCGGGCGAGGCGAGTTCGGGGCGATCACGCAGGTGTTGGTGCGATTGACGAGGTCAGGGCGGGTACGGGCGGGATGTTCCATCATCCTGGCCTATCTGTTTTGCGTCCTCGCGCCCTCCGTCGCGCTAGCGTTCGGGGCGCCGTTTCCCTGCGTGACCGATGAGGTCCAGTCGGCCGCCGCAGTGCAGGTGCATGATACCTCGATGGCGCACACCGATGGCGCCGCGCACGATCATGCCGCCCACGATCATGGCGGCATGCATATGAATCACGCGACCGACAGCGCTGAACCACCTGCCAAGCACAGCCGCGATGGCAAGAACGCGCCGGGGCCGTGCTGCGCGATGATGTGCGTGTCGGCGCTGCCGGCTGAACTTCCGTCCGTCGCTGCTCCCTTGCACCCGATCGCGACCCCTCTCGCCGAGGCTTTTCAGAGCCTGCACAGCGAGGCGCCCGCGCGGCTCTATCGTCCTCCCATCGCCTGATCCTCAGCTGACATCGTGGCTGCGCCGCGCGCTCGCGTGCGCATGCCTGTCATTCATCTGACGATCGGGACAGATCCATGTTTTCGCATTTCGGGGCGAGACTCGCTGCCGTGGCCAACAGGCTTGGCAACCGGCTTGGCCGGCGCGCGCCATCCACATTCGTGTTGCGGATCGCCTCCGCCATCCTCGCGGCCGCACCGCTCGCCGGCTGCATGGCCGACGGCCGGCCGCTTGCCGTCGCAGGCGATCCGGCAAACCCGTCGGCGGGCAGCGCCGGCGTCGGCTACCGCTCGACGATCGCGCCCTACAGCAGCCTGCGTCCGGCGGCGCCGCTGCCCTGGCGCACGCGCAATGACGGTGTGACGCCGCAAACCAAATCTGATCACAATTCGGATCGGTAGGATGGCGCCATGCGACATCTGGCCATCGCGCCGATCCTGCTGCTGACATCCGCGCTCGCGGGATGCGCGTCGTTCTCGTCCGACAGCGGCATGGGCGTCGTCTCTGACGTGACCGAGAAGGCGATCGGCAAGGACGTTGCCTTCGTTCGCGCCAAAGACGAAGCCACGACCGTCGACGCCGCGGTGAAGCGGCTGCTGGCGCGCAACCTGACCGCGGATGCCGCCGTGCAGGTCGCGCTATTGAACAACAAGGGCTTGCAGGCCGCCTATAACGAGCTGGCGCTGGCGGAGACGGATCTCGTCGCCGACAGCCTGCCGCCGAATCCGACCTTCTCGGTCTCCCGCATCACCGGAAACGGCGCCAGCGAGGTCGAGCGGCAGGTGGTCGGCGACATGCTGGCGCTGGCGACGCTGCCGGCCCGCTCCGAGATCGCGCGCGAGCGCTTCCGCCAGGCACAGCTCAAGGCCGCGCTCGCTACCTTGCGGCTCGCTGCCGAGGTGCGGCGTGCCCATGTCGCGGCTGTCGCCGCGAACGAGACGGTCGCGCTGCTGACGGATGCGAAGGCGACTGCCGAACCGACCGCGCAGCTCGCCAAAAAACTTGGCGAGACCGGCGGCATGAACAAGCTCGACCAGGCCCGCGAGCAGGTGTTCTACGCCGAGATCACCGCCGACTTCGCCAGCGCGCGGCAGAACGCGGCGAGTTCGCGCGAGCGGCTCGCGCGTCTGCTTGGGCTCTGGGACGGCGATCTCGGCTTCCGACTCCCCAGCAAGTTGCCATTGCCGCCGAAGCGGCCACTGGAACAGCCGTCGATCGAGGTCGCCGCGGTCGGTCATCGCGTCGATCTGCAGATCGCACGGATGGAGATTGTCGCGCTTGCCAAGGCGCTCGATCTCACCGAGGCGACGCGCTTCGTCACGCTGCTCGATGTCGCCGGCATCGACAGGCGGACGCGCGATCCTGAGGGCCCGCCATTCAGGGAGCGCGGCTTCGACGTCCAGTTCCAGATTCCGATCTTCGACGGCGGCGAGGTACGGGTGCGTCAGGCGGCCGAGACCTACCGGCAGGCGATGAACCGGCTGACCGAGAAGGCGATCAATGTCCGCTCCGAGGCGCGCGACGCCTACCGCGTCTACCGCTCGACCTACGACATTGCGAGCCACTACCAGCGCGAGGTGCTGCCGCTGCGGCAGATCATCACCGAGGAGATGCAGTTGCGCTTCTCCAGCATGCAGGTCGACGTGTTCGCGCTGCTCACCGAAGCGCGGCAGCGGCTCGGCTCGCTGCGCGCGGCGATCGACGCCAAACGCGACTTCTGGCTGGCGCAATCCGACCTGCAGACCGCGATCAACGGCGGCGGCCCGGCGGCCGCGCCATCGACACCATCCGCCATCGCCTCGACCGCGCCTGCGGCCGGCGATCATTGAGAGGAGACGTAGATGTTTTCACGTCGAGGATTTTTGCGGAGCGCGGCGCTGGTCACTGCAAGCGCGGTCAGCGGCCGCGTCCAGGCTGCCTCCATTCCGGAAGCGCCGACCATGGACAGCGCGGTGATGCAGCCGCCGCTGCATCCCTCGAGCGGGCCCGACTACCGGCCTGTGGTGACGCTCAACGGCTGGTCGTTGCCGTGGCGGATGAATGGCGACTGGAAGGAATTCCATCTCGTCGCCGAGCCCGTGGTGCGCGAATTCGCCGACGGCATGAAGGCCAATCTGTGGGGCTATAACGGCCAGGCGCCGGGCCCGACCATCGAGGCGGTCGAAGGCGACAAGGTCCGCATCTTCGTCACCAACAAATTGCCTGAACATACCACCGTGCACTGGCACGGCATGATCGTGCCATCAGGCATGGACGGCGTCGGCGGCCTCAACCAGCCGCACATCAAGCCGGGCAAGACCTTCGTCTACGAGTTCGAGCTGAAGCACAGCGGCACCTTCATGTACCACCCGCATTCCGACGAGATGGTGCAGATGGCGATGGGCATGATGGGCATGTTCATCGTGCACCCGCGCGATCCGGCGTTCCGTCCCGTCGACCGCGACTTCGTCTTCATCATGAGCAGCTACCTCATCGATCCCGGCACTTATCTGCCGAAGGTCAACGAGATGACCGACTTCAACATGTGGACCTGGAACAGCCGCGTCTATCCCGGCATCGATCCGATGCCGATCCGGCTCGGCGACAGGATCCGCGTGCGGATCGGCAATCTGACGATGACCAACCATCCGATCCATGTGCACGGGCACAATTTCGCGGTGACCTGTACCGACGGCGGCTGGGTGCCGCAGAGCGCGCAATATCCGGAGACCACGACCGACGTGCCGGTCGGCGCCGTCAGGGCGTTCGACATGCTCGCCGACAACCCGGGCGACTGGGCGTTCCACTGCCACAAGTCGCACCACACCATGAACGCGATGGGCCACGACGTGCGCAATTTCATCGGCGTGTCGCGTCAGGATCTGGCGAAGGCGGTCGGCAAGCTCGCGCCCGACGCCATGGTGATGGGATCGACCGGCATGGCGATGGGCAACATGGAGATGCCCGCGCCCGACAACACGCTGCCGATGATGACCGGAACGGGGCCGTTCGGGCCGATCGAGATGGGCGGCATGTTCACGGTGATGAAGATCCGCGAGGGGCTCAGCCGCGACGATTACGCCGATCCCGGTCCATACAATTATCCGCCGGGCACCGTCGCCTACGAGGTCGACGCACCCGCCGCCGAACCCGCGCGGCAGCCGCCGGCGACTCCCGAGCGAAAAGCCAAGCCATCGATGAAGGGAATGAAGATGTAGCGGAACGACGTGCCGTCCAACGAAAAGCAAGCAACAAACTCAGAATGGAGAATCCAATGAATCACCGTACCACGATCGGCATCGCGCTCATCGCGTTGTCGATCACCGCGGCGCCGTCGCGCGGTCACGAAAAACACGGCCACCAATCCTATTCGGCCGGCGAGCCCGGCGATCCGAGCAAGCCGTCGCGCACGGTCGAGGTCGAGATGAAGGAGATGGAGTTCACGCCGTTCCGCATCGAGGTCAAGCGCGGCGAACAGATCCGCTTCGTGATCAAGAATGCCGGCACTGAGGATCACGAATTCCTGCTCGCGACCACCGAGGAGAATCTCAGGCATGCCGAAGTGATGAAGAAGCATCCGCATATGGAGCATGACGATCCGAACGGCGTCCGCCTCGCGCCCAAGAAGAGCGCGGAGATCGTCTGGAAGTTCACCAAGACTGGAACATTCGAATATTCGTGCCTGATCCCCGATCACCGCGACTACGGGATGACCGGCCGCGTCATCGTGAAATGAAGCCAGCAACGAGAGAAAGGACGACGACGATGAACAGGATGATCCGGATTGCAGCCGCAGCTGCGCTGGCGCTGACATTGGGCGGCGCTTTCGCGCAGGCCGCAGCCATCAACGGCGAGGTCAAGAAGATCGACGAGGGCGCGGGCAAGATCACGCTCAAGCATGGCCCGGCCAAGAGCCTCGGCATGGACGAGCCGATGACGATGGTCTACCGGGTCAAGGATCCGGCGCTGCTCAAACAGGTCAAGGTCGGCGACAAGGTCAAGTTCGAAGCCCAGGAGGGCGACGGCGGCTACACCGTCACGGCGATCCAGAAGGCGAAGTGAGGCGATACCCGTATCGTCGTCCGCGCGCGATGGGCTGTCGGCTGAGATACGGCCGGCAGCCCCAGCAACCACGGGCAGGGGAATTCGCCTTGCATTTACCTTAAATGATGGCTCCCGGGGAACGTCGGTGGCAGCGGCGCGTTGCTGTGCATCATTCGTGCGCAGAAGGCCCTCTCCATGACAGTCAACGCGGCAATACTGATGGCGGCATTGGTGCTATCGGGAACCGTGTTGGCGCAGAGCTCCGGTCCTTCGGCCGGCTCAGCGGGAGCCGGACAGGCCGCCAACGTCACCACCATGAACACCAGCAAGAAGACCGGCGACAGCGGCCCGCCGATCGCGACGGCCGCGCACCCGGCAAAATCTGGGCAGACCGCTGACGGCAGCACGGTCGGCGCGAGCCGTCCGCAAAAGCCCGACCGGCGCCTCGAGCACTACCCGTAACGATCAGCAATCCTGGGGATCTCGCCGGGCCCGAGCCGGTTCGGGACGCTCCACCCATCCTACTGCTGCGCTGATGCCGGGCACGGTTCTTGCCTGAGTTTGGTGGTGATGTGGTGACGGTCGCGGACGGAGCGCCATGCGATGGGCGCGATCGCGACGGCGCACCCTCACGACATGACGCAAGGCATTCATATGACCGAGCAGATGATCGGCTTTGTCGGCTTCGGAGAGGCCGCGCAATGCTTCGCGGCACACCTCGCAGCCAAAGGGGGTCCCACGCCGCTGGTGTTTTGCGAAGGCAAGACCAATCGTCCGCCTTACTCGGAAGGGTTCCGGCGCATGGCGTCCACATGCGGGGTTGAACTGGTCGACAGCCTGCCCGCGTTGATGGCGCGTGCCGACATTGTGTTCTCCGCGGTCGTCGTCGCCACCGCCGTGCCGGTCGGCGAGGCCATCGCCAGCCTGGTCCGGCCTGGCATGCTGGTGGTCGATCTCAATGCCTCGACGCCCAGGGCCAAGCGGTTGGTCGGTGACGCCGTTGCGGCGAACGGCGGCGCCTTCGTCGATGCCAACCTGATGGGCGCGGTCAGCATCTACGGCGCGGCGGTGCCGTTGTACTGCTCAGGCGATGGCGCCGCGCGCTTCGCCGAATTGTTTGCGCCGTTGGGCTTCACCGTCGAGCTCGCCGGCCTGGAGGCCGGCACCGCCGCGGCGGTGAAGATGCTGCGCAGCGTGGTGACCAAGGGCATGGAGGCGCTGATCGTGGAGGCGCTGACCGCCGCCTCGCTCGCCGGGGTGCGTAGCGAGGCGCTGCGTGGCATTTGCGAACCGATGGATGCGACGCGCTACAGCAAATTCGTCGACATGTGCGTGCGCACCGACGTGCTGCACGCCGAGCGCCGCGCGGTCGAGATGGATGGCGTCGCGGAGGGGCTGCGGGAGATCGGCCTGCAGCCGATCATGACCGAAGCAACCGCCGCGCGGCTCAGGACGTCGGCGAAGCTCGGCCTGCGCGATGATTTCGCGGCGCGCGAGGCCTACAGCGCCGACGACGTGCTCGATGCCTATGTGGCACGGATGGCCGACCTGCCGCAGGTGTAGTCGGCAGGATGGCGCGCAAGGTTCGCAGTTCGTAGGATGGGTAGAGCGAAGCGAAACCCATCAATTCTGTCCGCGCGGTGAGATGATGGGTTTCGCGGAGTTTATCATCGGGCCGCGCTTTGCGCGGACCCGTTGGCCTACACATCCTACGCAGTTAGCCAAAGAAAAGCCGGCGCAGTCATTGTGACTACACCGGCTTGATGTTTGAACGGTTCGCCTGCTCAGTAAATCAGGCCGGTGCCCGGGGGCTTCTCCAGCGCTGCGGCGAGCGAGCGGTATTCGTCGCTGCTGGTGCCGGCGAGCTGGGCGATCCGGTTCAGATGGTACTGCGCCTGGTCGCGGTTGCCCTGTTCGACCTGCCAGAGGCCGTAATACTGCCACGTGCGCACATGGGCCGGGTCGGCCTTGAGCGCGCGCTCGTACCAGATCTGCGAGACCTTGTAGTCGCCGAGCTTGCGATAGGAATAGCCGATCAGGTTGGCGACGTCGGCACGGTCATCCTGGCCGAGCGCCTTCAGCTGCTCGATCGCGGCGGTATAGTCGTGCTTGTCGTAGATCGTCGTATAGGCGGCGCGGTAGCCGGCCAGGAACTTCTGATCGTCGATCGCGGAACTCTTGTCCTTCTTGGCCTTCTTGCCCTTGTTGCCGCTGTCGGAAGCCGGCGGCGAGGGATTGTCGCTGCCCGCGGCGTAGGCCGAGATGACCGGCGCGGCGGCGAGGGTCATCGAGAGCACTGCGAGGCCCAAAAATTTCGTCGTCTTGCTCATTCCTGGTTGCTCCTGATCGTTCCTGATCGTGCTCGGTAATCCTACACCGAAGCCTGATGACTTGAACACCCAAGGGTGCAGAACATTCCCGGCCGAATCCACGATTGCGTGATGTCAGCGCGTGGCCGGCCGCGCCGGCAACATGACCAAGATGTCATTCACATGAATGAATTCCGTCCATGCCCTTCAGAACGGGTTCAGTGCGCGGCCCCTAAGGTCACGTGCATTGATCGGTGAGGCCGACCATCCGGCCGGAGACCTCTCGATCCCGAAGAGGAGGACCACCATGTTGAAGACGATTTCCGCCGCGCTGCTCGCCGTGTCCGTGATCGCAGCGCCCGCGCTCGCCGCCGAAACCGGCAAGACCGCAACCCCCGCG
>NZ_JACMYP010000094.1 GCF_020889705.1 Bradyrhizobium altum | reverse complement strand
TGCAGGCGGGAGTGCCGGCAGCGCCCGCGCCGCCCGGGCAGGCGGTGCGGATCTTCACCGGTGCACCGATGCCCGACGGCACCGACACCGTGTTCATGCAGGAAGACGTGCGGATCGACGATGCGGGCAACGTGATCCTGCCGTCCGGCCTGAAGGCCGGCGCCAATGTGCGTCCTGCCGGCGAGGACATTCCGCGCGGCCATGTCACACTGGCGGCGGGTCGGCGGCTGCGGCCGCAGGACATCGCGGTCGCCGCGGCCTTCGGGCTCACCACGCTCGACGTGGTGCGGCGCCTGCGCGTCGGAGTTTTCTCCACCGGCGACGAGCTGGCCGCGCCGGGGAGCGCGCGCCGAAGCGCAGCTGTTCGATTCCAACCGCTTCATGCTGATCGCGATGTTGCGGCGGCTCGGTTGCGAGGTCGGCGATCTCGGCATCCTGCGCGACGAACGGGCCGGGCTCGCCGATGCGCTCAAGCAGGCCGCACGACGCTACGACCTGATCTTGACCACGGGCGGCGTCTCGACCGGCGAAGAGGATCACGTCAAGGCCGGCATCGAACAGGCCGGCTCGCTGGTGCTGTGGCGGATGGCGATCAAGCCGGGCCGCCCGGTGGCGATGGGAATCATCGACGGCACGCCGCTGATCGGCTTGCCGGGCAATCCGGTGGCGAGCTTCGTCACCTTCGTCCATGTGGTGCGGCCGACCGTGCTGGCGCTGTCGGGCGCCGTGCCGTCTGCCTTGCTGCCGATGCCGGTCCGGGCCGCCTTCAGCTACAAAAAGAAGAGCGGCCGCCGCGAATATGTCCGCGCTTCGCTGCGCCGGGCGGCGGACGGCTCGCTGGAGGCGACCAAGTTTCCCCGCGAAGGGGCCGGCCTGTTGTCGTCGCTGGTCGAGACGGATGGGCTGATCGAGCTCGGCGAGTCCATCGTGCGGGTCGAGCCGGGCGATGCGGTCGGCTTTCTCGGCTACGCCGACCTGCTCTGAGGCCGCAGACGCGGTCGAGATCGCGTGAGCCGGATGCTCGCGCGATTGGGAATTCAGATCGACCGATAGGCAAACATTAACAACGGCCTGCGCGGCAACCCGACGCTGCTAGAGGCGTTCTAAATGTGCTTGCCTGTGGCATGCCAGAGAATAGAGTTGGGTTGAACCGGCGCAACTTGCGCAAAGCCGGGTTCCAAGGCGAGGTTTCATGAGTGGAGACGACGTTCACACGGTCCGCGCGTTCGAGCATCCCGGAGCAGGCAGGAAGCGGGCGAAAGCCACGCCCAAGGGACGCCAGGTCGACCCTGCGGCCGCTCATGAGATCGAGGCGCTGCTCGCGGACCGGCCGAGGCGTCGCGACCTGCTGATCGAATACCTCCATCTGATCCAGGACACATACCATCAGATTTCGGCTGCGCATCTTGCGGCGCTCGCCGACGAGATGCGGCTGTCGTTCGCCGAAGTGTTCGAGACCGCGACCTTCTATGCGCATTTCGATATCGTGAAGGAAGGCGAGCCTGACATTGCGCCGCTTACCGTGCGTGTCTGCGATTCGCTGACCTGCGCGATGCTCGGCGGCGAGAAGCTGCTGAAGGATCTCCAGAGCCGCGCCGGCCCCGGCATCCGCGTCGTGCGGGCACCGTGCGTCGGCCGATGCGACACCGCACCCGCTGCGGAGGTCGGCCACAACTTCGTCGATCATGCGACCGTCACCAGCGTGCTCGCTGCGGCGAAGAGCGGCGACACGCATGTGCATCTCCCGCCTTACGTCGATTACGACGCCTATGTCGCCGACGGCGGATACAACCTGCTGGCGCGCCTGCGCTCGGGCGAGTTGCAGCGGGAAGACCTGCTGAAGGCGCTCGACGATGCGTCGCTGCGCGGTCTCGGCGGCGCCGGTTTCCCGACCGGCCGCAAGTGGCGCGCCGTGCTCGGCGAACCCGGGCCACGGCTGATGGCGGTGAACGGCGACGAAGGCGAGCCCGGCACGTTCAAGGACCGCTACTATCTCGAGACCGACCCGCATCGTTTCCTCGAGGGCATGCTGATCGGGGCCCACGTGGTCGAGGCGCCCGAAGTCTACATCTACATCCGCGACGAGTACCCGGCCTGCCGCGAGATCCTTGCGCGCGAGATCGGAAAACTTCAGCCGGGTGGTCCAGTGCTGCATCTGCGGCGCGGTGCCGGCGCCTATATTTGCGGCGAGGAATCCTCGCTGCTGGAATCGATCGAGGGCAAGCGCGGCTTGCCGCGGCACAAGCCGCCCTATCCGTTCCAGGTCGGGCTATTCGACCTGCCGACGCTGATCAACAACATCGAGACGTTGTGGTGGGTGCGCGATATCGTCGAGCAGGGCGCCGACTGGTGGAAGAGCCACGGCCGCAACGAGCGCCACGGCCTGCGCAGCTTCTCGGTGTCGGGACGTGTCAAGGATCCGGGCGTCAAGCTCGCGCCGGCCGGCATCACCCTGCGCGAACTGATCGACGAGTTCTGTGGCGGCATGGCCGACGGCCATACCTTGCAGGCCTATCTGCCGGGCGGCGCATCCGGCGGCATCCTGCCGGCCTCGATGGACGACATCCCGCTCGATTTCGGCACGCTGGAGAAATACGGCTGCTTCATCGGCTCCGCCGCTGTCATCGTGCTCTCGCAGGCCGATGACGTTAGGGAGGCCGCGCTGAACCTGATGAAGTTCTTCGAGGACGAGAGCTGCGGGCAATGCACGCCCTGCCGCGCAGGAACCGAGAAGGCGGCGCTCTTGATGCAGCAGCCGGTCTGGAACAAGGAACTGCTCGACCAATTGAGCCAGGCGATGCGTGACGCGTCGATCTGTGGGCTCGGTCAGGCGGCATCCAATCCGCTGACCTCCGTGATCAAATATTTTCCGGACGGGTTTCGTCCGCAGCAAGCCGCCGAGTAGGCGGGTCGAGCAGGCGAACTTCCACGAGGATTTGAATGAGCAACGATCACAACTCCGGCCAGACGATCCAGTTCGAGCTCGACGGGCACCAGGTTGAGGCACGGGCCGGCGAAACGATCTGGCAGGTCGCCAAGCGCCAGGGCACCGAGATCCCGCATCTCTGCTATTCGCCCGCGCCGGACTATCGGCCGGACGGCAATTGCCGCGCCTGCATGGTCGAGATCGAAGGCGAGCGCGTGCTCGCGGCGTCCTGCAAGCGGACGCCTTCGGTCGGCATGAAGGTCAAGTCGGCCAGCCAGCGCGCCGTCGCGGCGCAGAAGATGGTGATGGAGCTGCTCGTCGCCGATCAGCCGGCGCGCGAGACCTCGCACGATCCGGATTCGAAATTCTGGCACTGGGCCGAGAAGACCGGCGTGACAGAGAGCCGTTTCCCCGCCACCGAGCGTTGGCGCGCCGACACCAGCCACCCGGCGATGCGTGTCAATCTCGACGCCTGCATCCAGTGCGGCCTGTGCGTGCGGGCGTGCCGCGAGGTGCAGGTCAACGACGTGATCGGCATGGCCTATCGTAGTCACGGCTCGAAAATCGTGTTCGACTTCGACGATCCGATGGGCGAATCGACCTGCGTCGCCTGCGGCGAATGCGTCCAGGCGTGTCCGACCGGGGCGCTGATGCCGGCGGTGATGCTCGACGACAAGCAGACGCGCGTCACCTGGCCCGACCGCAAGGTGGACTCGCTGTGCCCGTATTGCGGCGTCGGCTGTCAGGTCACCTATGAGGTCAAGGACGAGAAGGTGATCTACGCCGAAGGCCGTGATGGTCCCGCCAATCACAACCGGCTCTGCGTCAAGGGTCGCTTCGGGTTCGACTACATCCATCATCCGAACCGGCTGACCAAGCCGCTGGTGCGGCTGCCGGGCGTGAAGAAGGATGCCAACGACCAGGTCGATCCGGCCAATCCCTACACCCATTTCCGCGAGGCTTCCTGGGAAGAGGCGCTCGATCTTGCCGCGGCCGGCTTGAAGAAAATCCGCGATGAGAAGGGCGCCAAGGCGCTCGCCGGCTTCGGCTCGGCCAAGGGCTCGAACGAGGAAGCCTATCTGTTCCAGAAGCTGGTCCGCACCGGCTTCGGCTCCAACAATGTCGACCACTGTACGCGGCTGTGTCACGCCTCGTCGGTGGCGGCTTTGTTCGAGGGACTAAGTTCCGGCGCGGTGTCGGCGCCGTTCTCGGCCGCCGCCGACGCCGAGGTGATCTGGGTGATCGGCGCCAATCCGACCGTGAACCATCCGGTCGCCGCGACCTTCATCAAGAACGCCGCCAAGCGCGGTGCCAAGCTCTACGTGATGGATCCGCGCCGGCAGACACTGTCGCGCCACGCCACGCAGCATCTCGCCTTCAAGCCGGGTAGCGACGTCGCGATGCTGAACGCGATGATCCACACGATCATCACCGAAGGCCTGACCGACGAGCAGTACATCGCCGGCTATACCGAGGGCTATGACGAGCTGAAGGCGAAGATCCAGGAGTTCACGCCGGAGCGCATGTCGCCGATCTGCGGCATTCCCGCCGAGACGCTGCGCGAGGTGGCGCGTGCCTATGCCCGCGCCAAATCGTCGATCATCTTCTGGGGCATGGGCATCAGCCAGCATGTCCACGGCACCGACAATGCGCGCTGCCTGATCGCACTCGCCTTGATCACCGGCCAGGTCGGCCGCCCCGGCACCGGGCTGCATCCCCTGCGCGGCCAGAACAACGTGCAGGGCGCCTCCGACGCCGGCCTGATCCCGATGTTCCTGCCGGACTATCAGCCGGTAGGCCGCGACGACATGCGCGGCGCCTTCGAGAAGCTGTGGGGGCAGCAGCTCGATCCGGTGCGCGGGCTGACCGTCGTCGAGATCATGAACGCGATCCACGCCGGCGAAATCCACGGCATGTATGTCGAGGGCGAAAATCCGGCGATGTCCGATCCGGACCTGCAGCACGCGCGCCAGGCGCTGGCGAAGCTCGATCATCTCGTCGTGCAGGACCTGTTCGTCACCGAGACGGCGTTCCATGCCGACGTCATCCTGCCGGCCTCGGCGTTCGCCGAAAAGTCCGGCTCGTTCACCAACACCGACCGCCGCGTCCAGCTGGCGCGCGAGGTGATCAAGCCGCCGGGCGATGCCCGGCAGGATCTCTGGATCATCCAGGAAATCGCCAAGCGGATGGGATTGCCCTGGAATTATGCCGGGCCGGGCGAGGTCTTCACCGAGATGGCGCAGCTTATGCCGTCGCTGAAGAACATCACCTGGGAGCGGCTGGTCCGCGAGGGCGCGGTGACCTATCCGGTCGACGATCCGGACAAGCCGGGCAATGAGATCATCTTCACGACCGGTTTCCCGACCGAGAGCGGCCGCGGCAAGATCGTGCCGGCCAAGGTGATCCCGCCGGACGAGCTGCCCGACGACGAGTACCCGATGGTGCTGTCGACCGGGCGCGTGCTCGAACATTGGCACACCGGCTCGATGACGCGCCGCGCCCAGGTGCTCGACCAGATCGAGCCCGAAGCGGTCGCGTTCATGACCCCGAAGGACATGCGCAAGAAGGGTCTCGCGCCCGGCGACTTCATCCGCCTCGAGACGCGCCGCGGTGCGGTCGAGGTCAAGGTGCGCGCCGACCGCGACGTGCCGGAGAACATGGTCTTCATGCCGTTCTGCTACGCGGAAGCGGCGGCGAATTTGCTGACCAACCCGGCGCTCGATCCGTTCGGCAAGATTCCGGAGTTCAAGTTCTGCGCGGTCCGCGCCGAGAAGATCGATATCCGGACGGCGGCGGAATAGCCGTCCGGGCCAAAACAAAACGCAACGCGGCGACGCCAACCCGCAGGGAGATCAGCATGCGAACGATCATCGTCGGAGCACTTTGTGCCATCGCAATGGTCGCGAGCGCACACGCCGCGGTCAAGGAAGAGCCGGTCACCTACTCGGACGGCGAGACCACGATGAAGGGCTTCGTGGTCTATGACGACGCGACGAAGGCCAAGCGGCCCGGCATCGTCATGGTGCACGAATGGTGGGGCATCACCCCGCATATCCATAACGAAGCGCGGAAGTTCGCGGAGCAGGGTTACATAGCCTTCATTGCGGACATGTACGGCGACGCCAAGACCGCCGACAACCCGAAGGACGCCGGCGCACTCGCGGGGTCGGTGATGAAGGATGCGAAGGTGATGGAGCAGCGCTTCAACGCCGCGCGTGAGCAACTCGCCAAGCAGGCTTCGGTCAATCCTCAGCGGATCGGGGCCGTCGGTTACTGCTTCGGCGGCGCGGTGGTGCTGAACATGGCGCGCGCCGGCGCCGATCTCACCGCCGTTGCGGGCTTCCACGCTACGCTCGGTCTCAACACGCCGGCACCGGCGCCGCGCACCGTCGAGGCGAAAATCCTGATTCTGAACGGCGCGGACGACCCGTTCGTGAAGCGCGAGGAGTACGACGCGCTGAAGAAGGATTTCGACGCAGCGAAGGCCGATTACCGGATCATCGAATATCCCGGCGCCGTGCACGCGTTCACGAACCCCGAAGCCACCGAGCTCGGCAAGAAGTTCAACCTGCCCCTGAGGTACGACGCCAAGGCCGATCAGGAATCGAAGGCCGAGGCGGCCAAGCTGTTTGCCGCAAACCTTCAGAAATGAGCCAACGGGCCGCCGACATGGTGCCGCTGCCTTGACGCCGGCAATCGCAGATACCCCGGACACGATCAGGGTCATCATTTCCGGCGGCTTCGCTGCGGTCTATCGGGAAGTCCTGCCCGAATTCGAGCGCAGCACCGGCATCAAGGTGGAGACCGGATCCGGCGCATCGGAGGGCACCGGTCCGAAAACGATCAGGCATCAGCTTGCGCATGGCATCAAAGCGGATGTGGTGATCCTTTCGCGGGAAGGACTGCGAAAGCTGAACGAAGACGGGCGGATTCGCGCGGGATCCAACACGGGCCTCGCGACGGCTCCCTTGGCGGCCGCGGTTCGCTCAGGCGCTCCGAAGCCGGACGTCGGCAACGCTGTCGCGCTGAGGAAAGCCTTGATCGATGCAGGCGAGGTGGTGGCGCCAAGCAGCACGAGCGGACAATTCGTCCGCGACAAGATCTTCCCCAAGCTGAACCTGCCCGACACGGTGCGGCTCAGCCTCGAGGCGCGGGGGACCGAGGCGGCCGAAGCGCTGCGCTTGGGCAAGGCGAATTTCTCGATCGGGCCGACCAGCGAGCTGGTGCAGGAGACCGGTATCGAGGTCGTCGGTCTGCTGCCTCCGGATCTCCAGCTTGTGCAGACCTTCACCGCCGCTGTCGTCAGCGACTCAAAGTCGCCTGACGCAGCCAAGCGCCTGATCGATTTTCTTTCCTCGGATACCGCTATCTTGCGCGCGGCAATCAGGCGGGCGGGCATGGAGCGGCCGCGCGGATAGGCCGCCGTTCGCAACCCGTTGCGCTGATCGCGGCGCGGCTCAGCGATCCCTGGCGCCGGGTGCCACGTTGAGCGGCGCGCCACCGGTCGAAATCGGACCTGCCGGTTTTGGCGCCCGAGCCGGCGGCGGCTTTCGGGGCTTCGGGGCAGCCTGCGCGACCGGTGCATGCGGCTGGTCGGCCGCTGCCGTGGCCGGCAATGGCACGGGAGCAGGAGCGGGGCGCTGGAGCGCGTCGACCTTCGACGTCAGGCTCGCCAACTGGTCGACGACGGTCTTCAGCTGCTCCTGCTGGTCCGCCACCGACTTGCCGAGTGCGCCGATGTCATCCTCGAGCTTCTGCTGGGTCGCGAGCAGATCTGGCAGCGTCTCCTTGTCGCCTGCGGCCACCTTGTCGCTGGCCGCAGCGTTGCCCAAGGCCGGGACCAGCGGCGCGATCTGGGGCCAGGCGTAGACACCCCCGGCGCCCGCACAGGCGAGGACGACGATCAGCAGGAACCACGGCCAGCGGCGGCGCGTGGCGGGAATCGGGCTTGACGGCGCATGGTGCTGCCATGCCTGGTCGGAATCGTTGGTCACCCATGCTTCCTAGTCTGCTTCGGCAGCTGTTGCAATCGATGCCGAGTCTGACCACTTTGGCAGCTATGTCCCCTTCGTCTGGAGCCCCATTGGCGCCCACGCACACGTCCCAACTTCTTGAGGAACTCGTCGCTCAAGCACCGGACGGCCCCGTCGATCTCGAATGGCTCCTCAGCAACCTGGACAAGCGGTCGTTCGGCCTTCTCCTGCTGCTCCTGGGGCTACTGGTCATCATCCCCGGCGTCGCGACGGTTGCGACGCTGGCGCTGCTGTTTCCGGCGGTCGAGATGATGCGTGGCCGCAGCGCGCCATCGTTTCCGCGTTTCCTGTCGAAGCGACAGTTCGACTTCAAGCGCTTCAAGCGGTTCACCGTCCTTGTGCGTCCAATGCTGCAGGCGATCGAGCGCGTCAGCCGGCCGCGCTGGGACGCGCGCCGCGACGTGATCGACCGCCTCGTCGGATTGGTCGTGTTTCTGCTCGCCTTCTCGGCAGGCTGGCCGCTGCCTCTGGTGAACGTCATTCCGGGAATGGTGGTCGTCCTGATCGCGGTCGCCTACCTGCAGGAGGACGGCCTGCTGCTGACGATTGCGATGGCGGCTGCGCTGATCTGCCTGCTCGGGCTCGGATGGACGCTGTGGGCAACGTTCGGAGCCGTGATGGGTTGGATGGGGCTGTGACGCTCGACGGCTAGTGCAGTTCGATGTCCGGACTTAAGGGGTCGACATCCCGCGCAGGCATGATCATTATCTCGCCCGACGTCGCGGCAAACAGCGGCGCGAATGGGGAGAACACATGCGTTGCATCACGCTCGCGGCAATCGCCGCGCTCAGTCTGGCATCCACCTCGGCGGCGCTCGCCGCCGAAAAGAAATACGATCCCGGCGCCAGCGATACCGAAATCAAGATCGGGCAGACCATGCCCTACAGCGGTCCGGCCTCGGCCTACGGCACGCAGGGCAGGGCCGAAGCCGCCTATTGGAAGATGATCAACAGCCAGGGCGGCATCAACGGCCGGAAGATCACGCTGTTGAGCATGGACGATGGCTACAGCCCACCGAAGACGGTGGAGCAGACGCGCAAGCTCGTCGAGCAGGATGAGATCCTTGCCGATATCGGCTCACTGGGCACGCCGACCAATTCGTCGATCCAAAAATACCTGAACGGCAAGAAGATCCCGCATCTCCTGATCTCCACCGGCGCCTCGAAATGGAACGATCCGAAGGAGTTTCCCTGGACCACGCCGTTCTATCCGCCCTATGCGCAGGAAGCGAAGATCTACGCCAAATATATCGCGACGGAGCTGCCCAACGCCAAGATCGGCGTGATCTACCAGAACGACGATTTCGGCAAGGACTATCTCAAGGGCTTTAAGGAGGGGCTGGGCGAGAAGGCCGGCCTGATCGTCAAGGAGCTCAGCTACGAGGTCACCGATCCGACGATCGATTCCCAGATCGTCAATCTGAAGGCCGCGGGCGCCGATGTGCTGATGACGATCACGACGCCGAAGTTCGGCGCGCAGGCAATCCGCAAGGTTGCCGATCTCGGCTGGAAGCCCACGCACTTCATCGTCTCGGTCGCGAGCTCGATCGGCGGCGTGCTCGAGCCTGCTGGCCTCGAAGCGTCCACCGGGTTGATGACGGCGCTCGCCACCAAGGTGGTGGGCGATCCGGCCTGGGATACCGACAAGGGTGTGCAGGATTATCTCGCCTTCATGAGGCAGTGGTATCCCGAAGGCAATCCGATCGATGGCAGCAACCAGATCGGTTATCTCTCGGCGCAGTTCACGGCGATCATCCTGAAGAACTGCGGCGACGAGCTGACGCGGGAGAACCTGCTGAAGCAGGCCACCAACCTCAGCAAGGTCTCGCTGCCGCTCCTGCTGCCCGGTATCACGGTCTCGGTGTCGCCGACCAACTATTCGACCTTCGACACCTTCAAGCTCGCCAGGTTCGACGGCAAGACCTGGAAGTTTTTCGGCGAGAACATCAGCACCGCGTTGCGCTGAGGCGGCGCTGACGCCGGCACGACGTACGACCAAATCTCCTCGTCACGCGGACACGCGACGATCCCTATTGGGTGATGTCCTATTCGTGCTGGCAGGACGCGCGCTATTGGCCGCTGGCCCGGCATTGCCGTGCCATCCACGCGCCGTCACTGTGTGAGCCGGAGTACGTCAAGATGCCGTGCCGTGCATCCAAGCAAAGCGTCGGGGGCCGTCGTGTTCGCTCGGGTGTGGCCTGTTCGACACGACGGGCAACTCAGTAAAAGCTGTCAATTGCCTCGCGCAAAAATATTTCGCTTTATCCGAAGAGCAACTCGGTGTATGAATTTCCCCGTCTTACCCGACACGAGGGGCGCTTCGCGGTCGTCACGAACGTGGGTCGAGATGCGGTGGACGCGCATTGCGCAGTCGACGAATGCGCATGAAGTGGACGGCGAAATCGTGCAGGCCTGACGCCCTAGTGGTAGGTGTCTTTTCCGATTGCGCAATGCGCGTTGCGAAGACGGTGACAACAAAGCCCAGTCTCGCCGGGGAGAGCACGTATAAACCGTAAGCCATCGCGCAGGGAAAGCCGGGTTGTTTCCGGTTACACCTGTGGTCCTACCCCCGAGCTTTCTACCCTTTGCTCGGGGCCCATGGGTGCGATCGGCACCCGGCTTTCCCTGCGCCCTCTGTAAGAGGAGGGCGGAACGAAAGGCAAGACTCGGGCAATCATGTCGCGAGAATGCGGGCGTATGATCAAGTCAGTCCCGTCATCCTGAGGTGCGAGCCTCTTCGGCGAGCCTCGAAGGATCGACGGCCACAAGCCGGGCCGTGCATCCTTCGAGGCTCGCTCCGCTCGCACCTCAGGATGACGGGTTCGAGAGCTTTCGCAGGGACGACAAGTGTATCGCCACCAGCATTCGCGCCCCGCGAATTCGCCATTGCCGAACCTCGCATTGACCGCGTGGCTGTGGCCGGGCACAGCGTGCGGGCGGTGTCATTGAACGGTCGCAAGAGCCGAAAGGGATACCGTCGCATTGGATTTTTGCAGTGCAGCAACAGCGCAAATAGCCCCTGCTAAAGGGGCAATGGCAATCGTCGTTGCTTCTCTGTAATGGTGCGACCGGATGTCTCGGGGCCGGAAATCGTGCTCCGCAATTACGCGGGAGGAAACATGCGTAAATTCATATTGGCGGCGGCGTCGATCGCGGCCTTGAGCTTTGTCGGGCAGGCCTCGGCGCAGTCGCCGATCGTCATCAAGTTCAGCCACGTGGTGGCCTCGGACACGCCGAAGGGCAAGGCGGCCGACAAGTTCAAGGAACTGGCCGAGAAGTACACCGGCGGCAAGGTGAAGGTCGAGATCTATCCGAACTCGACGCTGTACAAGGACAAGGAAGAGCTCGAGGCGCTGCAGCTCGGCGCGGTGCAGATGCTGGCGCCGTCGAACTCGAAGTTCGGCCCGATCGGCATCAAGGAATTCGAAGTCTTCGATCTGCCCTACATCCTCCCCGACCTGAAATCGCTGCGCAAGGTGACCGACGGTCCGCTCGGCACGCAGCTGCTCAAGAAGCTGGATTCCAAGGGCATGACCGGTCTCGCCTACTGGGACAACGGCTTCAAGCAGATGAGCGCGAACAAGAAGCTGGTCGCGCCTTCGGACTACAAGGGACTCAAGTTCCGCATCCAGTCCTCCAAGGTGCTGGAGGCCCAGTTCCGCGCGCTCGGTTCGATCCCGCAGGTGATGGCGTTCTCGGACGTCTACCAGGCGCTGCAGACCGGCGTGGTCGACGGCCAGGAGAACACCTGGTCGAACATCTACACCCAGAAAATGCATGAGGTGCAGAAGTACGCGACCGTCACCAATCACGGCTACATCGGCTACGTCGTGGTCGTGAACAAGAAGTTCTGGGACGGCCTGCCGGCCGACATCCGCGACGAACTCAACAAGGCGATGAAGGAAGCCACCGAGTTCGGCAACAACCAGTCGGCCAAGGAGAACGAGGACGCGCTCGCCGAGATCAAGAAGGCCGGCAAGACCGAGATCGTCACCTTGACGCCGGAGCAGGACGAGGCGATGCGCAAGGCGATGATGCCGGTCTACAAGGACGTGGCATCGCGCGTCGGCCAGCCGCTGATCGACGAATTCCTCAAGGAAACGGGCCGCAGCCCGATGAACTAAGGCGTGCTTCACCTCGCCCCGCGTGCGGGGAGAGGTCGAAATTCAAGCGCAGCTTGAATTTCGGGTGAGGGGAGTCTCCGCGAGCGCGACTATCAACGTGCGCGCGGAAGGAGTCCCTCACCCAACCCTCTCAGGGCGAGCTTTGCTCGTCCCGACCCGGTAAGAACGGGGAGAGGGAGTACGAGTGCTCTGGCCGCGGGGACGGCCATGACAGGGGAGATCAATGCTGCTGAAAATTCTGGACCGGCTCGAGGAAATCATCATCGCGAGCCTGATGGGCGCTGCGACGCTTTTGACCTTCATCACGGTCGTGCACCGCTTCCTGGTCGACGTGCCGGTGCTGTATCCGTATCTGTTCGGCATCAATCTCGCATGGTCGCAGGAACTGTGCATCTACATGTTCATCTGGATGGCGAAGTTCGGCGCCGCCTATGGCGTGCGCACCGGCATCCATGTCGGCGTCGACGTGCTGATCAACCGCCTCAATGATGCCTGGCGCAAACGTATCATCACCTTCGGCCTGCTCGGCGGCGCGCTGTTCACCGCGATCGTCGGCACCATGGGCGCCAAGTTCGTGTTCGAACTGATGCACACCGACCAGGTCTCGCCGGACATGGAGATCCCGAGCTGGATCGTCTATGCCTGCATCCCGCTCGGCTCCTATCTGATGTGCTTCCGCTTCCTGCAGGTGTGCTGGAATTACTGGTGGACCGACGAGCTGCCTCACCATGACGCCTCCCATGTCGATGGCGTCGAGACCAGCAAGACCGCGCCCGTCTCGCTTGGAGAAGCGTGATGAGCGCCGCACTTATCTTCGGACTGCTGTTTGCCCTGATGCTGACGGGCATGCCGATCTCGATCTCGCTCGGCCTGACCGTGCTGACCTTCCTGTTCACCATGACCGAGGTGCCGATCGAGAGTGTCGGCCTGAAGCTGTTTTCGGGCCTCGACAATTTCGGCATCATGGCGATCCCGTTCTTCATCCTGGCCGGCACCTTCCTGACCCGCGGCGGCGTCGCGCGGCGCATGATCGCGTTCACGACCTCGCTGGTCGGGCATCTGCCGGGCGGCCTTGGGCTCGCCGGCGTCGCGGCCTGCGCGATGTTCGCGGCGATCTCGGGCTCGAGCGTCGCCACCGTGGTTGCGATCGGCTCGATCATGATGCCGGCGATGGTCGATCACGGCTATCCGAAGCGATTCGGCGTCGGCGTGATCTCAACCTCGGGCGCGCTCGGCATCCTGGTGCCGCCCTCGATCATCCTGGTGCTCTACGGCGTCTCCACCAACACCTCGATCGGCGCGCTGTTCATGGCCGGCATCGTGCCGGGCGTGCTGCTCGCGCTGATGCTGGCCGCGGTGACCTTCTTCGTGGCGCAGCGCAACGGCTACCCGAAGATGCCGCGCGCGACTATCGGCCAGCAGTTCACGGCGTTCCGCGAAAGCATCTGGGGCCTGTCGCTGATCGCGATCGTGCTCGGCGGCATCTATGGCGGCATCTTCACGCCGACGGAAGCGGCGGCAGTCGCCGCGACCTACGCCTTCTTCATCACCGTGTTTGTCTACAAGGAGCTGAAGCTCTCCGAGGTGCCGAAGGTGCTGTTGCAGGCGGCGAGCATGAGCTCGATGCTGCTCTACATCATCACCAACGCGGTGCTGTTCTCGTTCCTGATGACGCATGAGCAGATCCCGCAGGAGATGGCGGCCTGGATCATCGACAAGAACTTCTCGGTCTGGATGTTCCTGCTCGTCGTCAACGTCATCCTGCTGCTCGCCGGCAACGTGATGGACCCGTCGTCGATCCTCCTGATCATGGCGCCGATCCTGTTTCCGCTGGCGACCAAGCTCGGCGTGCATCCGGTGCATCTCGGCATCCTGATGATCGTCAACACCGAGGTCGGGCTGTGCCATCCGCCGGTCGGGCTCAATCTCTACATCGCGAGCAGTATCGCCAAGATGGGCATCAGCGAGATCACGATCTCGGTCCTGCCGTGGCTATGCGCGATGCTGGTGTTCCTCGGCCTGATCACCTACGTGCCGGAGATCTCGCTGTGGCTGCCGCGGCTGTTGGGAATGATCTAGTGCATGATCCGGAAAAGTGTGAAGCGGTTTTCCGACAAGATCATGCGCAAACAATCAGAAAACCAAAGCGCGACCTCGCGCTTTGGATGTTTCTGACGGGCAATGAAGCGGATTACATCTTGGCAAGAAAGGTCTCTCTGTCCAATCCGTAAGTTGAAGGCCGCAGCAGGCGGTATCATCCTCAGGCAACCTTCAAAGGAGGTTTGGATGAAGAAAGTTCTGCTCGCCGGCATCGCGGCGCTCACGATTGCCGGTTCGACCGCGGTCTATGCCCAGCATCGCCCGTGGTTCCATGGCCAGACGCGGATGAGCCCCGAGGACCGGGCCGCCTTCCTCGACGCGCGCATCGCCGCGGTGCACGCCGGGCTGAAGCTGACCGCCGATCAGGAGAAGCTGTGGCCGCCGGTCGAAACCGCGGTGCGCGACTTCGCTAAGATGAGGCTCGATCGCGCCAATGCGCGGATGGCCGCGGAGAAGACCGATGCGGACAAGGCGCAGACGCCGGATGATCCGGTCGCGCGGCTGCGCGAGCGCGCCGACAACATGGCGGCGACCGCGACGTCGCTCAAGAAGATCGCCGATGCCGCCGACCCGCTCTACAAGACGCTCGACGACAACCAGAAGAGGCGGCTGACCATGCTCACCCACATGGAAGGGCGCGGCTTCGGTGCCGAGGGCTGGCGCCGCCATCGCCTCGAGCGCGGCATGGACCGCTGGGAGCGCGGCGGCCGCGACCACCATTTCGACCGCGACGACGGTCCGGATCGGGAGCGCTCCGGCCGGCTCTGAGAGCCAGCCGCCGGCATCCTCGCCAAGCCTATGAAAGGCCGCCGGAATCCGGCGGTCCTTCGGCTGTCAGAAAGTCGGGAAAAGTTGCGCCAGCTTGCTGGACATCGCGGAATCGCTTTGCTAAACGACGGCCTCTCTTGCGAGGGTCATTTCCGGACAAGTTCCGGGCGCATAGCTCAGTTGGTAGAGCAGCTGACTCTTAATCAGCGGGTCCCAGGTTCGAGCCCTGGTGCGCCCACCAAGTCTTTCAATGACTTACCCTCGCGAACCGTTTGAGAAGGCCCAACTAAAACGGTTTTTCAAACGGTGTTTTTGCGAGCCGGTTAAATAATCCGCTCTCTACAATGTGATCGGCATCGTGGCTGCAGAGGCCGACGGCAGGTCCTTAGAGATGCCCGACACAGCCGGCATTTCTGTTGGTAAGCGTGAGAGCGTAAGTCAATCCCAACGGTCCCGACGACCAGCGAATTGTGTGTCATCGTGCCGGCTGATCGCGGCGGCCTGTCAAGGTCAGCGTCCACCCGGCTTGCAGCGCCCCTCTCGGAAGCATGCCAAAGACGTTCTAGGGAAAGCAGGCCAGGAGAAAAAGGTCGTGAGTTTCTTCGAGCGTCTAAAGACAGAAGCATCTGTCGAGTGGCGGGCTTACACCGAGCATCCCTTCACAGATGGGTTGGCTGACGGCTCGCTCGCCGAAGCGGCATTTCGTCACTACCTCGCTCAGGACTACCTGTTCCTCATCGAGTTTGCTCGCGCCTACGCGCTCTCGGTCTACAAGTCGCCCAAGCTTGCCGACATGCGTGAAGGGGCGGCCGGCCTCGCGGCCATCCTCGATGTCGAGATGAACCTACATGTGAAGCTCTGCGCCGGTTGGGGGCTTTCTCCGAGCGACCTCGAACAAACCCCTCCGGCGGTCGAGATGCTGGCCTATACACGTTACGTGCTCGACGCGGGAATGCGCGGAGATCTGTTGGCACTCAAGGTGGCGCTTGCCCCCTGCGTGATCGGCTACGCTGAGATCGCTACGCGGCTCGCCGCGCGACCCGAGGCGGACGCTGCGACGAACCCATATCGCGTTTGGATCGCCGAGTATGCCAGCATGCCATACCAGGAGGTCGCGGCGAAAGCGCGGGCGCACTTGGAGCGTCTCGCCGATCGCTACTCCACGTCAGCTCGCGAGGTAGAGCTGATCACGGTATTCAAGGAAGCCACCCGACTCGAGGCCGACTTCTGGGAGATGGGCTGGCGTGCGGGCCAGCATACGAAATAGTCATTCGGCAATCGTCAGGCTCATAACCTGAAGGTCATAGGTTCAAATCCTATCCCCGCAACCAAATAACTCTCTGATATGGCAGAGATTTTTTCGAAGGCCGCCTAAGGGCGGCCTTCTTGTTTTGGGACCGTGTCGCCACGCTACAAGCGCCGCACTCTTCAACTTGTCGACGTTCTCTAGTAGGCCATCCCACCACAGTCGATCTTGTAAATGAAGTCGTGATCGCGATCCAGCGGTCCACGGCAAACTAGGAAGAGATCACTATGTCAATCGACATTACCTACACCAGCAGGCGCTCGACACGAGCACGCCATCGGGAAGGGCAATGTTCCAGATGTTGGGGGTGTTCGCTGAGTTCGAGCGAGGCATGATCCGTGAGCGGGTCAATGCCGGGCTTGCGCGAGCCAAAGCGAAAGGTACGAAGCTGGGTCGCCGTCCGGTCGGGCCATCAGTGGAAGCCCGCATTCGCGAGCTAAAAGCCGGCGGGATGGGCATCCTCAAAATTGGTCGTACCATTGGCGTAGGCACCAGCGTTGTGCAGCGGGTCGTTGGCCGTTGATCGAATAGGGAGGGGACCACCCAATTGCGACTCGCTTGGAAGCAAACGGTCGAAGCAATCCGCCCAACGCGATAGATTGCACGATGTGATCTGAGTCATTCACTCATTCCGGTGCTCCCTTGTATGCGATCGGGGCGTCGATGCAAAAAGTTTGGTTCTCACTGTGTCCCAATGCACCACACGGCCGCGCATTCGTGGTGCTCTCGTGCGAGCTTCGCCGAAGGTCATGAGACGAATAGAGTCAGGCGCAAGTGGATCTTCTGATAGGATCGGAGCTCGAAAGCTCGCTCCCAATTCAGCTCTCTCGCGTACTGCAAACTCCCAAGTAGGCGCGGGCGCCTTAGAAACGGCATAGGGACGTAACCTGTAAACTAGATCCGTTCCTCTCAAAACCATGCTGAAATCATCTGGAGTTCCGACGGCAATGATTCTTGGTTTGGCGAGATCCGCTTGAACAAATTCAAGCTGGCTCGGAGCGTCTTCTAAATCGATGGTTCGATCGCTTGCCTCACGAATTGCTTTCGAAAGACCACTTTCACGCCCGAGACCAAGAATTAGTTGATGCTGTTGGTCGAACTGCCCGCCAACATTCCAGGGGCGCCACGCTTGCGTTCCGGCTTTTGAAGATAAGTTTCCGCCGGATTATATCCGTCGAGAAAGCCCATCCGCTTTGTTGTTCGACCGCGGGGCATGCATTTCTTTCTGATTGTACTGAAGCGAAGGCCATACCTTTAGTTGGGAGGATTGAAAGATCAAGATGGCTGCGTGTGGCAGTAGTGGATTGCGCGCTAGCTTGCAGCCGAGTCTGGTTCTTTCATCGGCCGATGCTGGTAAGACTTTAGTTGCGAAGTCGGATCTCTAGCGAAGTCCCTAGATGCTCAGCGTCTCACACCGGCGACCTCTCGGCGAAAATGTTTTGGATCTCGATGTGGTCGGTATCATCGTCCGTCACTCCAAGTGGCGTGCCGACCATGGCGAAACCGACGAGGCCGCCTGGCGCGCCGGTGTGACAGCGATCGTCTGTATCAGCCAGACGGCGAGCACCGCGATGCCGAACGGTCGACGGCTGCGGCGCCGAGCTTGCCGGCTCGCTGATGCCAGGACCATCCGCCGCGGTGCTGCACATTGAAATCAATTTTCCGCCGGCCCGCCAAGCGAACAAGTGAAGAAAGGATAACCATGGCAGGCTCACGTCGGGGGAAGTCGATGCGGACCTGATCTTGGGCGATCGCACACTCGGGAATATTTCGGCGGAGGCTTATCAAGGGCGGGTTGACGCGAGGTTTCTCGTCCAGAGCTCTGTCACGCCGTCGGAACGCTGGTGCTGGGCTTGCACTTGCCGTGTGATCCCCCTTCCGCCAAGCCATCCATTGCCAGGATGAACATTGAGGCAATGGATGTGCCAGGGCAAACTTGGACGCGCCGGGTCGTCGGGCGCGTCCCTAAGCCGTACCACAGCGCGCGGCCGGCTGAGTCCAACGATAGCTGGATTGGCTCGACTGCGTGATTATTCAAACCGGCGGCCGGCCAGATGTCTTGTTGTAGCCGTCAAAGAAAGCGCCGTAGACCTGTCGGTTCGTCGGCGGGTCGCAATTGACATACGACGGATACACACCAGTCCCTGCCGGACCATCCACGCAGAACTGATAGCCATCCTGCAGGCCGCCGGAGACTTCTTCGATATCGGATTCGTTCAAATCGCGGATCATATTGGCTCTCCGTTGCTTCGATAAACACCGCGTTCATCGTGATGCCAGCATGACAGCCGTTATCCATTGTTGCTGTGACGAATCTCACACAGGAACGTCGCACTCGACTGGTCGCACTTTCTTGGCGGCCTGCGGCGAGTGCCTCTCAACGAGCCTCGACGGCCCTGTAGGGAAGCAACATCGTCGGCCGACCGGCTAGGCCATAAGCTGTCTCCGCGCGAACTCCGCAAATGGGCCGGTTCCGCTCGTCAACTCGTCATAGCTTCCCGATTGCACGATCTTGCCACCGATCAGCATCACGATTCTGTCTGCACGGCGGATTGTACTCAGCCGATGTGCAATGACGATACGCGTAACGTTCAGCCGCTCCAGCGACGCGCCGACAATCGCCTGCGTCTGATTGTCGAGCGCGCTCGTGGCTTCGTCAAAAAGCAGAATGCGTGGTGAACGTGCCAGGGCGCGGGCGATGAGGATCCTCTGGCGCTGTCCACCCGAGAGCGTATTGATCCCTTCTGCAACGAGCGTGTGCATGCCCATCGGCATCTGGCGGATATCGGCGTCAAGGGCTGCTAACCGCGCGGCTTCCCAGGCCTTGTCCAAGGTGAGGTCGACGCCGCCGCAAATGTTTTCGTACAGATTGCCCGTTGCCAGCTTGGTGTCTTGCAGCACAACGCCAAGCTGACGGCGCACGTCGCTGGTCTCGATCGTGTTCAGCGCCTTGCCATCATAGAAAATAGTGCCGGCCTCCGGCCGCTCGAAGTCCAGCAGCAATCGCAGCAGCGATGATTTTCCGCTGCCCGAAGGACCGACAATCGCCACATACTCACCTCTCGAAATGCGCAGGGTGATGTCATCGAGGACCTTCGGTCCATCCTTGATATAACGGAAGGTGACGCCGGAAAACTCGATCTCGCCCATCAGTTCGCCCGTCGGACGTCGATCTTCTGCGATCTCGGCGGCAGCGGATAGAATCGGCTTCATCCGGCTTAAATGGGGGATGACGACTAGCGATTCACTCATGCTCGAAGCCCAGTTTCCGATGGCTGCCGTGGTCTGTCCGAATGCGGAGAGGAAACCAAGAAAGGCACCGAGATTAGCCAAAAGCTGACTGTTGGTGCGCGAGGCGATCGCAAAAATGATCAAGGTCGCAATCAGCGGAAAGGCGGTCTCGAAGACTACCAGAATGTTGGCCGCTCGTTGCGAGGCAATGAAGTAACGCTTCTGAACAGCGAACTGTCCCGACCATCGCGCCAATGCACGACTTGTGGCGTTCGCCACGCGAAGCTTGCTGACGCCAGCGATCAGTTGCAGCACAAATCCGCTGACCTTGCCTTGCAGATTGAAGTGCTTGCTCTCGTAATAGACCCGCAGGGCGCTGGTTGCGACGATCGCGGCCGCCCGGAGCCCGATCAGCAGAAGTGCAATGCTGCCGAGCCACAGGTCATAGTAAAGCATCAGCCCAAGGCTGAAGATGCCGAACAGAGCTGACGTAAAGCCTCGTAAGGTCCTTCCGGTAACGATCTGGCGCGCTGCTTCAATGCCCATCGAACGGTCGACCAGATCCCCGGTCGTGTAGTCGCGAAACAGCGACGCCGGCAATCTGAGCAGGCGATCGATAAGAGCGGCTTGGAGCTTGTAATCGAGGATGCCTTCCAGTCTGAGCGTGACCAGTCCCTGCATTCCCTGCAGTCCGGCTATCGCGATCGCAGTGACGGAAAGCGCCGCCGCGCAAACGACGAGCTGGTCGATCTCCGTGCGAGGGATCACCGAATTGACGAGCAGATTTGTCACTAGCGGCGGTATTAGTGAAAGTAGCCCAATGGCAATGATCGCTAGAATGAGCCGGGCCATGCTGCCAGAGAGGCCTCCGGTCGCGAATGATAGCAGGTCGCGATAGCGAAGTGGATACGCGTGCAGAGTTTTGTAGAAGCTGACGGCTTCCGGTGCGAGAACGTTTGCAACCGAGCGGCTGACCGGTTGCCGCCGTCCTCGCTTCGGATCAATCATCGTGTACCGGCCACGCCGATCACGGATCAGAGCGACCGGGTCACTTTCGGGCCCATGCCACCCTAGCAAAGGGCCAGCGTCAGAACTCCACCAACGATCGCGCAACTGGACGCGGCGAATTCGCAACCGTGAGGCACGCGCGATCTGCAGAACGTCGCCGAAGCTCTGCCCTGCGGGATTTGCTCGGCTCGCGTGAGTAATGGAGCTTCCCAAGGCGTCCGCAACGAGCCGGCAGCTCGCGAGCAGGGGATCGCTGACGTCCAGCTCAACCTGCGCGCGACCGGCCGGCGCAGTAACAACGTCAGAGAGACGCTCGAGGGCATCCAGGGTCCGCGCGTGGGTGAGCTCGGTTCGCCGGGCGAGCTGTTGCCGTCCGGCCGACCGTTCATGTCCCAATGACCGCTCTAGACTTGCGGCAATCGCGATATGGAAGCGGTCGAGCGCCGGCCAGACCAGAGACAATTCAGGCGCGGTCGGCTCGGCTATGATCCTGGAGCCCTCCTTGCCAGCTTCCAGCCAAACATCTGCCGTGAGCGGAACGGCGGGATCTTCGGTGGCGAGCTCGAGGTCGAGACCCAATACCGTTGCGCTTCCTGCTTCTATGCGAGCCCAAACGATGCTCCGCTTCGGGCCGCGACAACGCTCGCCTGGATGCAGTTCTCTCGTTTCGCCACCGCTCAATTCGGAAGCGTTGTCTGATCGGGCCGGTCCTTCCGCGAGCGTGGACAGCCGGGCGACCCAGCCGAACAGGCGATCGGTGGCGATCTCGCTTCGCGAGACGGCGATGATCTCGGCGTCAGGACCACCGACTGCGACAACCTTCAATTGCATTGCGGACCTTTCACAGGCAGTGTGCAGATCCAGTATGACCTCACCAACTTCGCATCGAAACATATGATGGCGAACGCCGCAGGTTTCCACGGCGAAGATATCGACATGACCGGCGCTCACCTCCAGCACCTGATCCCGTTCGTTGAGGAGAATGGGATGCCGCGGATCGATCGCCACGCGACGAGGACCGGAGCTTGCAATTGGCCTCTCGGTCGAAAACTCGTCCTTGGCGACGGGGTTGCTCATTCGCTTGCCACGAGCCTTGCATAGCTGCCCTGGAGCGCGACAAGCTTTTCGTGGGTGCCGCGCTCCACAATCCGGCCATGCTCCAGCACAATGATTTCGTCGCAATCGCGCACTGTGCTCAGGCGGTGCGCGATAATGATGCAGGTGCAACCTCTGCGTCGCAGATTGTCGTCGATGGCCTTTTCCGTGATCGGATCGAGGGCGGCCATCGCTTCATCCAGCACGAGAACCGAAGGACTGCAGACCAATGCCCGGGCGATCTCGATGCGTTGACGTTGCCCGCCGCTGAAATTGCCTCCGCCCTCATTGACGTGGCAGTCATAGTTTCCGGGACGCGTGGCCAGATCGTGATGAATCAACGCATCCCTGGTCGCGGCGATCAAGTCGCGCTCATCTACCGTGGAATCCCAAAGGGTCAGATTGTCGCGCGCGGTACCCTCGAACAGAAATATATCCTGGTCGACATAGGACACGGAGTTTGCGAATTCCTGAGACGGAAGGTCTGCCAGCTTCCATCGATCGAAGAGAATTTCGCCCGCCCATGGCTCGTATAGCCCGCAGATCAATTTGCCGAGCGTTGATTTTCCGCTGCCGGAGACGCCGACGAGCGCAATGCGCGATCCCGCAGGGATTACCAGCGATAAGTCGACCAGCAGTGGTGCTTCCAGAACGGAATATCCAAAGCTGACATTGCGAAGCTCGACCGTACCAGCAAGCTTTGGTGGAATGCTATCGGCCGCCTTGCCGAGTAGCGTGGGCCGGAGTGGGTAATTGCGAATATCCTCCAGGCGTTCGAGCGCCCCCTTGATGGTCTGTAGGCCGCCGAAATAGTTGACGAGATTCTCGAATGGTTCCGAGAAGTTCATCGCCAGGGATTGGAACGCAACCAGGCTACCAAGCGTCAGCGAGCCTTCGATGACTCTCAACCCACCGAGGCCAAGGATCGCGGCGACCATCAATCCAGAGAGCAGAGTCGGCACCATGTCCAATATGATGGCCGATGCACCGAGCTTCTGTTCAGCATTCAGATTATTCGCCTGGAGGCCGGCCCATTTGCCAAATGCATCATCCTCCAGACCGCTCGCCTTGATGGTTTCGATGGTGCGTACCAGACCTACGGTAGCACCCAGAAGCTTGCCCTGTTCGACCGCGAGCCGGTAGCTGAGCTCCTGCCGTCGTCCCCCAACCAGGCGAAGCAGGAGAACGTTCAGGAAGGAGATCGCGACGCACAACAACGTCAGGCTTACGTCATAGACCGCCATCGCGCCGCCGAACAGAAGTACCGACGTCAAGCTGAGCGCGTTCATCGTAATTCCGCCGGATAAGAGGCGCGCGACCTGCTCGTTTGACGCGACGCGGCTAGCAACGTCGCCGGCATGGCGCTGGGTAAAAAACTCCAGCGGCAGCGCCATCATACGCCAGAGGAAGCGGCTGGTCATGACAACGGAGAGCTTGGCCTGCAGCCGCAACAGTACCGACTGACGAACCGCGACCATCACCGCACGACAAGCCGCTGTCAGCGCCATGCCGATCAGGAGTGGCATGAGCCAGCTATTGTTGTGCTGGATCAGGATATTGTCGACAAAAATCCTGGAAAAGCCGGCGGCAAGGATATTTGGAACGACAAGCGCGATACTCACGATCACCAGCAGGAAAACCGCCGCCCTAGAGTGACGTAACTCTCGTAGCAGAAGCCCGATCCCGTTGGGCTTGCTACCGACCATTCTGAACTCTTCGCCGCGCTCGAAAACTAACACTACCCCGGTGAAGGCAAGATCGAGCTCGGCCATGCTGACGCATCTGCGCCCGGTCGCAGGATCGTTGATATAGGCATGCCCGCCCTTGATGCCCTCCAGAACCACAAAATGATTGAAGTTCCAGTGGATGATGCAGGGCGTCGGAAGCTGAGCCAGCGCCCTCGGCTCGACGCTATACCCTCTTGCAACAAGGCCATAGCGCCGCGCAGCTCGGACTATGTTGCTGGCTTTGCTTCCGTCGCGCGATACGCCGCAAGCAATGCGGAGCTGCTCCAGGGGAGTCCAGGCACCGTGATAGGCTAGAATAATCGCGAGCGCCGCAGCGCCGCATTCGACCGCCTCCATCTGCAGGACGACGGGAGTCCGCTTCACCTTTTTGCGCAGCCATCTTGAAAGGCGACCGTGCCGCGCGCTCGCCGATGGAGGAGAGGGCTTATCCATCAATTCCCG
The DNA here is from genome assembly GCF_020889705.1 of Bradyrhizobium altum. Classification (GTDB taxonomy): domain Bacteria; phylum Pseudomonadota; class Alphaproteobacteria; order Rhizobiales; family Xanthobacteraceae; genus Bradyrhizobium; species Bradyrhizobium altum. The sequence continues at coordinate 5,637 of NZ_JACMYP010000094.1, read as the reverse complement.
TGAGATGCCTGATCAAGGGGATTATCAGATCGAGCGGTCGTTGCCGCCGAGTTGTTATTTCCGCGCGCGCCAGCGTCCCGCTCGTCAAATGAGCGTCGGGTCCGTTGCCCACGGCCCAGCGATAGCCCGTTGCGGTGGAATCGTCCTCTTGAAGCGCCACCGCGGCGGCATACGGCGCGCCGTTGTGAGAGAAGCGGGAGACCAGGCTTTCGTTATGCAGCACCGCGCTGATACCTTGAGGCGTCATCGGGAAATCGGAGACGCTCAAGACCGTACCCAGCATCATGCCGAACTCCTCCCGCTTGATGGTGCTCGGCTCGAGATGGACCTGCATCCCCGGCTTGATCTGCTTGCCGTGCTCGGCCGGGATGTAGACGACGGCCTGGAGCTTGTTGCCCTCGCTTTCGATCTGGACCACAGGCATCCCGACCGTCAGCACGGAACCGGGAGAGATCTTCACTTCGAGGACACGGCCTTCCATCGGGCTCAGCACTTGCGTGTTTTGGCTCAGCTGCTCCGCGGCTGCATTCACTTGCCGGCGTGCTTCGTTCAGGGTGAATTCGGATTGTTGAACGTCGCGTTCGCGTTGCGTCTCCAGGTCCGTCTTCTGCGACTTGAGCTTGAGAATCTCGTTCTGCGCGTCGAGGCGGCGCTGCTGCGCATCGTTCAGTTCCTGCCGCCGTTCCTCGAGAGTGCGTCGCGTCGTGTAGCCTTTCGCAAGCAGGCCCTCGAGGTTCTTGACGTCGACTGAGAGATAGTCGACGCGCTGGCCCGTCGCCTTGATGACTTGTTCGAGCGCGGCCTCGAGTTTCTCGAAGTTCTGGCTCTTGGCGGCGAGTTCGACCGCGACCTTCGATTTGAGTTCGGCATATTCGCGCTGCCGCTCTTGGAATACTTCGACCGCCGCTTTGTGTTTCTGCTCAATGTCAGTCTGAATGATCTGGGCGATCGGCTGACCCAGGTCGACGTGGTCGCCGACCGTGACGGCAACAGACTGCAGCCGGCCAGCGGCAGCCGACACGGCGTCGACTACTTTGCCGCCATTGCTGATCAGGATTCCCTCGCCGGAGACACGGGTCGGCACGCGCCCGAAAATACCCCACACGACCGCGGCCACAATCGCAACGAGGAAAACGACCGTGATGATCCAGTCGGCGGACTTGGTGAGGATCACAAGGTGATCAAGCTGCTCGGGAGAGGCCGCGCGGTCGAGCGCCGTCGCCCGAAATGCCCGTTGCGGCTCGGAGGTTGCCCTCCTATTCTCAGGTTCTCCGAGCGTTTCCAAGGTGGACATATCTGCACGCAAAGCACTTAATTGATTGAATGAATATGCCGGTATCTTCGCATAGAACAGACGTCGTCACAATAAAGGCCGGCGCGAAATCGGTGGCGGGGCTTGAATGCGCACGCTGAGCGGCAAGGCAAATCGGTTGTTTGCAGCGCACGCGCGGCTGGCCATCTCGGCGAGTGTAGCGCTGAGCCTGCTATACTCCTCCGTATCACGGGCCGGGGTCCTTTCCGAGAGCGACCTCAAGCAGGCGGAAAGCCTGAAACCGTTGTTTGCGAATTTGATGGCTGATCTCGTCGAAACCGCAAAGCGCTCGGACGTGCCGAACGGAGACATCGTTTGCATCAACTCCACGATCCGTGAGCTTCTGCAAATTTCCGACGAACTCGCCACCTACGAATATCTCATCACAATGGAGAAGGATCTGACCGACGTCGGTGACGACAATCCCTTGCGAGGTGTCGTCAAGTTTGCAGTTGAAAAAACCAATGTCATTCTCACCAGCGAGAGGAAGCGGCTGGTTCAGTTGTCCGAGCAGTGCGTCAAAAATCCGGTGGGATTCGGAAAGGCACAAGAGGTCTTGAAGGTTATCGATACGACGACCGGAATCCTGAGTTCCATTCACGCGCGCCTTTAGCGCGTCGGGCGACTGATGCCGAAGGCGGGATCTGCCGGCGAATCCTCGATTCCACATTTGTATGCTCCTTTGGCGTCCTGCCATAAGTTCGGGACGAGTCGTCCTTTCCCGAGTTTGCAGAATAGGCTGGCCGCCCAGGTTGAGCGTGATGCGCGTCACAAGGCGCGATTTGAAGCGCGAAAGCGCATCGCTCGCCTCACCGTCGAGCCTTTAGGGGCAGGTCGGCTGGATCAATTATGGTGCGACGCGCCGAGCGTGACGGTCCTCACAGAAGCCTCCGGGCAGTTGGGTCATGCTGCACTCCGGTTGCGGGGTGGTCCCGCACCATCAACACAGCAAGGAGGACTGAGATGACGCCTAACATGAACGACAATGCAGCGACACGCGAGCTTTCCATCGACGAACTCGACGCGGTCGCCGGCGGCAAATGGAGTTGGGGAGATTTTGCCAAGGCGGTAGCGGGCGGAGCGGTGACGGGCGGTATGGGCGGTGCTGCGGCTGGCGGTGTCGGTGCCGGACCCGGTGCCGTTGGCGGTGGCCTTCTCGCCGGAATTGGGTACTGCATCAGCCAGATCTTTTGAACATGCCGTTTGACCAAAGCGAGATCCGGGACACTCGCATCGCGGGTTTCGCTTTGGCCACGACCATGATCTCAACTGGCACAAGTCCAATAGACGAGAGGAGCGCACCATGCAGAAAATGCGGGAATTGACGGGAGACGAACTCGACTCTGCGTGCGGTGGAGGCCGCAGTAGTGCCGGAACCGGCAATTCGGCCGTTTCGGATTTCATAAAGTGGCTCGTGAGCCAACTTCATATTCCCTCTTCTCCAGGAGGACCTATTCGGAGCTAGCTCAAGCCCGGTTCGTACCTTGGGCATACTGGAAGGCCATTAATCGATGCGAGGTCTCAGAAACGAGAACCTCGCATTTTTGTTCGGTGGGGGGGCGCCGAGCTGACCTGCGCCGTTCACCTCATTCGGCAAGAACATCAACGATCCGATGAAGAGTAGTCTGTGTTGCTTGGACATGCTGCGTGATCAAAGTCACAGCGAACTGCTCGTTGATCCGGCAAGCTGCACTCGGATGACAAGGATCATCCGTCACCATAGACAGATGGAGATTATGATGAGTGCATATCAGAATGAGCATCAGACGGTCCGTCCGCTGTCCGATGAAGAATGTGGATCCGTGACTGGCGGTTGCTTCGGAATTCCGGTTTCCGACGGTCATGGAGGGGTAATATTTATCTCTCCGACTATCGGGGGTGGTCCAAGGCTTCCGACTGGCACCGGACCTACCTTTCCTATGAGCGGTCCCTTCGGACCGTTTCCGGCGTAATCAATGAGCAGGTGCATGTCAGAGCCGGCACTCCCAACGATGCCGGCTCTGAAGGGGGCCATTGAACCGGCACAACGACACGGCTCTGCGCGATCGCGCTGGCTGAACGAGAGTCGCTAATTCACCTGAGCGAGCGGACGCTATATTCCACCCGGTCCGTTGGGGTTGCTGCCGCCGGAAGTGGCGGTATATTGGCTCGATGGCTGTCAGCTCTTCCGAATTGAAAGCTTTCCTACTCGCCACGCCTTTCTTTGGTGGGCTGTCAGACACGAGCCTCGATCGGTTAATCTCGATGCTTGTCGAGCGTCGCTTCGACGTCGGAGCAACAATCGTCGCGGAAGGAGAACCAGGGCGTTCAATGTTTGTTGTTCACTCCGGCGAGCTCCTGGTGAGCAAGCTTGGGCATTCGGGAGGCTCGATTCGTATGGCAAGTCTTGAGCCCGGTGATTTTTTTGGCGAGATGACGCTCATCGAAATGCAAAATCGATCAGCCTCCGTCGTCGCGCAAAGCCCGACAGTCCTCTATGAGCTCTCGGCTCGAAGCCTCTACACATATTGCAAGGCAGACATCCACGCCTATGTCCTGGTGATGCAGAATATCAGCCGCGAACTTTGTCGAAGGCTCCGTCGGGCGGATAATCGGATTGCCGAGCTGTTGGTGCATCAAGCGAAGCAATAGCCTCGGAAAGTAACAGATTTAGCGGTATCGACCTTTATCGAATTCATACACTCCGTTTGAGCTCGGGCCGAATAGCTGAAAATCAACAAGAATGCAGCAATGAATAACTTCTTCATCAAAAGCACTCCAGATCGAAACTCATCGAGTACTCTAGTGCAATTGTATTTTCTACCACCGCGAGTTTCTTTAAAAAAGCGTCGCGGGCCCGGGTGGCCGGCGGCGTCGGTGAGCATAGCGTGAGAGCATGGGCCAAGCCGGGTGGTGGCCTCGGCGGCGCGGTCGCCCCGGATGTCGCGCCCGCTAGCGTCCGTTTCGCGCGCGCAACCTCGGTGCCGATAGATCAATCATATTGCCGCCCGGCGGGAAGCAGTCTCGCGAGAATGCTGGTGCATCGGGGGGCCGGCGTTTTGATTGGGGCAGTGAAGCCTACCACGCAAGTTTGCTACTGTATTCTGCGTCGAACATCTGAGCGCAGACGTGGCAGTTCATCCAACGGGAGACGACCGGCGGCGAGGCGGCGCTGATCAGCAAGGGGGACCACTTCCGTTGCGATATAGCCAGAGACCTCGCGGACGTGCGGCAGCGCCGCGGAGAGGTTGTCTTGCGGGAGATCCGCGTCGGCACCGAGGAAAATCTCGCCTAGGTCTGTGTGCGCGTTGACTCGCCGGCCCTCGAATCGATCAGGCAGATCGAGCGCCGCGCTTCCTCCTCCGAAATGGCCTGTGCCGACCATGGCGGTCACCACGAGGTCTGCGATGCCGGTCGCCGCTTCTTCCGCGCCGAGGAACATGAGTTTCTGCTCCGTCAGCCCGCCCCCGGTGACCCGGAGTGCCGAGAATAGACCGGCGAGCACTACCGACGCCCCAGGCGGTGTAGCGATGGCTGCTGCAGCCGGCAGGCGTGTGGTTGGCGAAATCCCCGAATTGGATCACACACCGAGGAAATCCTGCTGCGCGGCTTGCATGAAATCGTCGGTGATTTCGCGAGAGTCGCCGCCGCGCGGCCGCGTCTCTCGTGGGCCGGGACATGGCTCGTGGAGCTCAAGCCGTGCCACCCCAATAATTCAGCGGACTGCCCGACCCCGGATTGTTCGAAGCCAGTTCGCTCTGCCATGAGATCTGCCGTATCGCCGGCATGGCGCTCTCCTTCAGAGCCATCGTTGCTGACTCACAGGGGTTCCGTCCGGCGGCTCGTCCGATTGGCCATAAAGTCTCGGAGACGTCACGTCTCGTGGCGAGGTATTTAATGCCAGACAGGGCTGGTTTAGACGCGCAGAGCAAGCTCGATTTCCAATCGCTTTCCTCTAGCGAGAGCACCTCAGCCGCAGCAGAGGAGCAAATTTCTTTCTAGATTCTCTCCTTCCGCCACCTTGCTCCAAAAATTCGTACCTCGAAGCGGAGACAGGCGCGAAAACTCGGCCGTTTTCGTGCATTTTCTCGCTCTGGAGAATGCCGGCCGTATCAAAATTGAGCCGTGAATGGGCCTGGATGCCGTCTTGGCCGGCATGGGTCGACTTGCGCGTGCGATCGATGAAAGACGAGTGCCAACGGTCGCTGCGGCCGAGCCGATCATCGAGTTAGCGAGAAGCACCGCGCCAGCATTAGGTGGTATGGACTCTAAGGATCTATGTTAGGAGCAAATCAGATTCAAGGCTGGTTTTGGGGAGGCGGCCTTGGGAGTGATGGACCGTTCGG